>NZ_JAQJCJ010000014.1:0-188764 GCF_030182485.1 Rhizobium atlanticum
CCCCTGCACCGGCCACCCCTGCACCGGCGGCCCCTGCCCCGGCCCAGCAGCCCCCGGCTGCCAACCCGAATATCCAGGTGACGCCCGGCCAGACCCAGCCGCAGGCGCCGGGCACAGTGAAATCCAATCACGGCGCATGGTCTGTCGTCTGCGACAAGCCGGCCGGCGCGGCGACCGAGCAATGCGCGCTGATGCAGAATGTCATCGCCGAGGACCGGCCGGAGGTCGGGCTTTCCGTCGTCGTCTTGAAGACGGCCGACCGCAAATCGAAGATCCTGCGCGTGCTGGCGCCGCTCGGCGTGCTCCTGCCGAACGGCCTCGGCCTCAATGTCGACGGCAAGGATATCGGCCGCGCCTATTTCGTCCGCTGCTTCGCCGACGGCTGTTATGCCGAAGTCGTGCTGGAGGACGAACTGCTCAAGACCTTCCGCAGCGGCGCCCAGGCCACCTTCATCGTCTTCCAGACCCCGGAAGAAGGCATCGGCATCCCCGTCGACCTCAAGGGCTTCGCCGAAGGTTTTGACGCGCTGCCGTGAGGGCGGCTGGCCCGGATTTCGAACGCTGAGCGCAGCTCCGCTTCCCTTCAAACCCGAGCATTTCACGGGGCCCGCGAGGCAGCCATGGATCCCAGGCTCAAGGCCTGGGATGACGGAGGTTGGGGTGGGCTGCCGCCAAACTCGACGACAGCGCATGGCCGGTGCTCTTCCCTCGCCTTCCATGTGTTACTCCGCATGTCGCCTCACACTCCGTCATGCTCGGGCTTGACCCGAGCATCCACGCCGCACTCGGAGGCGCCCATGATCCCAAGTTCGGTGGCATGGTACGACGAAGGTTAGAGTGCCGTTGCTGCATAATACCTCGTACGAGACAATTCCCCTCTCAACTTGCCATTCCAACTCCAGCAATAATAATTCCACCGCAGGGCTTCACTCTTTATCAACAGGAGCCCTATCTAAGGCGCAAGCGCATTCCCGAACGCATGCCATTGGAGCCAGACCATGACCACCGATCTCCTGACGCTTTTCGATGCCGACGAGGCCACGATGCGGGGTCTCGTCGCCGAGGCGCTCGCCGGCGCCGATGACGGCGAGCTGTTTATCGAGCATGCCCAGGCCGAGGCGCTGACCTTCGACAATGGCCGGCTGAAGGGCGGCAGCTTCAATACGGAACAGGGTTTCGGACTTCGCGCCGTTGCCGGCGAAGCCGTGGGTTATGCCCATGCCGGCGACCTCTCGGTGGCGGCGCTGAAGCGGGCGGCCGATGCGGTCGGCGCGGTGACGCGCGGCTATTCCGGCAGCTATGCCGCCGCTCCCCAGGGCACCAACAAGAAATTCTACGGCGACCAGAACCCAATCGGCCAGCCGAGCTTCGAGGAGAAGGTCAAGGTCCTGCAGGACATCGACGCCTATATCAGAGGCAAGGACGACAAGGTGCGGCAGGTTACCGCCTCGGTCGCGGCGAGCTGGCAGGTCGTCGACATCCTGCGCGCCGACGGCCACCGTGTCCGCGACATCCGGCCGATGACGCGCATCAACATTTCCGTCGTAGTCGGTGAAGGCGAGCGGCAGGAGAGCGGCTCTTACGGCAGCGGCGGGCGCATCGGCTTTGGCGATTTCATCGCCGAGGGCAGCTGGCAATATGGCGCCGACGAGGCGCTGCGCCAGGCACTCGTCAATCTGGAGGCGATCGATGCGCCGGCCGGCACGATGGACGTCGTTCTCGGCTCCGGCTGGCCGGGCGTGATGCTGCACGAGGCCGTCGGCCACGGGCTGGAAGGCGATTTCAACCGCAAGAAGACGTCGGCCTTTGCAGGCCTTCTCGGTCAGATCGTCGCCGCGCCCGGCGTCACCGTCGTCGATGACGGCACGATCGACAACCGCCGCGGCTCGATCACCATCGACGACGAGGGTACGCCGTCCGGCTACAACGTGCTGATCGAGAACGGCAAGCTGGTCGGCTACATGCAGGATCGGCAGAATGCCCGGCTAATGGGCATGGCGCCCACCGGCAATGGCCGCCGCCAGGGCTATGCCCACGTGCCGATGCCGCGCATGACCAACACCTATATGCTCGGCGGCGACAAGACGCCTGATGAGATCATCGCCTCGGTGAAGAAGGGCATCTATGCCGTCTCCTTCGGCGGCGGCCAGGTCGACATCACCTCCGGCAAATTCGTCTTCGGCTGCACCGAGGCCTATCTGATCGAGAACGGCAAGCTCGGCGCGCCGATCAAGGGGGCGATGCTGATCGGCAACGGCCCGGATGCGATGAAGCGGGTGTCGATGATCGGCAACGACATGAAGCTCGATACCGGCATCGGCAATTGCGGCAAGGCCGGCCAATGGGTTCCGGTCGGCGTCGGCCAGCCGCATCTGCGCATGGATCAGATCACCGTCGGCGGCACGCAGACCTGAGGCGGAGTATTTGATCATGGCAGAGATCGAAATCAGACCCTTTGCCGCCGGCGATGCCGATGACGTGCTGTCGGTGATCCTGCCGATTCAGCGCGAGGAGTTCGGCATCGACATCACAGCCGATGCGCAGCCGGATCTCCGGGTCATCCCGGATTTCTACCAGTCCGGCAAAGGTCAGTTCTGGGTCGCCGTCAAGGACGGCGCGATCGTCGGCACGCTCGGGCTGAAGGACATCGGTAATAATCAGGCAGCGCTGCGCAAGATGTTCGTCGCCGCCGAGGTTCGCGGCCGCGAGCACGGCGTGGCGGCGCGGCTTCTCGAGCGCCTCTTCGACCACGCCAGAGATGCCGGCCTCACCGACATCTTCCTCGGCACCACGGACAAATTCGTTGCCGCCCATCGCTTCTACGAGAAGAACGGCTTTACCGAGATTGCCAAGAGCGCCCTGCCCCGCTCCTTCCCGCTGATGACCGTGGACACCAAGTTTTACCGGTATAAGGTCGGCTGACTGCAGATGCTGCAAAGGGTCGACGGCCGGTAATGGCCATGTTCCTGTCGCGCCACAATTGTCATAAAACTGTCACAAACCGAAACTCGGCCCTATCTCTTCAACGGGATAGGGTTTAGGACGGCTCGTCATCCATAGCGCAGATCAAAAATCACGAGGTGTTCATGCTGGGTTGGTTTCGGAAGTTGATGCCGCGCGAAGACCGGTTTTTCGTCCTTTTCGAACAACATTCCAGAACGATCGTCGACGCCGCACAGGCTCTGGACAGGTTGCTGTCGGGAATAGAGATCGAGCATCAATGCGAAACGATCGTGCGGTTGGAAGATCAGGCCGACGATATAACGCGCGAAGTCATGCAGGCCGTCCGGCGGAGCTTCATCACACCTTTCGATCGTGGAGACATCAAGGATCTCATCCAATCCATGGATGATGCGATCGACATGATGCACAAGACCGTCAAAACCATCCGGCTCTTCGAGCAGACCAGCTTCGATCCGGGGATGCAGGAGATGGGCAAGACCGTTGTGGAAGCTGCCAATCTCATCGCCGAGGCCATTCCCTTGCTTGATCGCATGAGCGCCAATGCGCCGCGGCTTTCTGCGATCGTCGAGCAGGTCACGCGGGTGGAAGGGCGCTCCGACGAGTTGCACGAGCAGGGGCTCAAGGATCTGTTTCGCCGGCACGGCGCCGGCAATGCGATGGCCTATATGATCGGCAGCGAGATCTACGGCGAGCTGGAGAAGGTGGTCGACCGTTTCGAAGACGTCGCCAACGAGATCAGCGGCATCGTGATCGAGAATGTCTGATGGATGCCGCCCTCGCTCTTCCGCTTCTTGTCGGCCTCATCGGCGTCGCGCTGCTGTTCGATTTTCTCAATGGCCTGCATGATGCGGCCAACTCGATCGCAACAATCGTCTCGACACGGGTCCTGAGGCCGCAATATGCGGTCTTCTGGGCGGCATTCTTTAATTTCATCGCCTTCCTGTTCTTCGGCCTGCATGTGGCCGAGACGCTCGGGACCGGCATCATCGACCCGGCGATCGTCACACCGCAGGTGATTTTCGCGGCCTTGATCGGCGCCATCGTCTGGAATGTCGTAACCTGGATCTTCGGCATTCCCTCCAGTTCATCCCATGCCCTGGTCGGCGGGCTGGTCGGTGCGGGCCTTGCCAAAACCGGCTTGAGTTCGATCGTCTGGAGTGGCCTTCTCAAGACCGCGAGCGCCATCGTCATGTCGCCGTTGATCGGATTCCTGCTGGCATTGTTCCTCATTCTGGCGGTGACCTGGACCTTCATCCGGCAAACGCCTTTTGCCGTCGACCGGTCCTTCCGTTTTCTGCAATTCGTGTCGGCATCGCTCTATTCGCTCGGTCACGGCGGCAATGACGCCCAGAAGACCATGGGCATCATTGCCGTGCTTCTTTACTCGCAAGGCTATCTCGGTGGCAGCTTCCACGTGCCGCTCTGGGTGGTGATTTCATGCCAGGCGGCGATGGCGCTCGGCACCTTGTTCGGCGGCTGGCGCATCGTCCATACGATGGGCTCGAAGATCACCCGGCTGAACCCGATGCAAGGATTCTGCGCCGAAACGGGCGGTGCCTTGACGCTGTTCGGCGCCACCTGGCTCGGCATCCCCGTTTCGACCACCCATACCATTACCGGCGCCATCATCGGCGTCGGCGCCGCCCGGCGCGTCTCCGCCGTCAGGTGGGGGCTTGCCGGCAACATCGTGATCGCATGGATCATCACCCTGCCGGCCGCGGCAATGATTTCGGCAGTTTCGTTCTGGCTCGTGAGCCTGTTGAGCCAGCTCTCTTAGAGCAATTCCAGGAAAAGTGCGAAGCGGTTTGCCGTCCGGAATTGCGTAAAAACAAAAAGTTAGAGTGGTTCAGCGCTTCCGTGAAAACCTGAACCGCTCTAGTCGATCGGACAGCTGACGTGGCGCTTAGGTGTTGGGCGTCTGTGCCGGCTGAAACCGCCACTTCCGTTCGATCGCGGCGGCGATGTCGATGTCGTTACGGCGAGCAAACAGCAGGAGGTGACCGAGCAGGTCGGCAGTCTCGTCTGCGAGATCGCGCCTGATATCCTCGGGAGAGCGGCCTTTGGCACGGCCCCGACCGGTCAGCCGGTTCCAGGCCTGGGTGAGCTCTCCCATTTCCTCCTGCAGCTTCAAAAGGAACCAGTCGTCATCCCGCTCGATGCCGCTCTCGGCGACATGGACAGCGGAAGCGGCTTCGAACTGGTCGGCGAGACGGCGCAGCATGGATGTTCTCCTTTTGTTTATGGAGGAGACGCTGATTCCCGCTGCTTGTCCAGAGCCGAGTATGATGCCGCTGGGATCAGCTGTGGTCGGGCAGCAGCACGCAGTCATAGGAGCGCTGCTTCAGCGCATCGCAGGCGGAGGCGGCGGCGTCCTTGCTCGCGAAGCCGACGAAGCGGGCGCGATAGATCCGGTTCGCCCCCTGCCCGACCGCCTCAGTGTAGGGCGAGGCGGAAACCAGCGGTGCGCCGCCTTCCGACTGGGCCTGTGCAAGAAGCGCACGCGCCGCATCGGCGCTGGGGGCCGCCGAAATCTGGATCTGCCAGGTGCCGTCGGTTTTCTCGGCCGGAGCCTTGCCGGTCTTGCCGGCATTCAGGATCTCGTCCATGGCGACAGGACGTTCCAGCGGCACGACGGCGTCATCGGCATAAGCCAGGCTCTTGGCTGCGGGATCTTCGTCCGGGCGCCGGGCGTTGAGCGGCACCGGAACATCGGAAGAGTCAGCCGCAGACGCGACTTCGACCGGTTCCCTGGCGCCGACGCTCGCCATCAGCCTGGCGCCGCCGGATGACGAGGCGCGGCCGAGATAGCGGTCGAGCAGCGCTTCCATCCTGGCGTCGCGGCTGCGGGCGGTGCGGCCGCCGAGCACGACGCCGACGACGCGGCGGTTGCCGTCTCTGACGGCGCTGACGAGGTTGAAGCCGGATGCGTTGGTGTAACCCGTCTTGATGCCGTCCATGCCCTGGTAGCGGTACATGAGATTGTTGTGGCCGCGCACGGTCTTGCCGCGGAAACTGAAGCTTGCCGTCGAGAACAGGCGGTATTCATTGGGATAATTCTTGATCAGCGCCACGGCGAGCGTCGACATGTCGCGCGCCGTCGTCACCTGGCGGCTGTCCGGCAGGCCAGAGGCATTGACGAAGACGGTGCGGCTCATGCCGAGCTGGCGGGCTTTGGCCGTCATCATCCGGGCAAAGCCGGCCTCCGAACCGCCGAGCGTCTCGCCGATCGCGGCAGCGGCGTCATTGGCGGATTTGACGATCATGCCATAAACTGCCTCGCGCACTGTTATGGTGCCCCCGGCCTTGACGCCCAGCTTGGTCGGCGGCCGCGCGGCAGCGTATTTCGACATCTGGATCGGCGTATCCCAGGCGATCTTGCCGCGTTTCAGCGCCTCGAAGGTGAGATAGAGCGTCATCATCTTCGTCAGCGAGGCCGGATGGTTCAGCGTATCGGCGTTTTCGGAGGCGAGGACCTTGCCGGTGCGGGCATCGAGGACCAGCGAGGCGCTGCCGGCAAGAGCCGCAAGCGGCGCCGAAACGGCCAGCGTTACGGTCAAAACAGCCGCCAATAGCTTTCTCATGGAGTTCCCCCTGATGCGCTGGCTCTCGATGGGCCGGCCATGTGTCGTAATGTGACAGAAGCCGGAAGTTTGGCGCGACTTTGCGGCAACGCCTACGATTTTTCTAGTCTTTTCATCGCCTTGGTTAACAGAAAACGAAAGAAGCTGTGTGAAAGCGGGATTCAGCAAGGCTTAAGCCGCCGTTGCTAGTTTGTGGCAAACGACAATGGGCGGCGCATGACGGGGCAATTGAAGCGACTGGCAAAACGCGTGGCGATCGGCGCCGGGCTCGAGGCATCCTCGTTGATCGCCGCGGCCGGCCTGATGCGGCAGGCGCGCGGGCGCGGGGTCATCTTCACGCTGCACCATGTCCGCCCGCACGAGCCCCACGCCTTTGCGCCGAACGCGCATCTTGAAATAACGCCGCATTTTCTCGATGCGGCGCTCAGGCGACTGACGCGCGACGGCTTTCGCTTCGTGCGGCTCGACCAGCTGCCGGCGCTTCTGGCCGAACCCGAGGGCGGCCGGCCGTTTGCGGCCTTTACGCTCGACGACGGCTACATCAACAACATGGAGCATGCGCTGCCGGTGTTCGAGCGGCATCGGGCGCCTTTCACGGTGTTCGTCACCAAGGGTTATGCCGAACGTTCCCACAGCATCTGGTGGGAAACGCTCGCCGTCCTGTTGCGACGGCCAAAAGAAATCCGCTTCGATTTCGGCCACGGCAGCGAGCGGCTGGCCCTCGCCGACCCGCGGCAGCAATGGGATGCCTTCGACCGCTTCGCCGGGTATATCCACCGCTTCGACGAGGCGCGCGCCGTTGCCACCCTCGATATGCTGGCCCGGGAACACGGCATCGAGCCGACCGATATCGTGCGCGATCTGGTGATGGGACCGGTGCAGTTGCAGCGGCTCGCCCGACATCCGCTTGCAACGCTCGGCGCCCATACGATCAGCCATCGCGCGCTTGCCCGCCTGCCGGAGGCCGAAGCGCGGATCGAGATGGAAGTTTCGGCCGATTATGTCGAGGCGCTGACCGGCGCCCGTCCCGCCGCGATTGCCTATCCCTACGGCACGCCGGAGGCGGCGACCGCCCGCGAGGAGACACTTGCCGGCCGGCTGGGCTTTTCGGTCGCGGTCACGACGCAGCCGGGGCTGCCGGCGACCGGCAAGATCGGCTATCTCCCGCGCATGTCGCTGAACGGCTACTACCAGAAGCGGCGCTACGTCTCGGCGCTTGCTTCCGGCATTCCGCTGAAACTGATGGGCCGGTAGAGGGTAAGCTAAGGGTACATCCGTACCTTTTCCCAGGCCCCGACTGGGGATGGGCGACGAAATTCGATGCGGTCATGCAGGCGGAACTGCTGATCTTTCCAGAATTCGATCGAGGTCGGCCGGATGCGGAAGCCCGACCAATAGGGAGGCCGGGGTATCTCGCCAATGGCGTAGCGGGCGGTGTATTCCGCCACCGCCTTCTCCAGCGCGAATCGGCTTTCGAGCGGACGCGATTGTTTGGAGGCCCAGGCGCCGATGCGGCTGCCGCGCGCCCGCGTCTTGAAATAGGCGTCGGCTTCGGCGTCGCTCACGATCTCGACAGGTCCTCGCAACCGCACCTGGCGGCGCAGGCTTTTCCAGTGGAAACACATGGCGGCTTTCTTCTGCCCCAAGATTTCGCGACCTTTCTGGCTCTCGAAATTGGTGTAGAAGACGAAACCGTCATCGTCGAATCCCTTCAGGAGCACCATGCGGACATTGGGAAGACCATGCTCATCGACCGTTGCCAGCGCCACCGCATTGGGATCGTTCGGTTCGGAGGCCTCCGCCTCCTTCAGCCATTCGGCAAAGAGCTTGAAGGGCTCGCCACTTTCGGTAAAGTCACCGCTTGTTAACTCGTTTGCCGACATATTGGTTCAAATGCCCCGGATTATTCAAAACTCGCCCAGCTTTTGATAACTGGACAGGACGCAGGGTGGAAGTCATAGCAAAGTCATATCGCCATACAAAGGGCCTGCGGCAACGCAGCAGCGTCTTCCTGGTTGTCGGCGCCGCAATGCTGTCGCTTTCCGGCTGCCTCGCGGGCGGGATGGATTTCTTGAGCGAAGCCAAGGTCGACCGGTCGGTGGCCACCGGCACCGTGCCGCAGACGCCGCCGAGCACCGACACGCTTTCGGACGAGATGACAGTGCGCAACGCCGTGACCTCGGCCGATGTGCACAAGCTCGAAGGCCAGCCGCTTCCCTGGGCGAATGCATCGACCGGCAGCGCCGGCGTCATAGATACGATCGTCGAAAACAACGAGTCGGGCCAGGTCTGCCGGCAGTTCCGCACGACGCGGCATTCCTATGTCGGGATCGCCAAATTCTACGGCAAGACCTGCCTCGTCGGCGGCGGCAACTGGCAGCTGCTGAGCTTCCAGCCGGAAAGTTAATTTCCGGCGGGAAAGCTAATTTCCGGCGTGAAAGTTAAAGTCCGGCGGGAAATTTGATCTGCCGGAACCGATTCGGCGCGCGACAGTTAACGGCCGCCTGCTTTGTCGCGAATGCTTAGCAAAGAGCTAACCATTTCCGGCAAAACACTCCCCATCTCTCCACGGAAATAAGAAGTGATTAGCAACTCGGCCGCACGATCGGTGTCGAGAGTGGCTATGCGTGCCTTTGTGGCCGGTGGCGCCTCACATGTTGATATTGAACTTCGATATTGGGCGGGGATGCCGGGCAATGACAGGCGTCACCCGCATCGCAACACCGGCGGTTTTGACATGCGCGATCCTTACAAAATTCTGGGCGTCAAGCGCGACGCGGCGGCAGAAGAGATCAAGGCGGCCTGGCGCAACATGGCCAAAGCAGCCCATCCCGACCACAATCAGGACGATCCGACGGCGACTGCCCGCTTCGCCGAGATCGGCCGCGCCTACGAAACGCTGAGAGATCCGCGCAAACGCAGCCTGTTCGACAATGCCGTGCGGGTGGCGGAAGCCAAGAAGCAGGAACAGACGATCATGCAGCAGCGCCAGGCGGCGCGCGAGGCTGCGGCCCGCGCCAAGGCGGCGCAGGCCAATGCCGAGCGGGTGATGGAAGAGCTTGCGCGGGCTGCCCAGAAGGCCGCGGCCGAAGGCCCAAAACAGCAGACCGGCACCGGCGAAGGTGCCGAAGAGATGGTCGAGCGCATTTTCGGCGCGCAGACACGCGCTGCGGCAGGCGGCCAGGCGCAGGGCCGCGCCCAGCAGACGCAGACGCAGGGCCAGACGCAGTCCGAAGCGGGCAAACGTGTGGATGGCGAGGCCCCCGAAGCCGAGGAGGAACCCGGCGAGACATCAAACAATGCCGCCAACCTGTCGCTGCCGCTCAGCATCCTGACATCGCTGGTGCGCCGTTTCACCGGCGCCAAGGATAGCGGCCTCGAGAAAGCGCCGGACGAGGTGACGACGGCGACGGTCACGGTCGACGACGTGCTGAAAAGCGGCTGGATCAACACGTCGTTGCCGGAGGGCCGCGAAATCGGCTTCGTGCTGCCGGCCGGCACCACGGATGGGCACGAGATCAGGCTCAAGGGACAGGGCTTCAAGCTGCCGGGCATGCAGCGCGGCGATGCCGTCGTCAATATCCGCATCGCCCCCGATCCGCGCTTCACCGTCGATGGTTTCGACCTGCACGCCGTGCTGCCGATCAGTATCGAGAATGCCGTGCTCGGCACCGAGGCGCGCATCGACGGCCCGGCCGGGCCGCTTGATATCACCGTTCCCGCATGGTCGGGCTCGGACAAGACGATCGCGATTCCCGGCCAGGGATTGCCGCGGGAAGACGGCAGCAGAGGCGATCTCGTCGTCGAATTGCGCATCATCCTGTGGGAAAAACCCGACGACAAGATCACAGATCTCATGCGGAGCATGCGCGAAGGCCTGTTCCTGTGAAATTCTTATGACATTCGCACCCTTTGTTACGATCCCTAACAGTTGATGATCCAGGCCAAGCTTGAACCGATTAACGGCCTATGCCATAGGCAGGATCGATCAGAATCCTAGGGAGCGAAATATGGCTCAAGCATCCGGCCTCATGGCAGGCAAACGCGGCGTCATCATGGGTGTCGCCAACAATCGTTCGATTGCGTGGGGTATTGCCAAGGCCATTCATGCGCAGGGCGGAGAAGTCGCGCTCACCTATCAGGGCGATGCGCTGAAGAAGCGTGTCGAGCCGCTTGCAGCCGAGATCGACGCGACGCTCGTCGGCCACTGCGATGTCGCCGACGAATCCACCATCGACGCGGTTTTCGAAAATGTCGAAAAGCTGTGGGGCAAGATCGATTTCCTCGTGCATGCGATCGGCTTTTCCGAAAAGGACGAACTGACCGGCCGCTACATCGACACCTCGCCCGACAATTTCACCAAGACGATGCAGATTTCCGTCTACTCCTTCACCTCGGTCGCACGCCGCGCCGAGAAGCTGATGACGGACGGCGGCTCGATGCTGACGCTAACCTATTACGGCGCCGAAAAGGTCATGCCGAACTATAATGTCATGGGCGTCGCCAAGGCCGCGCTCGAAGCGAGCGTCAAATATCTCGCCGTCGATCTCGGGCCGCAGAACATCCGCGTCAACGCCGTTTCGGCCGGGCCGATCAAGACGCTCGCCGCCTCCGGCATCGGCGATTTCCGCTATATTCTGAAGTGGAACGAATATAATGCCCCGCTGCGCCGCACGGTCACCATCGAGGAAGTCGGCGACGTCGGCCTCTATCTGCTGTCCGACCTGTCGCGCTCGGTCACCGGTGAAGTGCATCACGCCGACAGCGGCTATCATGTCATCGGCATGAAGGCGGTCGACGCGCCGGATATTTCGGTCGTCAAGGACTAAGTCCCCCCGGAGTCGAGACCGTGCTCATCTACGTGATCAGACACGGTCAGACCGACTGGAATGCCGAGCGTCGCCTGCAGGGCCAGAAGGATGTGCCGATGAACGCCATCGGCCTGGAACAGGCCCGGCAGAACGGCATCGAGCTGGCCAAGATCCTCGGCGATACCGTGGGCGAATTCGATTTTGTCGCAAGCCCGCTCGGACGCACGCGCGCAACGATGGAGATCATGCGCGCCGCCATGGGACTGCCGCCGCTTGCCTATCGCACCGATCCGAGGCTGGTGGAGATTTCCTTCGGAGACTGGGAGGGCTCGACGCTCAAGGAACTGAGGGCGACGCAGGCCGAGCGGGTGGCCGAACGCAATGCCTCGAAATGGGATTTCATTCCACCCGGTGACGATGCGGAGAGCTACGAGATCCTCTCCTGGCGCACAAGCGCATGGCTGCGCTCCGTCGATCGCCCGACTGTCTGCGTCACCCATGGCGGCGTCATCCGCACGCTGTTCCAGGCGATTGCCGACCTGCCTAAGAGCACCGCCGCCGAAGGCGGTATACCACAGGACCGGATCGTCAGGATTGATACGCGCGAGCGGACGATCGTCTGGCTGTAGGCATCAGGGCGCTGCGCTCAGTGCTGGTCGGATTGGGATGGGAGCGAGTTGTTTG
Source organism: Rhizobium atlanticum (assembly GCF_030182485.1). Classification (NCBI taxonomy): domain Bacteria; kingdom Pseudomonadati; phylum Pseudomonadota; class Alphaproteobacteria; order Hyphomicrobiales; family Rhizobiaceae; genus Rhizobium; species Rhizobium atlanticum. The sequence continues at coordinate 12,041 of NZ_JAQJCJ010000014.1, forward strand.
GCCCGGGGGAGATCGCCGATATGAGCCCCTCATCCGGCTGCCGCCACCGAACCGGGGTCGAGCCACGTGTCTCGACCCGTCCTCCGGACCCACGCTCGCGGGGCGAAGGGACATGCCGCGCCCTCTCCGGTCCACTCGCTTTCGTGGGGCAAGTCCCTCGCCCCGCGAGCGGGGAGAGGGTTAGGGTGAGGGGCAGCCATTGGCGCCAACCTCACACGACCATTCTCCGGAAACTGCCTACTTGACGATATCGAGGTCGTTGATGACGCGTTTGCCGTCGACCTCGGTATAGAAGACGATGACCTTCACGCCGGCTTCGAGGCCGTCGAAATTGAATTCCTCCGGCGCCTGATAGGTCTTGCCATCGTCGAGCGTCAGCACGAGATTGGCCGTGTCGACCTTCTTGATCGTCGCCTCGACATCGGCGCTCTCGGCAAAACCGCTCATCGGCGACAGGAAACTTGCTGTGGCCAAAAGCGTGGCGACGACGAAACGCATGGCAACAATCCTCTTGAAACGCTGCACGAGAACACTGGCCACAGATAATCTCCTGAATATGGCGAAAATTGCCCGTAAGAATGGCTTTTCCCGCCCAATTGATGAATGGCATTTTAAACATAATCAAGGCGCTGCGTTAACCACGCCCGTTGCCTCGCTGATCTCGCCGCTGCTGCGGCCGGAACTGGATGGCGGCTGGCTTCGTGACGGCCATGCCGCAAAGGAGCGAAACAGCATTTCCGCCGCTGCCGGTTTGACGCAAATAAAGGCTTTTGCCTCGGCGGTTTTTTGGCCTATGAGTGTCGCGCCTTTTCAAGCAATGGCGCGGCCGGCGGCGACCGGCGTTCAGGCGCCGCCGTGGGAACACATGTCACACAATACATTCGGTCACCTCTTCCGCGTAACCACCTGGGGCGAAAGTCATGGTCCGGCGCTCGGCTGCGTCGTCGACGGCTGCCCTCCAGGTCTGCGCTTCAAGCTCGAAGACCTCCAGGTCTGGCTCGACAAGCGCAAGCCCGGCCAATCCCGCTTCGTGACGCAGCGGCGCGAGGACGATCTGGTGAAGGTGCTGTCCGGCGTCATGCTCGATGCCGACGGCGAGACGATGACGACCACAGGCACGCCGATCTCCATGCTGATCGAGAACACCGACCAGCGCTCCAAGGATTATGGCGAGATCGCCCGGCAATACCGGCCCGGCCATGCCGACTATACCTATGACCTCAAATACGGGATTCGCGACTATCGCGGCGGCGGCCGCTCCTCGGCGCGCGAGACCGCCGCCCGGGTTGCGGCCGGGGGCATCGCCCGCCTCGTCGTGCCAGGTGTCACCGTGCGCGGCGCCCTGGTGCAGGTCGGCAAACACAAGGTCGACCGCAGCAACTGGGACTGGGACCAGGTCGGACAAAACCCGTTCTTCTCGCCGGATGCGGCAATCGTGCCGGTCTGGGAGGAATATCTCGACGGCATCCGCAAGGCCGGCTCGTCCATCGGCGCTGTTATCGAAGTGATCGCCGAAGGCGTGCCCGCAGGTCTCGGCGCGCCGATCTATTCCAAGCTCGACCAGGACATCGCCTCGCTACTGATGTCGATCAATGCCGTCAAGGGTGTGGAGATCGGCAATGGTTTTGCCGCCGCCGAAACCTCAGGCGAAGACAATGCCGACGAGATGCGCATGGGCAATGACGGAACGCCGATCTTCCTTTCCAACAATGCCGGCGGTATTCTCGGCGGGATCTCGACCGGACAGCCAATCGTGGCGCGTTTCGCCGTCAAGCCGACCTCGTCGATCCTGACCGAACGCCAGTCGATCGACGCCGATGGCAAGAATGTCGACGTGCGCACCAAGGGCCGGCACGACCCCTGCGTCGGCATTCGCGCCGTGCCGATCGGCGAGGCGATGGTCGCCTGCGCCATTGCCGATCATTATCTTCGCGACCGCGGCCAGACAGGCCGTCTGAAATAGGAGCGTCCATGTCTTACGATCAGAAGCGCGTCGTCGACGCCATCAGGGCCTTCGAGGCCGGCGAAATCGTCGTCGTCATGGACGACAATGACCGCGAGAACGAGGGCGATTTGATCGTCGCCGCCGTCCACACCACGCCGGAGAAGATGGCCTTCATCGTGCGCCACACCTCAGGCATCGTCTGCGCACCCATGCCGAAGGAAGAGGCCAAGCGCCTCAACCTCAACGCGATGGTGGCGGAAAACGATTCGGCCCACACGACCGCCTTCACCGTCTCGGTGGATTTCAAGCACGGTACGACGACGGGCATCTCGGCCGACGACCGGACGTTGACGGTGCGCAACCTCGCCAATCCGAATGTCGGGGCCGCCGATTTCGTCCGTCCCGGCCATATCTTCCCGCTGGTATCGCGCGAAGGCGGCGTGCTGATGCGCTCGGGCCATACGGAAGCGGCCGTCGATCTCTGCCGGCTCGCCGGCCTGCCGCCGATCGGCGTCATCTCCGAACTGGTCAATGACGACGGCACCGTCACCCGCGGGCCGCAGGTTGTCGATTTCGCCGAGAAGCACGGGCTGAAGCTCGTCTCCGTCGCCGACCTCATCGCTTATCGCCAGCGCAAGGAAACGCTGGTCGAGCACGGCGCGAGCTTCGACATCGACACGCCGTTCGGCAAGGCCAAGGCCCACACCTATGCCCTGCCCTGGGACCCGATGCAGCATCTCGCCGTCGTCTTCGGCGACATCCGCGACGGCGTCGACATTCCGGTGCGCCTGCATCCGGAAAATGTCGCCGAGGATCTCTTCGGCAAGAACAGCCCGGTCGACTTCTACATGGAGAAGATCGCCGCCGAAGGCCGCGGCATCATCGTCTATCTGCGCGAGGGCTCCGTCGGCGTCGGCCATTACGACAATGGCCGCAAGGCCCGCAACCAGGGCCGCGAAGCCCATGCCGAGGCGCAGACGCGCGAGAGCGAATGGCTGGAAATCGGCCTCGGCGCCCAGATCCTCAAGGATCTCGGCGTCAGCTCGATCAAGCTGCTCACCAGCCGCGAGCGCCACTATGTCGGCCTGGAAGGTTTCGGCATCAAGATCAGCAAGACGGAGATCTGCTGAGGGGAGGCCCTCCCCTTCCTCATCAAGGCATGACTGGCTATCTGATTTCGCTAGCGGATGGCATTGGCAACAGGTCTCTGCGCGGTGAATGGTTTTCTCGTGTGCACCCCACTCTCCGCCATGCTCGGCCTTGAGCCGAGCATCCACGCCGCATCCATCAGCAGCAGCCGCATGGATCCCAGGCTCAAGGCCTGGGATGACGGAGAGTGTGGTTGGCGTTGTTGCCTAAAATCGCCGTCGGCGTACAAAAACGCCTTCATTCGGCCGGCTCTAATGACGGCCTTCCTTGTAAAGGCGAGAGACGGGCAGAGAGCAATTCGACTACCCTCTCCACCCCTCCAAAAGCACCACCTTCTCGACGCCAGTAAACCGCGCCACCCGATCCAGCTCGGCCTCCAGCCTCTCCAGCCGCCCGGTTGAAGCCTTGACACCCGGTTCCAGCCAGAGTCGCCTGACGTCGAGCGTCGATTTCTTGCGATCGGCCTTCATGTCGATGCGGCCGATCAGCCGGTCGCCTTCGAGCAGCGGGAAGACGTAATAACCATATTCACGCTTGGCTTCGGGCACGAAGACCTCGATGCGGTAGAAGAAGCCGAACAGGCGTTCGGTGCGGTTGCGGTCGCGGATCATCGGGTCGAAGGGGCTGAGCACGCGGATGCGCGGCGGAGCGTCCGGATAGGTGTCGAGCGTCGAGAGAAAGTTGGCAAAGGCCCAGGACGGGCGAGGCTTGCCGCCGGGCGCCGGTTCGATCAGCACTTCGGTCAGTTCGTCACGATGGGCTGATACCCAGCCCTTGGCCTCGTCGGGCGAGACCAGGTTCCAAAAGGCTGCGATCTCGCCGTGGGTGGCGAAACCGAGGCGGGCAAGCGCGCTGCGGCAGGCCCAATCGACGAAGTCTTCGCGGCTCACCTCCGGCTCGCGGAATTCAGCGGGGATAACGCGCTCGGTCAGATCATAGATCTTCTGGAAATTCGAGCGGCCGGCGATGGCGAACTTGCCGGTGTGCCAGAAATATTCGAGCGCCGTCTTGTTCGGATGCCAGTTCCACCAGCCGCCGGAGACGTGGCCATCGGCCTTGACGTCGCGCGCCAGCATCGCGCCGTCGCGCCGCACACGTTCATAGGTCTCCTCGAAAGCCGCCTCGAAACCCTCGCCGCGCCACTTGCGCCAGCGCTCGACGAGGACTTTCTCCTGGTGGCGGAACTTGTGCTTCCAATAGACGAAGAAGGCGCTGGGCAGGATGGAGGCGTCGTGCGTCCATTGCTCGAACAGCGCGCGCTCCTTTTCGAGCAGCGCCTTCAGATGCTCGCGCCGATAGGTCTGGTTGCGGGAAAACAGGATCTGATGATGCGCCCGCTCCACCGTCTGGATGCTGTCCACCTGGACGAAGCCGAGATCGTGGATCAACTGCAGCAGGCCGGCCTTGGTCAAGGCGCGGTTCGGTGGGGCGCTGAGGCCCTGCTTGGCAAGAAAGACACGGCGGGCATCGGAATTGGACAGCAGATTCGTCATGCATCCATCATAACGCGGAAAATCTTCCTAGCCACCCGATTATCCGCCCAAATGTCGGCATCGCGATTTGCGCTTTCATCATCCTAGCTTCCCCGTATAGAAGCACTGCTGTCGGGTTGGCGCCAATGGCTGCCCCTCACCCTAACCCTCTCCCCGTAAACGGGGCGAGGGGATGTGCCCTGCGAGGGGCCCGCGGGGAACCGAGAGGGCGCGGCATGGTCCCTTCGCCCCGTTTACGGGGAGAAGGTGCCGGCAGGCGGATGAGGGGCCGGCATCGGCAACCCCTCCGGTAGAAAATGCGAGGGAATTAGTTTGGATATTCGCTTCGAAGGCGCCGGTGTCAGTTTCGGGGCGCGGGTGGCGCTCGAGCCGCTGACGCTCGGCATCACCGGCAAACGGATTGGCATCATCGGACTGAATGGCTCGGGCAAGACCACCTTTGCGCGGTTGATCAATGGGCTGACCAAGCCGACTACTGGCCGCGTCATGGTCAACGGCCGCGACACGGCCGACGAGAAGACTGTTGTCACCGATGTCGGCTTCATCTTCCAGTCGCCGCAGAACCAGATCATCCTGCCGATCGTCAAGGACGACATCGCCTTCGGGCTGAAGCGGCGCGGCTTCAGCAAGGCTGAGATCGAGGCAAGGGTCCAAGGCGTGCTGGCCCGCTTCGGCGCCGAGGCGCTGGCCGATCGCCGGGCGCACGAGCTTTCCGGCGGCGAGCTCCAGCTGGCGGCGCTCTGCTCGGTGCTGGCGACCGGCCCGGGCATTCTCATCCTCGACGAGCCGACCAACCAGCTCGATCTCAAAAACCGGGCGCTGGTCGAGAGGATCATCGCCGGACTGCCGGAAAGCGCCATCGTCATCACCCACGACCTTGAGCTGATCGCCGGTTTCGATCGGGTGCTCGTGTTTCACGAAGGGCGGCTTGCCGCCGATGCGCCTGCGGCCGAAGCGGTCGCCCGCTATCGGGAGATCGCCGCCTGATGCAGACACTCTACGTCGAAGGCAACAGCCCGATGCACCGGCTCTCGCCGCGGGTAAAGCTCCTGTCGCTGACGGCCTTCGCCATCCTGCTGTTCATCGGCCACAATCTCCTCCTGCTCTCGGGCGGCGTCCTGGTGGCGGCGGTGCTCTACGGCACGGTCGGCCTGCCGCTCGGCGAGGCGTTGCGACGGCTGCGGCCGATCTTCCTGACGATTGCGGTCGCCGCCCTCTTAAACTTCATCTTCAATCCCTGGCAGGCGGCGCTCGTGCCCGTGCTACGGTTGACGGCGCTGATGCTTCTCGCCGCCAGCGTGACGGCGACGACTTCAATTACCGAGTTCATCGACGAGGTGACGGCGCTTGCCCGCCCGCTCGAACGCACCGGCCGGGTTCAGGCCGACGATATCGGCCTTGCTCTCGGACTGGTGCTGCGCTTCGTGCCTGAGATCGTCAACCGTTACCAGGCGATCCGCGAGGCGCACATGGCGCGTGGGCTGAAGGTCCGGCCGACAAGTATGCTTGCGCCGCTGATCATTCTGACGCTGAAGGACGCGGATAATGTCGCCGCGGCGATTGACGCGCGCTGCATTCGGCGGCATGGAAGTTAACGATTTTTTAATACGGAGTTCATGATGAGCACCCGCGACCTCGTCCTTACCGCCCTCTTTGCCGCGATCATCGTGGCGCTCGGCCTGCTGCCGCCGATCTCGCTCGGCTTCATTCCGGTGCCGATCACCGCTCAATCGCTCGGCGTCATGATGGCCGGCGTCGTGCTCGGCGCCCGGCGCGGCGCGATCGCCGTGCTGATCGTGCTGCTCCTGGTCGCGATCGGCCTGCCGGTGCTTTCCGGCGGTCGCGGCGGCCTTGCAATCTTCGCCTCGCCGACGGCGGGCTTCCTCGTCGGCTGGATCTTTGCCGCCTTCGTCACCGGCTATCTCAGCGAGCGCCTGGTCAACCACGGGCAATCCGGCCTGGTGCAGACGGTGAGCTTCTTCCTCGCCGCCATGATCGGCGGCATCGTCGTGCTCTACGCCTTCGGCATCACCTATCTCGCGACCGTCGCAGGCCTCGGCTTCACGAAAGCCTTCGTCGGCTCCATGGCTTTCATTCCGGGCGATGTGATCAAGGCCGTCGTCGCCGCCCTCCTTGGGCGCGCGGTCATGGTCGGCTATCCCCTGCTGCCGGCGCGCGCTTGAGCGTTTAGGGCCTATCCATACCGTCAGTGGCCGCCTTCCACCGAAGGTGGCCACTGCGTATTAGAGGATGTCGCATGGATGCTCGGGGCAAGCCCGAGCAGGACGGAGAGTGGGGTCAAGGTCGAGGCAAGAGCCGAGAAGGAGGAATTCGGACATCATTGCGCCTCGGGCCTACTCCCTCTCCTCGATTTTACCCCTAGACCCGAGACTCCCTCGCCAGAAAAACGGCAGCCCGTTGCCCAAGCCGATCGAGCAATCCTCGCAAAAGGCTCCGCATCGGCGGCTCTCCCCATTTGCATACGGCAAGCGACATGGCGCAGATGATCGCGACGGCCAAAGCCAGTGCCAGCAGCGGCGCCATTCCGCGGGCGGTCAGCCAGTCGAGAAGCTGGACGCCGATGGCGAGATGCAGGAGATAGAGCGGATAAGTCATCGCGCCGAAGGTTTTCACCGATCGAAGCAACAGGGTTGGCAGACGGCTGATCCGCTTGGCATAGCCGACGCTTGCGACGATCGATATCAATCCAGCCAGCCAGATTGCGATTGCGGGAAAGGAGGAGAAAGAATGACCCGCTGCGGTGAGCGTGCGGTCGCTGCTGTTCTCTCCGGCCATGTAGATCTGGGCGCCCCCCGCCGCCAAGGCGCAGAAGAAGCCCAGCCAGGTTATCCCACTCATCCGGCCTTGGGACAGCAGCCAGATATAGATGCCGACGGCAAATTGGCAGCCGTAGTAAAAGGGGATGGCCCGCCAGGCGGTCTCGGTGAACATGTCCTGTATGGCTGCATCGGGAACGGCGTAAGACAGCGCGATGAAAGCCGCGCTGGCCAGCGACAGGCCGAGCGCCAGGGCGGACATCCTCGTCTTCTGCCCGGTCGCGCACATGATGAAGACGATGGCGTAGAAGCAAATCTCGCATGCCAGGGTCCAATACTGGCCATCGATCCAGGGTCCCCCGGGATAGAGCGTGATCGAGCGCAGATAGTTCATGAGGATGCGCCAGTTGACGTCCTGTGTGGCAATGACGATCAGCGTCAGCGATGCGCAGATCCATACCGCCGGATAGAGCCGCAGAATACGCCCCTTGAGAAATGACAGGGCGCTGGCGGAAGCGGCGGAATTGACGATGACGAAGCCCGATATGACGAAGAACAATTCGATGCCGACCCATCCGGGCTGGGCGACATTCTCGATCGCCGGCATTTTGTACGGTCTGAGATATAAAGGCGAGGCCCAGGAAGTAAATCCGAGATGGAACACTGTCACCATCAGGGCACATGCAAAGCGCAGTGCGTCGATCCCGTAAATATACGGGTTTCCCGCCGCAGATTTAGCCATATTGATTGTCTCCAACACCTTCGCCCAGCCCGCCTCGACAGACATAGGGCTCAAGTTTCCTGTGACGACCCATAAATTGGATTGCGTGTCGGATCCGTTCGTCTATTCGCCCGTCAGATCAGTTCCGCAATCCTCGAGCGGGCCTGACATTCCGGCCTATTTGGAGGCCTGGTACGGAGTGGAGTTCGGGCAACAAAAAACCGCCTTGAGGCGGTCGGGCGTTCCATCGATTTCCGTTGATCTAGTCTCCTCCTCCACCGTCCCCGCCACCTCCGTCGCCGCCATCGCAGCCACCGTCATCAGAGACCTCGAACCCAATTCCGCCGTCGCTACCTGAACCCGGACTTCGCCTGGTGTTTGCGCTGGTGTGGGCGGTTGCTCCTGCTCTTACCGCGGTCAGGGCAAAGGCCAGTAGGCCTGCAACGAGCATGGTCGTCAGAAGATATGAATCCAATCAGTTTCCTTTCGTTTGCTTCAGGAAATCGCGTTTCCTGATCAAAAGTGTAGATTATTTTTCAATCGCCGCAATAGCACCAATATGAAACTTTCATGACATTTCAGCTCGGGTCGAAACGAGCCGGGCCCCGTGGTTTCCAGCCTATTCCATGGTCGGCGGGCCGCCGGATTGACACTCCGCCGTGAACCATTCCGCAAAGCGGCGAACCGGCTTCTTCGCCCAGGAGCTGGTGATCAGGTAATAGCCTTGAGTCTCTGCCGTCGAAATGTCCGAGAGCACAACGAGGTCGCCGCGATCGATCTCTCGCCGGAACACTTCGACAGGGCATAGTGCGACGCCATGCCCAGCGATTACCGCCGTGGCAAGAATGTTGAAGTCCTGGAATATCGGCCCGCGAAGCGGGTCGGGCGCCGTTATCTCAGCCTTTCGGAACCATTCCTTCCAGCCGTCCATGGATTCATCGTGCAGCAGTTCGGCTGCCGCAAAGGGAACGCCGTCGGCCGTCCAGTTTCGCTTTGCCAGATAATGAATGCTGGCCACCGGCTGGTTGCGCCTGGAGAAAAGCAGGCGGCTCTCCCGTCCCCCTGACACGTCTTCTCCCATGGTAATGAGAACATCCAGGCTTTCGTCATCGAAGCGCTCTTCCGCCTTTGCATAGACGATCCTGACATCAAGATCAGGATCGCTCTCCCGGAAAGATGGAAGTGCCGGAACCAGCCAGCGCGACGCGATCGAAGGAATGCATCCCACGGTAATCGAACGCATATTGTGGTCTCTGCGCATGTTGCCGGTGGCGTGGGCGATGGCAGCGAGCGAGCCCGAAACGGCCAGGTAATATTCGGCGCCCGCCGGCGTCAGTGCAACGCCGCGTCCGGATTTTTGCAGCAGCTTGCGTCCCATCCATGTCTCCAGATGTTTGATCTGGTGACTGATCGCGGCATGGGTCACGTGCAGTTCGTCTCCGGCCTTTGAAAGACTCATGAGCCGGGCGGTTGCTTCGAAGGCTCTCAATGCGTTCAGCGGCGGCAGTTGCATATGTTCGAATTCCTCACATAAGCAGCAGGATCCATTGGCCGCCCGATATGTCAAATCTTTTAGTATCGCTCCGAACATGCCGGAGAATAGCCGCTCGCCCTCGGCCCGCGCCAGATTATGTGTAGAATATTCTAACAAGTCTCTCAAATTAGATCATTTGAAAGAGTCGCGGCTGCAGTGCCTAATGGATCACGGAGATCAACACATCTCTGCCATTCGCGAGGAGACGAACATGTTTGTGAGAAGCCTGAGAGAAGTCGAGCAGACCGAGCGTTTCGTCGATTGGGGCAATGGCACAAGCCATCGTCTGCTGACCAGGGATGACGGGATGGGGTTTACGGTTTGCCACACCGTTGTTCGCGCCAACACCGAAGCGCTGCTGCAGTACCGCAACCATCTGGAGGCCTGCTACTGCATCCAGGGAGCAGGCGAGGTCGAGGATATGGACGGCAATGTCTTCCCCATCCGCGCCGGCGATATCTACGTTCTCGACAAACACGATCGGCACTATTTGCGGGGTGGCAAGGATGAGGATCTCATCCTCGTCAGCGTCTTCAATCCACCATTGAATGGCACGGAACGTCACGATCTAAGCAATAGAAGCGGTTCGGAATACTGAGCCGGCCGCCCCGCCCGCACACCACGCCGTTCAGGTTTTTCGCCGCCGCGGGCGATGGTCCGTGGCGGAAAGCGATGGGTTCGGCGGTGGCCGTCAAACCAGCCCCGGCACGACGAACACCAACCAGGCGACGATCGGGCCGATAATGGCAATCAGCGCGCTATAGATCAGCAGCTGCTTGAGGACCTGCTCTCGCCTGTCATCCGGCGCATTGGCAACCACGAGGGCGCCATTGGTGGAGAAGGGGCTGGTGTCGACGATCGTCGTCGAGATGGCGATGGCCGCGACCACGCCTATGGCGCTGACATGCCCCTGCATGAGGAACGGAACCGCAAGCGGGATGATGGCGCCGAGCAGCGCGGTCGAAGATGCAAAGGCCGAGACGATGGCGCCGGTGAAGCAAAGCAGGAGCGCCACCAGCAGCGGCATGCCGAGACTGGATATGCCGTTCGCGACATAGTCGACCGTACCGGCCTTCTCCATGACTCCGACATAGGTGATGATGCCGGCAATCAAAAGCACGGTCGACCAGCTGACCTTGTCGATGGCCGCCTTCTGGGTCTTCGGGGACAGCAGCGCCAGCGCAACGGCGACGGTCATGGCGACCAGACCGACATTGAACTTGAAAACCAGGGCGCCGATGCCGAGCGCCGTCAGGCCGATCAGGGTGGTGATTCTTTCATTGTTGAGACGCAGCGTCGCCGCCGTATCGGCCGCCGTGCCGTAGGCATGCTCCCGGATCGGCTTGGCCGGCGTGCCGCCGTGGCCCCTGATCGAGGCCGACACGCCTTCGGGATGCAGTTCGGGCAAGGGGCCAGGTGATGTTGCCGGCGCGCGCTTCATGACCTTTGCGCCGCCGAAGGCGAAGAACACCAGCACTGATATCGCCAGGTTGAAGAAAAAGCTCGAGAGAAACAACGACGTCGGAGCGAAAGGCAGGCCGGCCTTCGCGACGATCTGGTTGGTGATGCCGCCATAGATGCTGATCGGTGAAAAGCCGCCTGCCTGGGCGCCGTGGATCACCATGAGACCCATCATCACCGGGTGAATGCGGTACTGAATGGCAAAGCTCAAGGCCACAGGGGCGAGAATGGCCACTGCGGCCGGCCCAAGCGCGCCGAAACCGGTGATGACGGCGGCGACGAGGAACATCACCCATGGGATCAGGCCGATGCGTCCACGCACCAGGCGCACGGCGCATTCGACCAGCCAGTCGATGGTGCCGTTGATCTGCGCGATGGCGAAGAGGTAGGTGACGGCGACCAGCGTCAGGAACAGATCGCTCGGGAAGCCGGCAAAAATATCGCCGGTCTTCATGCCGATGGTCATGGAGCCGAGAAGGAAGGCGCCGGCAAAAGCAAGCGCGCCCATGTTGATCGGCTGGATCGTCGCAATGATGAACATCGCGACCAGCAGGCCTATGGCCAGTATTTCAATACCCATGATTCCCCTCCCTCCGGCGCCTCCAGCGCCGTAGCTGTTGCGTTCAAGTTTGATGCGGATGCCGGCGCGTCCTCCTCCCTGAGGGCGGTCGCCTTACGTCCTGGTGTAAAGATCGGCGTATTGCTGCCGCAGGATGTTCTTCTGAACCTTGCCCATCGTGTTGCGCGGCAGGTCTTCGGCGAAGATGATGCGTTTGGGTTGTTTGTAGCGCGCGAGGCGGTTCTGAAGAGCGCTGACGATGCTCTTTTCATCCAGGACGGCGCCAGGCTTGCACACGACGACGGCGGTGACGCCTTCTCCGAAATCGGGATGCGGCACGCCGATCACAGCGCTTTCGACGACACCGTCGATCTGGTCGATCTCGCTCTCGACCTCTTTCGGATAGATGTTGTAGCCGCCCGAAATCACCAGATCCTTGCCGCGGCCGACGATGTGGACATAGCCGTCCCGATCAATCTTGCCGAGATCGCCGCTGATGAAGAAGCCGTCGGCGGTGAATTCGGCCGCGGTTTTCTCCGGCATGCGCCAATAGCCCTTGAAGACGTTCGGCCCCTTGATTTCGATCATGCCGGTTTCTTCAGGCGGCAGCACCTGTCCGGTGGCGGGATCGGTCACCCGCACCGTCACGTCAGGCAGCGGCAAGCCCACCGTCCCGGCAATCCTCTTTCCGTCATAGGGGTTCGACGTGTTCATATTGGTTTCGGTCATGCCGTAGCGCTCGAGAATCGCGTGGCCTGTCCGCGCCTGGAACGCGGTATGCGTCTCCGCCAGCAGCGGCGCCGAGCCTGAGATGAACAGGCGAATGTTGGCCGCCGCCTGTTTGTCGAAGCGCGAGCTTTGCAGGAGACGCACGTAGAAGGTCGGCACGCCCATCAGCATCGTTGCCTGCGGCATCAGCGAAACGACCTCATCGGCGTCGAACTTCGGCAGCAGGAACATCGAGGCGCCGGCGAGCAGCGTGACGTTGGTGGCGACGAAGAGCCCGTGCGTGTGGAAGATCGGCAGGGCATGAATCAGCCGGTCATCTGATGTGACGCGCCAGTAGTCCCGCAGGGTCAAGGCGTTGGAGAGCAGATTTCCATGGGTGAGCATCGCTCCCTTCGAACGGCCCGTTGTTCCCGAGGTGTAGAGGATCGCGGCCAGATCATCGGCGGCGCGCGAGGCATCGACAAAGTCGGCCGGCTCGTCGCGCGCAAGATCGAGCAAAGAGCCGCTACCGTCGGAGTCGAGGGTTTCGACGATCGCGCCGTGGCGTTTGGCGATGGTCTCCACGCCTTCCCGGGCGGCCGGGGCGACGACCACCAGACGCGGCTCCGCATCACCGATGAAATAGTCGAGCTCGGCCAGCGTATAGGCGGTGTTGAGCGGCAGGTAGACGGCACCGCTGCGAAGACAGGCGAGATAGAGGATGAGCGCCTCGACGCTTTTTTCGACCTGCACCGCAACCCGGTCGCCGGGGCGGATGCCGAGCGTGTCCATCGCGCCGGCGATGCGGCCGGAAAGAGCGAAAGCGTCGTCATAGGTCCATATGCGGGTGCTATCGATCCGGATGAACGCTGCGTCGCCGGGCGCGGCGGCCCGCATGGCGTCGAAAAGATGGTTGCTCACTTTCGCCCTCCTCCAAGCGTGGAATTCATCAGTTGTACGAATGCTCGAGAGCCCTGCTGGCCATGGCCGCCGCGGCGGCCGTCATCGCTCTGGCTGAGCAGGTTCTTGACGGCGGGCGAGGCGATCACTTCGCCGCGCTGCGCCAGCGCCTCGTGGTTGGCGACGATGTCGTCGAGCTTGTAGAGGTAATTGACCATCAGACCGTGCGCCTGCTGGATAGCCTTGGGCGAGCGGTCGCCGAGGAAATTCAATCGTTCAAGCCGCGCGCCATTGCCGAGATGGAAGCGGGCAACGGGATCGACGGGACGGCCCTCCGGCGTCCGCTCGGTCAGGAAGTAGCGGGCCGCAAGCGGCAGCAATACGCGCTCCACTTCGGCCGCGCCGTTCTCCTTGCCGGGCCAGTTCGGATCGTCGAGCAAGGCCAGCGTTTTCAGGGCCGCTTCGGATAGAACCAGGCCGTCTGCCGAGGCGCGCACCTTGGCAAGCCAACGGGCAAAGCCCGGGACCGGCGACAGTGTGACGAAATTCTTCAGGCCGGGCAGGTCGCGGCGCAGGTCTTCCACGACCTGCTTGATCAGGAAATTGCCGAAGGAGATGCCGCGCAAGCCATCCTGGCAGTTGGAGATCGAATAGAAGACGGCCGTCGTCGCCTCGTCGGCATTGATCTGCTCCCTGCCCTCATCGAGCACATCGGCGATCGCCTTCGGAACGGATCGGGTAAGCGCCACCTCAACGAAGACGAGCGGCTCGTCGGCCAGTCGCGGGTGGAAAAAGGCAAAGCATCGACGGTCGGCCGGCGCCAAGCGACGGCGCAACTCCTCCCAGCTGGCGATCTCATGCACGGCCTCGTATTTGATGATCTTCTCCAGGATGTTTGCCGGCGTCGACCAGTCGATGGGTCGCAGCGTCAGGAAGCCGCGATTGAACCAGGAGCCGAACAGATGCGTGAAGTCGGCATCAAGCGCGTCATAGGCTTCTGATCGGTCTTTGGAAGCAAGCAGCTGCTGACGCATGCGAACGAGCGTGGCGGTGCCGTTCGGAGCGTGATTCAACCGGCGCAGAAGCTCCTGCCGCCGCGGCTCGGCTGCTTGGTGGAGCGCAATAACGGCGGCCGAACTCTTGTCGGTGCGGTAGCGTTCAATCGCCTGGTCGAGCTTGCTCGCATCAGGCCCGAATTTTTCGTGAAGCATCTGGAGGAATGTCTGCGCGCCCCCGCTGTCGAGGGCCTCCCAGCGATCGAGTATCTCGGCCGCAAGGGCCATGCCGGATGCTTCGCCCCGGCTCGACAGCAGCATTTCACAGAGGGTCTGAAGATCGGCTTTGGCGGCGGCCTGTGTGTTGCGCGAGCCGGAAAACAAAAGCTGGCGACCGTGATCCGTGATGCTTTGCAGCATGTCGGTGAAGAAAGACGCCTCGGGCATGCCATTCTCCTCTCTTCCGAAGACCAGCCGTATTGCGCGGCCATTCAGACCATCTGCTTCCCATCGCCGAGCTTCATCGGTAGTATGTAGAGTGTCATCTTTCGTACACGGCGTCAACATTCGTGTATACAAGATTGGCGCTTGTGTATGAAGGATGCGAGACAAATGTCAGAGAATGCCGGCCGGTGGCTTCGGGATGAGATTGAGAACGCGATACTTTCCTACGAGTTCGCCCCCGGTGAACGGCTTGATGAAACGGTGCTTGCCAATCGGTTCGGCGTATCGCGAACGCCGGTGCGCGAGGCGTTGATGCAGCTTGACGCCATCGGGCTGATCGAAATCCGCCCGCGCCGCGGTGCGATCGTAATAGATCCCGGCCCGCACCGGATCTATGAGATGTTCGAGGTGATGGCGGAACTCGAAGGCCTGGCGGGATCGCTCGCCGCACGCCGGCTGGACAAGGCCTCCCGGGAAGCGATCACCGCCACCCACAGCCGCTGCGAGCAATCGGCCGGCGCCGGCGACAGCGATGCCTACTATTATGACAATGAGGAATTCCATAAGGCGATCTACGCGGCAAGCCGCAGCGATTTCCTTGAGGAGCAATGCCAGCAATTGCATCGACGCCTGCGGCCGTACCGCCGCCTCCAGCTGCGCGTGCGCAATCGCCTGTCGACCTCCTTCTCGGAACATTGCGCCATCGTCGACGCGATCTTTGCCGGAGATGGAGATGCCGCCCGCCGCCTGCTGCGAACGCATGTCGGCATTCAGGGCGAGAGGTTCAGCGATCTGGTGGCCAGCATGGCGTCGAGATGACGAGAGGCCCAAATTTCAGCCGGCGGAAAGCCGAGCCGCATCGCGGAGATCAAGGAAACCATCTGCGTAAAAACCGCAAGCACCGGGCTCTTACTCTTGAGGTTCATCTCCACGATGCGGGGAATCGAAAGTGTTTTTCTTATTCGGCCAGGCCGAGCGAAGTGCTTTCCAGAAATCCCGCAGCGCCAGAAGCAGCGCGGCTCTTTGTGTTCCATACATGAACTTCACGACGTCGTCGGCGTCCCACCGACCGGTCTCTCGCTCGTCCTTCATCGCTACCTGCCGCAACGCCCCTAATCCAAAAATCCATAGAGCCAGTCGCGCGTTTCCTCCGGCAGGGAGGCCGGCTGCTCGTCCTCTCTGTTGCGGGCCTGCCATATGATCTCGACCTCGGCTGCGCGCTCCTCCCCCGTGTCGATCGAAACCAAAAAGCCGATGGAGCGCACGCCGATCTTGTCGATGGCGGCGGTGAAGATTGCCGGCTCGTCATGGTGCAGCGGGCGGTGAAGCATACAGGAGATCTTGCTGGCGCTATAGAGCGGTTCGTCGTCTACATCGGGCCGTGCCGACCAGAAGCTCGCAATGACGGATTCAGCGTAAGAAATATAGGAGGCCAGGAACATCTTGCCGTTCATATCGACATCGCGAAACGGCACGCGTATTTCCGTCACCCCAGGACGCTTTGACTCACTCATCAACAATACTGCCTTACAACATTCCCCCAAACCGACATTACTGCATAATTCATTGGATCGAAACAGATTTGATTCAAAGCGTTAGAGCCTGGCTTGCAGGTTCTCGAAGGCGCGCCGGGGGTATGACGATGCGATCGGAGCAAATATTGCGAGCAACGGTTCGCGTCCCGGAGCGTGCGCAAGCGCCGCGGGAGCACTTGTTGAAATCGGCGGGCGATGCCCCATCTGCTGTGGAACATGACAGAAGCGGCCGATAGAGTGTCTCCATGAGCACCCGTCTTTACGAACACCCGATCTTCCTGGAACATGTGACGCCCGCCGGACACCCCGAGCGGTCGGACCGGATCCGCGCCATCAACGTCGCGCTGGAGCATCCGAATTTCGAACGGCTGGAGCGCCGACAGGCGCCGCAGGCGAGCGAGGATGCGGTGCTGCTTGCCCATCCGGAGGAGCATCTTGCCGCTGTCATAAGGGAGATTCCCGAGGAAGAGGATCGGATCAACCAGCTCGAAGCCGATACCTATGCCAGCGTCAAGAGCCTGCAGGCGGCGCTGACCGGCATCGGCGGGGCGATGGCGGCGGTCGACGACGTCTTTTCCGGCCAGGCCGACAATGTCTTCGTCGCCGCGCGTCCGCCCGGGCACCATGCCGAGAAGATGACGGCGATGGGCTTCTGCTTCTTCAACAATGCGGCGATCGCCGCCCGCCATGCGCAGAAGAGGCACGGCGCCGAGCGCGTCGCCATCGTCGATTGGGACGTGCACCATGGCAACGGCACCCAGGATATTTTCTGGGACGATGCCTCGGTGCTGTTCTGTTCGACGCATCAGATGCCGCTCTATCCCGGCACCGGCGCCAAGGAGGAGAAGGGCAAGCACAATACCATCGTCAATGCGCCGCTTTCGCCGAATGTCGGCAGCGACCATTTCCGCGAAGCGTTCAAATCGCGCGTGCTGCCGGCGCTCGACGATTTCCGGCCGGATCTGATCATCATCTCCGCCGGCTTCGACGCGCATCACCGTGATCCGCTGGCGCAGATCAATCTGACGGGTGAGGATTTCGACTGGGCGACGGGCAGAGTCCTGGAACTGGCCGACCGGCACGCGAAGAACCGGGTCGTCAGCCTGCTCGAAGGCGGTTATGATCTCGAGGGGCTGGCCGAATCGGCGGGCATGCATATTCTGAGAATGATGAAGGGTTGAGAATGACTGACAGCGCCAAGCCTGAAGTATCAGGCCTTTCCTTCGAAAAGGCGGTCGCCGAACTCGAAAGCATCGTTGCCCGGCTGGAACGCGGCGACGTGGCGCTTGATGAATCCATCGAGATCTATGAGCGCGGCGAAGCGCTGAAGAAACATTGCGAGACGCTGCTTTCGGCGGCCGAGAACCGCATCGAAAAGATCAGGCTCGACCGCGCCGGCAGGCCACAGGGCGTCGAGCCGCTGGACGGCGCCTGAGCGTAGCGAACGCGGCACTTGAAGTCGCTTGGCGATCGGCTTTCGGTCGATCTATGATCCCCTTCCGGAACCATCAGGGGACAAACAATGACGGACAGATTGAAGGGCAAAGTCGCCATCATCTCGGGCGGCGCGACCGGCATGGGGGGTGCTGCCTCGAAGCTGTTTGCGGCCGAAGGCGCGCGCGTTGCGATCATCGACCGCAATGGCCAGGCGGCCGCCGAGACGGTGAAACAGATCCGTGATGCCGGCGGCGAGGCCGACCGCTGGACGGCCGATGTCTCGGACGAAGCCGCCGTCAATGCCGCCGTGGCCGGCGTCGAGGAACGCTATGGCGCGGTGACCGTGCTCTTCAACCATGCCGGCACCATCGTCATCAAGCCTTTCCTGGAGACGACGCTTCAGGAATGGGACTGGCTGCACGCCGTCAATGTGCGCTCGATGTTCCTGATGACCAAGGCGGTGCTGCCGAAGATGATCGCCGCCGGCGGCGGATCGATCGTCTGCACCTCGTCGATCTCGGCGGTCGCCGCCACCCCGATGGAAGTGCTCTACGACACCACCAAGGGCGCGGTGCACATGTTTGCCCGCGCCATCGCCGTCGAGTTCCGCGACCGAAACATCCGCTGCAACGCCGTCTGCCCCGGTTTCATCCGCACGCCGCACGGGCTGCGCGAGGTCGCCGACCTGCAGGCGCTCGGCGTCGATGTTTCGGATGCCGCCATCGCCGCGCAGCAGGGACGGATCGGCGAACCGGAAGACGTGGCGCGCGCCGCCCTTTATCTCGCCAGCGATGAATCGAGCTTCGTCAATGGCGCTCATCTCTTCGTCGATAACGGCTTCACCGCAATTTGACATCATGGAGCCTCTTCGGCACATCCTGTTGGACGCGCGGCGCTGCAGGGACTATCTGTGGTCGACGTCCCTGCAAGCGGAGATCCCTCATGTCCTTCTTTCCCGGTAAAGATCCCCTGCCCGGCGATGCCTTCGCCTGCGATGCGATCGAGAACCTGATCATTCCGCGCAGCAGCGATATCGGCGGCTTCCAGGTGCGGCGCGCGCTGCCGACGCGGCAGCGGCGGCTGGTCGGGCCGTTCATCTTCTTCGACCGCATGGGACCGGCGATCCTGAAGCCCAATGAGGCGCTCGACGTCAAGCCGCATCCGCATATCGGCCTTTCCACTGTCACCTATCTGTTCGACGGGGAGATCCGCCATCGCGACAGCCTCGGCACCGAAAAGGTCATCCGTCCCGGCGACATCAACCTGATGACGGCAGGCCGCGGCATCGTCCATTCCGAGCGCACGCCGGACAATCTGCGCGGCCACCCGTTGCTGATGTCCGGGCTGCAGACATGGCTCGCGCTGCCCGACGACAAGGAGGAGATCGATCCTTCCTTCGCCCATACGGAAAAGACCGACATGCCGCTGATCGAAACATCAGGGGTGCGCGGCCGGGTCGTCATCGGCTCGTTCGAAGGCATGACGTCGCCGGTCGGCACGTTCTCCGACACGCTCTATGTCGATCTCAACCTGCAGCCGGGCGTCCGCTTTCCCTTCGGCGCCGGCCATGAGGAGCGCGCCGTCTACATGCTGTCGGGCGAGGTCGTCATCGCCGGCGATCGCTTCGCCGCCGATCAGTTGCTGGTCTTCCGGCCCGGCGATCCTATCACGCTGGAAGCCGGCGGCGACGGCTGTCATCTAATGCTCTTCGGCGGCGCGGCGCTGAATTCGAAACGCTATATCTGGTGGAATTTCGTCTCGTCCTCGAAGGAGCGGATCGAAAAGGCCAAGGAGGAATGGCGCACCGGCCGCTTCGATATCGTGCCGGGTGACGAAGAAGAATTCGTGCCTCTGCCGGAGGGATGACGGCGCGGGATCGCCACCGTCAGCTTCGGGAATTCAGCCCATCGCGAAATAGCGCGTCAGCGCCCCCTTCGTGCGATTGACGTAGCCGTCCAGCCAACTGTCGTCGACGTTGAGGAAGCCCGACCAGCCCTTCTTGCCTTGACGCTTCAGTTCCGCCTCGACCGCACGGAAGCGGTAGTGGTCGTAGACATCGAGGATATGCACCGCATAGGCCTCGGCAAGGGCGCGGTCGCCTTTGACGATCAGCATGTTCTCGTCATTGGCGTAAGAGGCCTTGAAACCGAGATTATGGCTGCCGAGGACCACGACGCAGTCATCCGATAAGGGATCGATCACCAGCACCTTGTCGTGAATGATGGCGCCGACCTTCTTGGCCGTCAGTTCCTCCGCGCCGAAATCCGCCAGCAGTTGCCGGTCGTCGATGCGCGATGCCCGGACGATCGAGACGTTGGCCTCGTCGAACGTATGCGGCGAGGTGGCGTCGACATCGTCGTCCTCGTCGTCCGGATCGTTCTTTTTGCCGGGGACATAGTTGGGCATGGCCTGGGGGCTGGAAACGGCGCCGGTGACGATCAGCTTCTGATCCTTGAGGCCGATGTCGATCGCCTCGCCGACGATGCAATCCTTGCCGGACTGTCCGGGATAGAAGGCCAGAAACAGCACCGCATGCGCGGCGCGGCGCATCAGCCGGTAGACCTCGCGAAGGTCGGGCGGTGTATCCTTGCCCTTCCTTCGGCTCTGCATGTTCGGCGAGAACCATGCTTCCACCGAAGCGCCATTGCCGGTGGGCACAATGGACGGCGTTTCGTTCGAGCGACGGAACGCCTTGCTCTGCTGGTTGTCGGGCATGCCGTCGTCGAATTCGACCGGCTCTTCCAGCGTTGCATTGTCTTCCAGCATCCGCTCCCAATAGGAGACATAGGCCGCGGCAACGGCATCGTTCCTGACGATCAGCGCATTGTTGGATTGGCCGGCAAGGCCCGTCGCCGTCCAGTTGGTGCTGCCGGTGAAGACGCTGCGATCCGCCCCGCCAGGCGGAATATGGACGACGAACTTGTTGTGGCCGATCTGACTCGAATTGTTGAACATGCGGTGGTGAATCTCGGCGCCGGCCTCGATCAACGCGTTGCGTGCATGGGCATTGCGCACATCCCAGTCGTCACCGACCTTTCCGGTATTGGCGAGGATGATGCTGAGCTTGTCCCTGTTGGCAAGCAGCAGGTCGAGCAGTTCCTCATCCTCGAGCTCGTAGAGCGCGACAAGGAACCGGCCAGGCGCATTCATGAAGTCCTTGAGCATGGGAATGACATCGCCGGCAAGATATTTGCGGATGCCGTTTTCCGGATTGGAGATCATGTCGATCAGTTCGTTCGGCTGTTTCACGCCGTCCTCCAAGAGCACGTTTCGCAGCCACTGGGCGGCGAGGATGCCGTTGGTGAAGGTGGACTCGAACTGGCCACGCTTGCGCGTCACATGCACCGGATTGGAGGCGACGGCCGGCCCGAGATAACCGAGCGGCCGCGGAGGCCCCTCATAGGCCTTGACAGCGATCTTCTCGAAGGTGCCGTCGAGCTTTTTGATCGGCCGGCCCTTTTCATCCCGCTTGTTGATTTCGACGATCTCAGGCGTCGGATCGGGCGCGGCCTGCATGCCCGGCTTCAGGTCGCCAAGCGGGCGGATTTCATAGCGCACGCGGACCTCGTCCGGTCGGCGCTTCATCTCGTTGCGGCGCTTGCGCAGCGTCAGGTCGCGCCAGGACAGCTTCTGCACCGGCCAGAGCGACGTCGTCTGCGGCAGCCAATGCGGATTACGCTGCCCCTTGAAGGCGACCCAGGCGGCGCAGGTCACCCGGTCCTCGCTGCCGTCGGACCTTATCGACACGTTACCCTGTTCGTCGAGATAGACGCGGACGACCTCGAACCCGAGGCACCCGTCGATCTTGGCATCGATGTCCCAGGCCACATAGGCGACCTCGTTGTTCACATAGGCATGCGCTGCAACAATCGTTCCCATGACCCGTCCCCCAGTCAGTCCGGCAACATTGCTACCATTCCGTGTCATATTCAAGCTGTTCGCCAGCGCTTCGCGCATTCGATCGCCCGGGCAAAATCAGGCAAATGCAACTCACAGAAATAGAAAGTGATATCTTCCGAAACCGCTCACACTTTTTTCCGCCATGCTCTAAGGTGAAAACCTTCGGTTCCTGAAATGCACTTGTTTTGCCCCGATCTAATCGAATAAAGCGAAACGAGGAAAAGCAAGAAAGAGCACCCGCCCGTGACACAACTGCCGAAGACTCCCCTGCTCGACCAGGTCATCTATCCAGCCGACCTGCGCAAGCTCGAGGATCGCGAGCTGCCGCAGCTTGCCCGCGAAGTCCGGGACGAAATGATCGATGCGGTGTCGCGCACCGGCGGTCATCTCGGCGCCGGCCTCGGCGTGGTCGAGCTGACGATCGCCATCCACAGCGTCTTCGATACGCCCAACGACCGGCTGATCTTCGATGTCGGCCACCAATGCTATCCGCACAAGATCCTCACCGGCCGGCGCGACCGCATCCACACGCTGCGCCAGGAAAACGGCCTTTCCGGTTTCACCCGCCGGGCCGAAAGCGAATATGATCCGTTCGGGGCGGCGCATTCCTCGACCTCGATCTCGGCCGGCCTCGGCATGGCGATCGCCGCCGATCTGGAGAAGACCGACCGCCGCGTCATCGCCGTCATCGGCGACGGGGCGATGTCGGCCGGCATGGCCTATGAGGCGCTGAACAATGCCGGCGCGCTCGACGCCCGTCTCATCGTCATTCTCAACGACAACGACATGTCGATCGCCCCGCCGACGGGGGCGATGAGCGCCTATCTCGCCCGCCTAGCCTCGGGGCGCACCTATATGGGCTTCCGCGACTTCGGCAAGAAACTGACGGCCTATCTCGGCAAGAACATCGACCGGGCAATCACCCGCGCCGTCGAGCACGCGCGCGGCTACGTCACCGGCGGCACCATGTTCGAGGAGATGGGCTTCTATCATATCGGCCCGATCGACGGGCATTCCTTCGACCACCTGCTGCCGGTGCTGCGCAATGTGCGCGACAATGCCCGCGGACCGGTGCTGATCCATGTCGTCACCCAGAAGGGCAAGGGTTATCCGCCGGCGGAAGCGGCGGCCGACAAATACCACGGCGTCAACAAGTTCGACGTCATCACCGGCGCGCAGGCGCGGGTCAAGCCGAATGCACCGAGCTATACCAGCGTCTTTGCCGAAGCGCTGGTGCAGGAAGCCGCCCTTGACGATAAGATCGTCGGCATCACCGCCGCCATGCCGAATGGCACCGGCCTCGACAAGCTGGCCGAAGCCTTTCCGTCGCGCTGTTTCGATGTCGGCATTGCCGAACAGCATGCCGTGACCTTCGCCGCCGGCCTCGCGGCGGAAGGCTACAAGCCGTTCGCCGCGCTTTACTCCACATTCCTTCAGCGCGCCTACGACCAGGTCGTGCACGACGTGGCGATCCAAGGCCTGCCGGTGCGTTTCCCGATCGACCGCGCCGGCTTCGTCGGCGCCGACGGGCCGACCCATGCCGGCTCCTTCGACACAGCCTTCCTCGCCACCCTGCCCGGCTTCGTGGTGATGGCGGCGGCCGACGAGGCTGAACTCAAACATATGGTGCGCACGGCCGCCGCCTATGATGCCGGCCCGATCTCCTTCCGCTATCCCCGCGGCGAAGGTGTGGGCGTCGACATGCCGGCGCGCGGCGAAATCCTGCAGATCGGCAAGGGCCGCATCGTCAAGGAAGGCACCAAGGTGGCGCTGCTCTCCTTCGGCACCCGGCTTGCCGACTGTCTGCTTGCCGGCGAGGATCTCGACGCCGCCGGGTTGTCGACAACGGTCGCCGACGCGCGTTTCGCCAAACCGCTCGACCACGACCTGATCCGCCAGCTCGCCCGCCACCACGAGATGCTGATCACCGTCGAGGAAGGCTCGGTCGGGGGCTTCGGCAGCCAGGTGATGCAGTACCTTTCGAGCGAAGGCCTGCTCGACAACGGCCTGAAGATCCGCTCGCTCGTCATGCCCGACATCTGGATGGAACAGGCCAAGCCCGAAGCGATGAACGCTCATGCGGGATTGGATCGCGCCGGGATTGTTTCGACGGTGTTCCGGGCGCTTGGACGCGGGGTTGCCGTTGGAGTGGCCGGGTAAGTGGATTTATTTGAGGGCGTGCCGTGTGGCCCCCTCATCCGCCTGCCGGCACCAACCGGGGTCGAGCCACGGGTCTCGACCCGTCCTTCGGACCCCCGCTGGGGAGAAGAGATTTGCGGCGACCTCTCGACTCCCCCTTCTCCCCTCGGGGAGAAGGTGCCCGTAGGGCGGATGAGGGGGCTGCGGGAACCATCACTATCTTTATGAAAAAAGGGCAGCACATCACTGCGCCGCCCTCTTCCTTAGCCGTTCCTTCCGAAAGCGCGCTCTCAGAACTCCGTCCAGTCCTCCTGAACCGCAACCGCAGCGCTCGCCTGTTTGCCGCCGAAGGCCTTGGTGACCTTGCTGGCGAGTGCGCGGGCCGGTGAGGCGATGGGGCGCGAGGCCGGCGTTGCGGCTGCCGTCCTCTGGACCGGAGCGGCAGGCTCGGTTCCGAGCTTGAACTGGCGCAGCAGCTCGTCCAGGGCGCTTGCTTCCTGGGCAAGCGCATGGCTTGCAGCGGTCTGCTGCTCGACCATCGCCGCGTTCTGCTGCGTGCCCTGATCCATGTTGTTGACGGCGGTGTTGATCTCCTGCAGGCCGATCGACTGTTCGCGCGTGGCGGTGACGATCGCGTTGACGTTGCGGTTGATCTCCTGCACCTCGGCGACGATCGCTTCCAGCGCCTTGCCGGTCTCGCCGACCAGCGTGACGCCGGTTTGCACATGCGTGCCGGAATTGGTGATCAGGTCCTTGATTTCCTTTGCAGCCTTGGCGGAACGCTGCGCCAGCTCGCGCACTTCCTGGGCGACGACTGCAAAGCCCTTGCCTGCCTCGCCGGCGCGTGCCGCTTCGACGCCGGCGTTCAGCGCCAGGAGGTTGGTCTGGAAGGCGATGTCGTCGATGACGCCGATGATGTTGGAGATTTCGCCGGAGGACTTCTCGATCTGCTGCATGGCCGAGACCGCCTTGCGGACGACATCGCCGGATTTTTCGGCGCCGAGGCGGGTGCGCTCGACGAGATTGCCGACATCCTCGGCGCGCTTGGCGCTGTCGCGCACCGTCGTCGTCACCTGCTCGAGCGCTGCAGCGGTCTCTTCGACGGCTGCGGCTTGCTGCTCGGTGCGATGGGCAAGATCGTCGGCAGCCGAGCGGATTTCGCCAGCGCCTGCATTGATCGCCGAGGCATTGCGGCCGACTGACTGAAGTGCCGCCTGCAGCTTTTCGACGGCGTGGTTGAAGTCGTTGCGCAGGCTGTCATATTGCGGCGCGAACGGCGTCTGGATGCGGGCAGCGACATCGCCGACGGCAAGGCCGGCAAGGCCACCGGCCAGAGCGTCGACGGCATAGCGGAGCTCGCCTTCTTCGCGCGCCTTCTGCTCATCGCTTGCCTGGCGCTGGCGCTCTGCATCGTCGCGCATGCGGTCGGTTTCCCCGGCAAGACGCAGCTTCTCGATCGCCGCCTGCTTGAAGACCAGGACCGACTTGGCCATGCGGCCGATCTCGTCGCCGCGTTCGACAGCCGGAACCTCGATATCGTTCTGGCCGCCGGCGAGCCGATCCATGGCCGCGGTCATGCCGACGACCGGGCGGACGATGGTGCGCGACATCAGCCAGGCAAGAAGGGCGGCGGCTAGCGAGGCGACGATGCCACCGGCAAGCAGCGTCGTCGTCAGATCGCTGTTGGCCTCGGCCCGGATCGCCGCGAGCGCATTCGACTTTTCGCGGGCGGTCGCCTTGATCTTGGCGGACGCCTGGCGGAAACCATCGAGCTGACCCTTGGCGGCGTTGACGCCGATCTTGACGACCTCTTCGATCGGCATGTCGGTTTCCTTGCGCGCCTTGGTCTGCGGTTCGGCAAGTTCATGGAAATAAAGGTCGGCCGCCTTCTGCATGCCGTCGATCATCTCAACCAGCTGCGGCTCGCCTGATGCCGTCTGCCTGGCAGCGGCGATTGCCTTCAGCATGCGCTCGCGATTGGCGAAGACGTCGCCATAGGTGCTGTCGCTGCGGAAGAGAATGAAGCCGCGCAGGTTGACCGCCTGCTCGAGCATGGCCTGCAGCGCATCGTCGATCTGGTTGACGAGCAGCTCCGATTTTTCCTGCTCGGCGGAGGCGGCCGCCGATGCCGTCGCCTTGGAATAGACGAAAGACGAAACGGACACGAAGATCAGAATGAGGGCTGCGAACGTGGCCGCAAGCTTCCCATTCAAGGATATGTTTTTAACAGACATCGGTGAGTTCTCCTGGCGACAGTCGGCGCGGCGAGAGACAGTCGCGCGCAAGGCGCAACCGCAGAGACTTGGAATTGGAAACATGATCGGCGGAAGACGTCTGCGCCTTCATGGCACGAAGCGGTTCGGACCAACCGCTGCAATCGTGCCGACCCTATGCGGACAGGCTTTAAATTTGTTTAAATCGCGGGTCGCAGGAATTGCCCTGCAACCGGCAGGAATAAAATGCTTGCAAGCGGCGGCTTTGCCGGTCATTCACAGCCGATGTCCGATCAAAACAGCCAACGCCTCGACCAGCTTCTCGTCTCCCGCGGCCTCTTTACCAGCCGCTCTCGGGCGCGCGACGCCGTGCAGCGCGGCACGGTCCGGATCGCCGGTGAGGTGGTAACCAAGGCCGGCGCGCTCTTCGGCGACGATGCCGATATCGAGATCGACGACCCGGCACAGGCTTACGTCTCGCGCGCCGCCCTGAAGCTTGCGGCCGCTCTCGACCATTTCCGGCTCGATCCGGCCGGCCATCACTGTCTCGATATCGGCGCCTCCACCGGTGGCTTCACCGAAGTGCTGCTGCTCAGGGGCGCCCGGCACGTCACCGCAATCGATGTCGGCCATGGGCAGATGCATCCGCGGCTATCCGGCGATCCGCGGGTGACGAACCGCGAAGGCCTCAACGCCCGCAGTCTCAGCGCCGAGGATATCGGCGAGCCCGCCACCTTCATCGTCTCCGATGTCTCCTTCATCTCGCTGAAGCTGGCGCTGGCTCCGGCACTCGATCTCGCTGCGGCGGGTGCTGTCGCCGTGCTGCTGGTCAAGCCCCAGTTCGAGGCCGGGCGCGAGGCGGTCGGCAAGGGCGGGCTATTGAAGGATCCCTCGTCTGCTCCGGCCGTCGCATCCGAATTGGAGCGCTGGTTCACCGAGGACATGGGCTGGAAAAGCCTCGGCCTCATCTCCTCCCCGATATCAGGCGGCGACGGCAATCGGGAATACCTTCTAGCAGGATTGAAACCGTGAGCACCGAAACCGTCACGATCGAAAAACTCGGCACCCAGGGCGACGGGATCGCAAGCGACGCCGGCGGGCCTGTCTACGTGCCCTTTTCCCTGCCTGGGGAAACCGTGGCGATCGCCCGCGTCAAGAGCCATGGCACGATCATGTCGATCGCAGCGCCCTCACCCGACCGGCAGGAGCCGCCCTGCCGGCATTTCGGTCCGGACGGCATCAACGGCACCTGCGGCGGCTGCACGCTGCAGCATCTGGCCGACGGCCCCTACCGCGCCTTCAAGCGCCAGCTGGTCATCGATGCGCTGAAATCCAAGGGGCTGACGCCTGAGGTCGGCGAAATCGTCCCGGCTCACCCGGGCGAGCGACGGCGCGTGGTGTTTGCGGCGCGCAGGACCGAGAAGGACATGCTGATCGGTTTCAATCAGGCCGAAAGCCACCACATCGTCGCCATCGAGGAATGTCCGATCTCGTCGCCGGGCATCGTCGCCCGGCTGCCGGCGATCAAGGCGATCGCCGCGTCGCTCGCGACCAGCGCCGAAGCCTTCCGGATCGCCGTGCTTGAAACGCTCTCCGGACTCGATGTAGCTGTCGACGAAATCAAGAAGCTCTCCGACCCGCAGCGGCGCAAGGCGATCGAGACGGTGCTGGCCTTGCGCGGCATTGCCCGCGTGACGGTGAATGGAGAAATCCTGGTCGAGCCATCGAAGCCGCTCCTCGATTTCGGCGGCGTCTCTGTTTCGCCGCCGTCGGGCGGCTTTGCCCAGGCGACCAAGCCGGCCGAAGAGGCGATGGCGGAACTGGTACTCGCCCATGCCGGCAAGGCGAAGCGGATCGCCGATCTCTTCGCCGGCGCCGGCACGTTTTCGCTCAGGCTGGCGCGGATCGGCCGCGTCCATGCCGTCGAAGCCGAGGCCAAGGCGCTCGCCGCCCTCGACCAGGCGGCCCGCAAAACCCAAGGCCTGAAACCGGTGACGGTCGAAAGGCGTGATCTCTTCCGACGTCCGCTGATGACGCAGGAGCTGAAGCCCTATGACATGGTCGTCTTCGATCCACCGCGCGCCGGCGCGGAGTTCCAGTGCAAGGAGCTCGCCCGTTCAGCAGTGAAAAAGATCTCGGCCGTCAGCTGCAATCCGCTGACGCTGGCGCGAGATCTGGCGATCCTCGTCGAGGGCGGCTACCGCATCACCGGCGTCACGCCGATCGACCAGTTCCTCTGGACTTCGCATGTCGAGGTGGTGGCGACGCTGGAGAAGTAACCGGCGTCATTCGGCAATCGGAAACGCCCGCGGCGAGCGCGGGCATCTCCGATGACAACCTTTGTCAAGCTGCGCGGCGGACAGCCAAGGCTTCCTGGGCGCCGAGTCTGAACTGCGCCAGAAGCCGCATCAGTTTCGCGGCCTCCTGGGCAAGACCATGGCTGGCGGCCGTCTGTTCCTCGACCATGGCTGCATTTTGCTGGGTGCCCTGATCCATTGTGTTGACGGCAGTGTTGATCTCGGCGAGGCCCGTCGACTGTTCACGCGTGGCGATCACAATCGCCTCGACATGGCGGCTGATTTCCTGCACCTGCGCAACAATCGACTGCAGCGCCTTGCCGGTATCGCCGACGAGTGTGACGCCTGAACGAACCTGAGCATTCGAAGTCGTGATCAGGCCTTCGATTTCCTTGGCGGCCTGGGCCGAACGCTGTGCCAGTTCGCGCACTTCCTGGGCAACGACGGCAAAACCCTTGCCGGCTTCACCAGCGCGTGCGGCTTCGACGCCAGCGTTGAGAGCCAGCAGGTTTGTCTGGAAGGCAATATCATCGATAACGCCGATGATGCTTGAGATCTTCTCCGAGGACTGCTGGATGCCGGTCATGGCATCGACGGCCTTGCTGACGATCTCGCCCGAATGTTCGGCGTCGTTGCGTGTGCGGCCAACCAGACTGCCGGCCTCTTCGGCGCGGCGAGCGGTATCCTTGACGGTCGTGGTGATCTCTTCCAGAGCGGCAGCCGTTTCCTCGACGGAGGCGGCCTGCTGTTCGGTGCGGCGGGCAAGACCGTCCGCGGCGGTACGGATTTCCGTCGCTCCAGCGTCGATTGCATGGGCATTGCTGCCGACGGCATGGAGGGCAGCGTCCAGCTTGGCGACGGAGGTGTTGTAGTCGCTGCGCAAGCGATCGAGGTGGGAGGCAAAGGGTGTTTCGATGCGATGGGCAAGATTGCCTTCGGAAAGTGCTCCGAGCGCGCCAGCAAGCGCATCGACGGCCTCACGGATTTCCGCCGCCTCACGCGTTTTCTGCGCTTCGCGTTCCCGGCGCTCGCGCTCCGTCAGCAAACGGCCCTGCTCGGCTTCGTCTTCCAAGCGCTCCCGGTCGATGGCATTCGCTTTGAACACGGCAACGGCCTCCGCCATCGAGCCGATCTGATCACGGCGCTCCTCGCCTGGAATGGCGGCGGAAAGATCACCGGCGGCAAGCTTCTGCATGGCAGCGGTCATCGCTGTGATTGGACGGATGACGAAGCCGTGCAGCAGCCATGCCATGGCGGCAATCATGATGCCGACGGCAAGGAGCGTGGCGACAAGGGCTGCGATGCGGAACTGATTGAGCGTCGCGAAGGCTTTGTCGCTGTCGACCACGAAGCCGAGATACCATTTTACAGTCGGAAGACCTTCGACCGGCACGAAGGACACAAGCACCGGTTTGCCGGCAAATTCGGTCTCGGTGAGGCTGCCGCCGATTGTCGGCGTGATCGTCGGGAAGGCATCGGCCAGCGTCTTCGTTACCAGCTTCGCATCGGGGTGGATGAGAATTTGGCCGCTGTTATTAACGAGGAAAGCCTCGCCCTGTCCGCCAAGATTGATCTCCTTGATCATCTTGACCATGGTTTCCAGCGAGAAATCGCTGGCAGCAACGCCGGCGAGCTTGCCATCGCGGGAAACCGGAACGGCAGAGCTGATGATGAGATTGCCGCTGGATGCGTCAGTATAGGGTTCGGTCAGCACGGGGGCGTTTGCCTTGACGGCATCCTGATACCAGGGACGCTTGCGCGGATCGTAATCAGCCGGCAGCGGCAGGTCCGGCCACGACGTGAAGACGCCCTG
Source organism: Rhizobium atlanticum (assembly GCF_030182485.1). Taxonomy (NCBI): domain Bacteria; kingdom Pseudomonadati; phylum Pseudomonadota; class Alphaproteobacteria; order Hyphomicrobiales; family Rhizobiaceae; genus Rhizobium; species Rhizobium atlanticum. Next base: position 42,061 of record NZ_JAQJCJ010000014.1, read on the forward strand.
CTCATCGCCGAGGTAGGTGCTGACAAACTGGGTGGCGAGCACGTTGTTCTGCAGAACATTGCGAACACCGTCACGATCGACTGCCTTGCCAACAGCATCACCGACCATGGCGGTCAAGATGACGCGCCCGTTCATCCAGTTGGCTAGGCTGTAGGCGGCCTGCTCGCCAGAGGACTCGATATTCGCTTCGATCGAAGCGGTGGTCACGCTACGCTGAACGTGATCGATGTAATAGGAAAAGGCGGCGAAAGCAGCTAGGACTACGACAGACGCTGCAACCAGGATGCGCGTCATCAAATTGGTCTTCTTTGTCATGCCATGCACTCCATCAAATAGATTCGGGGGCGCAACGGTTAAGCACGCCGCGACATGGGCGGCGACACCGTTGGATGAATTTGAACAAGGGGGTCAAGCACATCATGCGCCCGGACGGCCGAGGGGATCCGTCGCGCTCTAGTTATTTAGCTTATACTTAAAAGGAGCTTAAAATCTCAGCAAAAACCATGAAATTATAGGGGCTCAACGTCGCATAAAAGCTTCGAAAGCGGCCCGCGCCTCTGCACTTTTCAGTCGGGCTGCGAAATGGCGAGCCTCTTCATCGATACGGGCGATAATTTCCTCCCGCGGACCGCGGACGAGCTCACGGGAGATGCGCAGCGCCTCGGGCGGCTTGGCGGCAAGGTTTGAGGCAGCGGCCAGTGCCTGTCGTTCAACCTCTTCCGGCGTCGTCACCTTCCAGACAAGCCCGGCCTCCCGTGCCTCCTCGGCGCTGAAGGCCTCTCCGGCAGCGAGCATGGCAAAAGCCCGCTGGTGGCCCATGATGCGCGGAGCAATCAAGCTCGACGCCGCTTCCGGCACCAGTGCCAGATCGACGAAGGGCGTGCGGAACTGGCTGCGGTCGGAAGCGATCGTCAGGTCGCAATGCAGGTTGAGGGTCGTGCCGATGCCGATCGCCAAACCGTCTATCCCGGAGACCAGTGGCTTTTCGGATCTGACGAGCGCGTAGAGAAAATCGATCAGTTCCTCTCCCATGCCGCCGCCCATGGCGGCGGCCAGGAAATCGCCGATGTCGTTGCCGGCCGAAAAGCTGCCTTCGGTGCCAAGGAACACCGTCACCCTGATATTCGCGTCCGCATTGGCGGCATTCAGCGCATCGGTCATGGTGCGGTACATCGCCCGCGTAAAAGCATTCTTCTTTTCCGGCCGGTTGAAGCGGATGAGCTGGACGCCCGGATGGGCGGAAGGCTGATCGACGATGATGTGATCGGTCATGGGGATCTCCTCAGGCAAGCAGAATGCGGGCGGCGGCAAGGCTTGCCGCGCCGTTGACGATCCGGTCGCGAAGGGCTGCGGTCTCGGCAAGCAGGTTTTCAGCGGCGAAGCGGCAGAGCGCGATGCGGCCCTCGGCTTTGCCGTCGCCGCTCTCGGCCAGGCCACCCTTGGCAAGATAACAGCCGGTGAGCACCAGCCCGAACAGGCGCTGATAGGGCGTGGCGCCGGCGAGCGCTTCCGCGGTCCTGTCATCTGCCAGCGCCTTCAGAAGCCAGGTGGTGGCCTGCTCCAGGTCGGCGACGGCTGCATCGAGCCGCGCGGCCGTCTCGCCGAAACCATCGAAATTCGAGCGGCGGACATCGTCGGCGATCCCCTTCAACTCGGCGATGAAGCCTTTTACCTGATCGCCGCTTGAAAGCGGTAGCTTGCGGGTAACGAGATCGATCGCCTGAATGCCGTTGGTGCCCTCGTAGATCGGCGCGATGCGGGCATCGCGGAGATAACGGGCCGCACCTGTCTCCTCGATGAAGCCCATGCCGCCGTGCACCTGGATGCCGAGCGAGGCGACCTCGACGCCGGCATCGGTTGAAAAAGCCTTGGCGATCGGCGTCAAAAGCGCGGCACGCTCCTGCCAATGGCGGCCGTCGGGTGCCCGGCGGGACATGTCGATCGCGTGGGCGCAGGCATAGGAGATGGCGCGCGAGCCCTGGGTCAGCGCCTTCATGGTCAGGAGCATGCGGGCGACATCGGGATGTTCTATGATCGGGCTCATGCCGGCGCCCGACCAGCCCGGGGCCTTGCCCTGCGTGCGTTCGCTTGCATAGGCCAGAGCCTTCTGAGTGGCGGCCTCGGCGATCGCCACGCCCTGCATGCCGACGGCGAGGCGCGCATTGTTCATCATCGTGAACATGCAGGCGAGCCCCTTGTTCTCCTCGCCGACCAGCCAGCCGATCGCTCCCTTTTCGTCGCCGAACCGGCCGTCGCCATAGATCATCGTGCAAGTCGGTGAACCATGGATGCCGAGCTTGTGCTCCAGCGCGTGGCAGAAGAGATCGTTGCGGGGCCCAAGCGAGCCGTCGTCGTTCACCAGGAATTTCGGCACCAGGAAGAGCGAGATGCCGCGCGTGCCGGCCGGTGCATCCGGCAGCCGCGCCAGCACCAGATGGATGATGTTGTCGGCAGCGTCGTGTTCGCCCCAGGTGATGAAGATCTTCTGACCCGATATGCGATAGCTGCCGTCGGGCCTGCGTTCGGCACGGGCTTTCAGGACACCGAGATCGGATCCGGCATGCGGCTCGGTCAGGTTCATGGTGCCTGTCCACTCGCCCGACACCATCTTTGCCAGATATTTCTCCTTGAGTGCGGCGCTGCCATGGGTGCTGACCGCCTCGATGGCACCCATGGTCAGCGTCGGAGCGAGCGCAAAAGCCATGGATCCGGAATTCCACATTTCGAGAGCCGCGACATTCAGCATGTCAGGCAAGGCCTGGCCGCCGAAAGTCTCCGGCGCCGTCAGGCCGTTCCAGCCACCGGCAATCCAGCTGCGGTAGAGATCACGCCAGCCATCCGGCAGCCGGACCTCGCCATCGACGAGGCGGGCGCCCTGGCGGTCACCGATCTCGGCGAGAGGCGCCACCTCCTCTGTGGCAAAACGTCCCGCCTCGGCCAGGATGGCGTCGACGAGATCCTCGCCGAGATCGTCAAAAAGACCGTTCGACATCGCCTCGCCCATGCCGGCTACATGCTTCAATGTGAACGCGATTTCCTCAACGGGCGCCTTGTACATGCTTTCTCCTCCGTCGGGTGCCTGCACCTCATGCAAAGCCCTCCCCGGCAAGGGCTAGTTGATTTTTACGTAAACGTCAATTTTGATTCATATGACGCAATGCGATAATTCCACCGCATGGCGCTTTCTTCTTGCACAGCCGCGCCCATGGACGGCATGGAGAACTGAAGACAAATATATCGCCCTCGCAAAGGATCGGCGACCGATGGATACATTGCCCGTCAACATACCCGGTTTCGTCTGGGCCTATCGTTTCTCGCCGGATGAAAAGACGGCGGTGCGGCTGACCAACACCGCGACGGTGGCGGATCTGATCGCCGAGAACTGTTTCTACTGGCTGCATCTCAACCTCGTCGACGCCCGTGTGCCGGCCCTGCTCGAGACGCTCGACGGACTGACGGAGGAGGCGAGATCGGCCTTGACGACGCATGACACGCATGCGGCGCTGACCGTTGACGAGCAGATGCTCTATGGCACGCTCGTCGATTGCCAGCGCGATTTCGACCAGGACACCAACAATCTCGGCTGGCTGCATTTCGCCATGTCGGATCGCTTCATCATCACCACAAGGCTGCAGCCGCTGCGCAGCGTCGAGCGCGCGCGCACGTTGATCGAGAAGAATCCAGGCAAATTCTCGCGACCGGTCGATCTCTTCGAACTGCTGGTGATCGAATTCCAGCGCACGCTGATCGCGATCGTCATCGAACTCACCGAGGAACTCAACCAGATCGAGGATATCGTCTACGATAATGCGCCGCGCGACGAGCGCCGGCGGCTGGCGCCGGTCCGGCGAACCGTGGTGCGGCTGCACCGGCATCTGCGCACCGTGCTGGCGTTGATGCGCCGCGCCGGGGCAGCCGACGAGGACGAAATGCCCTTCGGCTTCGACGATGTGGCCCGGCGGCTGACGAGCCGGCTGGAAACCGTCGACCACGATGTCTATGCCCTGCAGGACCGGGCCCGCCTGCTGCATGAAGAAATCGATTCGAAACAATCCTCAGAGACCAACCGCCACCTCTATCTTCTGTCGATCATGACCGCCTTCCTGCTGCCGCCGACGCTGGTGACGGGTTTCTTCGGCATGAACACCGCCAACCTGCCCTTCGCCGTCGGCGATTACGGCACGGAATACGCCGTCATCCTGATCATCGCCTCGATCGTCTTCGCCTGGTGGCTGCTGCGGCGGGTGGATATTCTTTGAGGGTGAAAGGTTCGGCGTGACTCTCGGAGTGCGAGCTCGCTCCTATTCCGTCAAACGTCGCGGTACTTGCCACAGAGCTCGCACAACGCTCCGGCATCCCAGGGCTTGACCTGGCTTGACTCGAGGATCCACGTAGGCCTCCTCCACCAGCACCGGGCATGGATCCTCGGCTCAAGGCGGCTCAAGGCCGAGGATGACGGAGGGTGGGTTAACGTTCTTGCCAATTCGCCGCCGACGCAGCGGATGGCGCGGCGTTGCAGCTATCGCATCATGCGGGACGCGGCCGCTCTCAGCATTGCGACGCTTCGTCCATCTGATTATGACCACGGCGATGGCGGGCAATCCCGGAGATCGGTGCCCGCGTGATCAGCTGCTTCATGCCACCACCTCGCGCGGAACGGTTCTTGCACGGTTACTAATATGTTCACCGTGGGGAGGTCTAATGTCATGAAGTGGCACACACCTGGAGAATTCAGCCCGCTGATGCTCGTTGTGAACGGGCCGGAAAAATACAAGCTTGTCGCGAGCCTTTGGGAGGCGGCCCAGATGCTGACGGCTTGCTGGCCGTTCGACGACGGGGAAGAATATCTTACAGCAGTGAAGGCTTGCCGGGATGCGATCCACGGGGACCTTCCTGCTGAGGACGCACGGTACGCGCTTATCCGTGCCGCCAAGGAAGCAGGCATTCCGGTGATCACCGTCGTTCACTGAGTTGTTGCGCCGTTGCTTCGTGCCACGGCCCTCCGCTTCGCTCCACATGTTTGGCCCTTCCCCTCTTCCGTTTGCGGGAAAGGGGAAGGGTGACGGGCAGCCATTCGGGACCTATCAATAAGGCGAATAGCACTGCTGACGCGGCCCGTTATAAGGCTGGAAGGTGTTGTCGTAGGCGCGGTAGGACCGGTAGCGGTTCGCGCACCAGGCGACATGAGCCGAACCCATGCGCGGCGCGGGCGCGGCGTAGCGCGGAGCAGCAATGACCGCGCCGGCGCCGAAGGCGGCGAGCGGATACCAGTAGCCGTTATAGCGGCGATAGCCGGGGCGGTAGTAGGAATAGCCGCGATAGCCGCCATACCAGCCGGGGCGGTAGTAGGCGCCGGGGCGATAGCCGGGCCGGTAGTAGTCGCGGCGGTAAGGCCGATAATAATCGCGGTAGTATTGGACGTTCTCGACAGCCGAGTTTTTTTCAACCTGCGGCGCGGCCGGCATCTGTATTGCTTGCGACGGCACGAAGCCCGTCAGCACGACGGCGGCGGCCAATACCGCGGTCGCAATTTTGTTTCTCAGGCCGATCATTTCTTTCTCTCCATTCAGCAGCGATAACCGCTTGGTCTTGCAACGCTTTCGGGAGAAAATGGTTCCAGAAGCGGCCGGAACGGGCCGCTTTTGGATAAGCGGGGTCAACCGGCGCGCTCAGGCGACGGCGGAGATTTTCGCCGTTTCACCCTGCAGGCGGTTCACCATGAAGTTCGAATACCATTCGAGGAACTGCATGACGCCGCCCTCGTGCACGGCCGAATAGGGGCCGGGCTCATAGGCGGGCGAGTGGATGCCGAAGGCATTCTCTTCGACGATCCGGCGGTCCTGGTCGTTGGTCTCGGTCCAGACGTGCGTCAGTTCCTCGAGATTATAATCGACGCCTTCCACGGCGTCCTTGTGGACGAGCCACTTGGTCGTCACCGCCGTCTCGTTGGCGCTGAGCGGCAGCACTCGGAAGGAGATAGCGTGGTCGCCGAGCAGATGGTTCCACGTCGTCGGATAGTGGAAGAGCAGCATCGTGCCGATACGATTGATCGAGATGTCGTCGGAGATCCGGCGCTGCACGGCCGGCTTGCCCGACATGGTGTAGCTTTCGGCATCCTCGATCAGCGGCATGCGGGCGGTGCGGAACTGACCATCCGGCGAGATCTGGAACTTGCTCGGCAGGCCGGCGGCCTCGCAGCGCGCCCAATGGCCTGCAATCTCCGGATCGTCGGCGCCGCCGTCTGTGCCGGTGACGCTCGGGGCTTCCGGATAGGTGCGGCAGAGTTCCGGGTGATTGGCGGCGCAGTGGTAGCACTCGCGGTTGTTTTCCCAGACGAGCTTCCAGTTGCCCTTCTCGATGATCGTGCTCTGGAAAGCAACCTTGGTCTCGCCGATCCGGTGCGGCGCCATATAGGGCTCGATCGTGTCGCGCACCGGCTTGAAATCCGGGGCGACGTCGGCAAGGCAGATGAAAATATAGCCTGCGACGCTCTCGCAGTGGACGGGCTTCAGGTTGAAGCCGGTTTTGTCGAAATCGTCGCCCATGTGACGGGCAAAGGCAAGTTTGCCGTCGAGATCGTAAGTCCACTGATGATAGGGGCAGACGAGACGCACGGAAGAGCCGTGCTCCTTGGTGCAGACGCGCGAGCCGCGATGACGACAGCTGTTGTGGAAGGCGCGGATGACATTGTCACGGCCGCGGACTATGACGACCGGATAGGTGCCGATCTGGACGGTGAAATAGGCGCCCGGCTTCGGCAACTCGCAATCATGGCCCATGAACAGCCAGTCGCGATAGTAGATCATCTCCATGTCGAGTTTGAAATAATCCTCGTCGGTGTAGAACGGCTGTTCGAGGCTGAAGCCCTCGCGGCGGTTCTTGAGCTGACGTAAAACGTTGCTGCGAATATCCATCTTCATGTCCTCGTGCACCGGCTGCCGCCTTCAGCGGAAGGCTATGGAAGCGCGCCTGCTAACCTTCTCCTGCGGGAGAATTGTTCATGGCGCCATTTAATCACCTGGCATTCCCGCCGCTTGGTTGTAATGCGACATCGGCTTCGAAATTGACGACAGCAAGCGCGGAGGCTTCAAAACAGCCCCTCCCGGTCGACCCGATGTCCGACTCTGCAGGCAATTATCGTCAATTGCGACATTGCGTAAAGACCGGATCGGCAAAGAAGGCGGCTCTCCGGTATCGGCGATTGTCGTATTTACGACATTGCCGGCTTCCGGCCGATGCGACGGCCGCATCTTAATGCTGCGTTAAGCATACGCTCTTATCCTGCTTTCGACCTCAGACCGACAAAGCATGTAGACCATGGCCAGACTCCGCTATTTCGACGCGAAAGAAGTAATCCGGCCGCAGGAGCGGCCACTGGTCGCCGCCCATTCCGAATTCCTGCGCACCGGCCGCATCCCCCGCGACCGGCGCCACTGGCTGGCCGAAGAAAGGCGCTACCTCACCCATGACGAGGTCGCCGCAAAGACCGGCCGCAAGCTGCAGGCGGCCGGCGAGAAGACGCATCAGCACATCAACGGCTTCCATCACTCGATCCAGTTTCCGAAGATTATCTTCCACCGGACGCTGGAGGACAGCCCGCATCTCGGCTATTGCCACGTCACCGCAGCGCGCACCAAATTCGCCCGCTACGAGGAGGTGAGCTGGGCTTTCTACATCGCCAATTTCTATTCCGAAATCGGCGACAACGACAACTTTTTCGAACGAATCGACGTCGGCTATTCGCGGATGTATTTTGCCGTCGCGATCAAGCCGGGCGAGGAATCGTCGGAAAAGATGACGATCGACCGCTCTGTGCGCGGCAACGGACTGCTCTTTCGCACCCACGATCCGCAGGCAGCGATCCGCAACATCCTGCTACTCGGCGCCCGCAACGAACAGCTGCGCGAAATCATCCGGCAAATGTGAGCGAACAAGACGATTGATCGCCGGCGACGGAAAGCCTAATGACTGCCGGAGACGGACACGGGCAGCATATGGCACGCATCATCGACATCATGGCAGACAGGCAGGCGGCGCTCGAAGCGGCCTGTGCCGCTCTTTCCGACGGCTTTGCCATCGCCATGCCGACGGAGACCGTCTACGGCCTTGCGGCCGACGCCACCAATCCGGCAGCCATCACCCGCATCTACGAGAGCAAGGGACGGCCGCGCTTCAACCCGCTGATCTGCCATATGGCCGATCTCGATATGGCCGAACAACATGCCGAGTTCGACCCCGTGTCGCGGGCGCTCGCCGAAGCCTTCTGGCCCGGCCCGCTGACGCTCGTGCTGCCGCTGAGGCCCGCAAGCCCGATCCATGCGCTGGCGACCGCCGGTCTCGACAGCGTCGGCGTGCGCGTGCCCAAGGGCTTCGCCAGCGCCCTGATCGGCGCCTTCGGACGGCCGCTGGCAGCGCCGAGCGCCAATACGTCAGGCGCGATCAGCGCGACCAGTGCGGCCCATGTCGAAGCCGATCTCGGGGCGAGAATCCCATTGATCCTCGATGCGGGCCCAAGCGCCGTCGGCGTCGAATCGACCATCGTCAAGGCGGAGGGCGGCCGGCTGCGGCTGCTTCGGCCCGGCGGGCTGGCGGCGCGCGAGATCGAGCGCGTATCGGGCCAGCCGCTGCTGCGGGCGAAAAAGGCGTCGGCGGCAATCGAGGCGCCGGGCATGCTCGCCTCGCATTATGCGCCGGGCGCCAGCGTCCGCCTCAATGCGACCAAGGTGGAACCCGGCGAAGCGCTGATCGCCTTCGGCGGTGCCGCGGTCGAAGGCGCGCGCGCGGCACGCATCGTCCTCGATCTCAGCCCGCGCGGCGACCTGGCGGAAGCGGCGGCCAATCTTTTCGACTATATGAAGCGGGCCGATGCCAGCGGCGTGTCGAGCATCGCCTTCTCGCCCATTCCGGACGACGGGCTCGGCGAAGCCATCAACGACCGCCTGCAAAGGGCCGCCGCGCCCCGCGCGACTGATTGACCTGATAGAAGCGACAGAGGATCGACCTAATGAGCAGCCCCGGCATTTCCACCGATCTTCTCGACCGCTTCGCCGCGATCGTCGGCGAGAAATACGCCCTTCGCGGCGAGGCCGATCTGGCGCCGCATCTGATAGAAAACCGCGGGCTCTATCATGGCTCCTCCCCTCTCCTGCTGAAGCCCGGTTCAGTCGAGGAAGTCTCCGACATCATGAAGCTCGCGACCGAGACCAAAACGGCCATCGTGCCGCAGACCGGCAATACCGGCCTCGTCGGCGGCCAGACGCCACGTACGGGCGGGGCCGACATCATCCTGTCGCTCGAACGCATGACGAGGATCCGCGACGTCGATCCGGTGGCGAATGTGCTGGTCGCCGATGGCGGCGCGATCCTTGCCGATGTGCAGAAAGCGGCCGAGGCGCACGGGCGGCTCTTTCCGCTGTCGCTCGGCTCGGAAGGCTCCTGCCGCATCGGCGGCAATCTCTCCACCAATGCCGGCGGCACGGCCGTGCTTGCCTACGGCAACATGCGCCAGCTCTGCCTCGGCCTCGAAGTGGTGCTGCCGACCGGCGAGATCTGGGATGGTTTGCGCCGCCTGAAGAAGGACAATACCGGTTACGATCTGCGCGATCTCTTCATCGGCTCCGAAGGAACGCTCGGCATCATCACCGGCGCGGTGCTGAAGCTCTTTCCTCAGCCGCTCGGCCATCAGGTGGCGTTTGCCGGCCTCAATTCTATCGAGGATGCACTTGCCCTCTTCAACCTTGCGGCCAGCCTCTGCGGCACCTCGCTCACCGGTTTCGAACTGATGCCGCGGTTCGGCGTCGAGATCACCACGCGCCATATCGACGGCGTGCGCGACCCGCTGGAAGCAGCTTACCCCTGGTACGTGCTGATTGACATCTCGACCTCGGACTCGGCCGAGACGGCGGAGCGGATGATGAATGGCGTGCTGGAGCAGGGCTTCGAGGCCGGGCTGGTGCAGGATGCCGCTATCGCTGCATCCGTCGCCCAGCAGAAGGCGATCTGGCACATGCGCGAGAGCATGTCGGATGCGCAGAAGCCGGAAGGCGGCTCGATCAAGCACGACGTGTCCGTGCCGGTGTCGAAGATCCCGCATTTCATGGCCGAAGCGGAGAACGCCGTCATGGCGGCCATGCCAGGCGCCCGCATCTGCGCCTTCGGCCACATGGGCGACGGCAATATCCATTACAATATTTCCCAGCCGCTCGGGGCCGACAAAGCGGCCTTCATTGCCCGCTGGCGCGAAATGAACCATATCGTCCATGGGCTGGTGCTCGCCCATGGCGGCTCGATCTCGGCCGAACACGGCATCGGTCAGCTGAAGCGCGACGAACTGGCGGCGATCCGCCCGGCGATCGAAATCGAGCTGATGCGCCGCATCAAACGGGCTTTCGATCCGGCCAATATTATGAACCCCGGGAAGGTCGTCAGTCTCGAGCTATGAGGTTTGCCCCCCCTCATCCGCCTGCCGGCATGTCCTCCCCGCACGCGGGGCGAAGGGGATATGCCGCGGCCTCTCCGTCTCCCGCCAACCTCATCGCAGGGCACGTCCTCTCGCCCCGTTTACGGGGAGAGGGTTAGGGTGAGGGGCAGCCGTCCACACGAATGGCCGGTCTTGGCCTGAGCCTGCTGATCGTGGGAAACTCGGAGCAATTTCCCGTTGCTCGAACCACCTTACGCCTGCTGCGTGCCGCCGCCGGTCAGGATCTGCAGGGCCGGCGACTGCTGGGTGCTGTTCTGGACGTCGTACATCGCGGTGAAGCGCCGCAGCAGCTTGTCGACCTTCTTCGGATCCTGAAGATCCTCGAGCTTGACGAAACGCTTGATGAGATCGGCCTGTTTGGCGACGTCCATGCCCGATATCTGTGACGGCAGGCTGTAAGCCGTGGTGATGACCTGATAAAGCGCCTTGTCGCCAAGGAGCGAATAGATTGAGGTGATGCTGGAGGCTTTGCGGCTGAAATAGAGCGCCAGGCGGACGCCGTCGTTGGTTTCGCCTTGCTGGGTTTCCAGCGTCTGCTGCAGGTAGAGCTCCTGGGTATTGTCCTCGGCCGCCTTGTTCTGAATGGCGCCGATCTTGGCACGGGTCAGATTGCCGGCCTTGTCGAAGTTGAAGGCAGCGACGATATCCTTGAAGCGCGCATCGGCCTTGGTGTTGAGGTAGCTCTTCTTGTCGTCGGGATCGGAAGTGAAGATCTTCTTCAGCGTCGCCTTGTCGTAATCCTTCGGGTCGAGGTTGTTCGCCTTCAACACCAGATCGGTCAGGCGGCTGTCAGCGAGGAAATCGTCGAGCGACTGCACTTTCGCCATACCCTTGGCGAAATAATCCACCTCGGCGGTTGCGTCCTTCGATGCCTTGTCCTTTACCGGCCCGGCCTTCAGCAGCATGGTCACATGCGCCTTGTAGTCGGTGGCGTATTTGGCCATGGTCGCGTCGGGCAGCGCCTGGAGGGGTGCGGCCGCCTTGCCGTCGGGCCCGAAATTGAAGGCGCGGGCGAGATTGGTAATTCGCTCGTCCTTGAGCGAGGCGATATAGCCGTCCGGATCGTAGGCATCGCTCGTCAGGATCTTGCGCATCATCGAGCGCGGCACGTCCTGATCGGTCAAGCCGAAGGCCTGCAGCGCGACATGATAGAGATCCGGCAGGTTGTCGTTGCTCCTGGTGAAATCGGCCGTTCGATTGGTGCGCAGGAAATCATTGACGGTCTTGACGTCGGAAAAGTTCAAGAGGCTGCTGCTGTCTGCCATCATGCTCTTGTAATTGTCGGCAACTTCTTCGATCGCCTCGTCGCGCTCGTCGTCATAGCGCGCCATGTAGTTGTCGTTGGTGGTCTGCGCCTGATCTGCGGTCTGGATCGAGCTGACGACGGGAAGCGATCCGTCGGCGGCAAAATTGAAATCGGCATTGAGGTCGGAATAGCCGGCCGCGGCGGCGGCGGTCGCATCAGTCAGGATGCTCCTGAGATCGGCGTCCGTGATATCGAACGGCAGATTGTAGGTGCTCTTCAGGAAGTTGGTGATTGCAGGATCGGCGATGAGATCATCGACATTGGAGATCGTCGCCATCCGGGCGGAATAGTCGTCCGTGCGCGCCGTGGCGGCAATTTTCGTGTTGGTGATCTGGGCGGACGTCTGTGCCGCCATGCCGTCTTCGAGCGAACCGTCCGCCTTGAAGTTGAAGGCGGCAGCGACGTCGGCATAGGTGCCGGTGCCGCTCTGATCGGTCAGGATAGCGCGCAGATCGACATCGCTGACGGTCGAGGGGATGCCGTAAGCGTTGCGGATGAAATTATTCAGCCGCCGGTCGGCCAGCAGCTGGTCGACATTCGAGATGCCGGCGATGGTTGCCTGGTAATAGACGGCGGCATCGTCGGCCTTGCTTGCCGTGCTGGCGCTTTGCGCCGCGCTCTGGGTGGCATAGAGGGTCGCAACCGAGCCGTCCGTTTTGAAATTGAACAGATCGTGGACGTCGCTGTAGCCCTGGGCGCTGGCCGCCGAGGGATCGACGAGGAAGCTCCTCAGCGTTGCGTCGGAGACGCTGTCGGCGATCTGCATGCTGGTTCTGAGATAGCTGACGGCGACGGGATCGGACATGATGTCGTCGACATTGGTGACATTGCCGATCATGCTGTTGAAGTGCGTTGCGTTCGCCGCCGATTTGTCGGTGGTCGACTTGCGCTGCGCGTCGGTCTGAATCACCGACCCGTTGATCGAGCCGTCAGCCTGGAAGTTGAAGTCGGCATTGAGATCGGCATGCCCCTGGGCGGCGGCATAGGTCGAGTCCGTCAGAATGCTCTTCAGCTCGGCATTGCTGAAACTGCTGCCGAGGCCGTAAGCATCCTTGATGTAGCGTGCCAGAACGCTGTCGGCGAGCAGGTCGTCGACATTGGTGATGCTGCTCGACCGCGAGGTCACGCTATAATAATTGGCGGTGCTTGCCGCCGCGTCCTTCAGCTTGTTCGACTGGGCGATCGTCTGTGCACGCGCCGTTGTCGATGTCGTGCCGTCGGCCTTGAAATTGAAGGCGCTATAGACATTGGTGAAGCCCATCAGCTGGGCGTAGCCGGGGTCGGTCAACACCATGCGCAGCGCCGGCGCGGTGAAATCGGCGCCCATGCTGTAGGCGGTCTTGATATAGGACGTCAGACGACTGTCGGCGACGAGATCGTCGACATTGGTGATCGTGCCGATCTTGGCAGTGTAATAGGCCTGGTTGTATTCGGCCGCCGTCTTGCTGACATAGACGACATCGGAACCGACGGAATTGTCGATGATGACGGACTGGTTATTCAGCGTATAGGTCTCGATGATCGACGCCTTCTGCGTCGCGGTCTGGGCGCTGCCGTTGACCGTACCGTCGGCATTGAAGCTGAATTGGGCGGCAAGCGCCTTGTACTTGTCGCCGCCCTGCGCGTTCACGACGCTTGTCGGGTCGCTGAGATCGCTCGTCAGCACCTGCCGCAGGAAATCCTTCGAGGCATAGGTGGGATCGATCTTGAAGGCCTTCAGCACATAGGTGCGCAGCCGGGTGTTGTTGACCAGGTCGTCGACGGTCTGCACGCTGTCGATATTGTTGCTGTAATAGGTGCTCTCTGTGGCCGCCGCCTTGTCGGCATCGACGAAGGACTGCTTGTAGAGGCCGATGAGCTCGTCTTCCTGCGCGTCGGTCTGAACGTCCTTCTCGGGCGCATTGAAGTTGAAGGCGGCCGCGAACTCGCGGTAGCGCGTATCGGAGAGCTTGTTGGCGTAGCTGTTCGGGTCCGTGAGATCGCTTTCGAGCACCTTCTTCATGAAGGCCTTGGCATAGGTCATGTCCTCGAGACCATAGGCCTTCATGGCGTAGCTGTAGAGCTTGTAATCGCCGAGAAAGTCGTCGACGTCTTTGACCTTGTTGATATTGTCCGCGTAATACTGGGCATCCTTCTTGACCGTCGCCTGCGAGGCGACCTTGTTCAAGCTCGACGTCATGTCCTTCGACAGGATCGTGTAAGCGAGGGAGGCCGTGATCATGAAAAGCGCCCTTTTCGGCAAAATCTCTAAAAGAACGACGAACTGCTGGTGCGTCCATTTTGCCACGCAAAGCTTACCCGAGACTTACCTTTCGACTGCGCCATTTCAGGTCAGCACACCGTTCACCTTCCGGAAACCCTGCCGGATTCGGTTTTGATAACCATCAGGGGAGGCAAAGTTTTCTTAACCGCAATTTTTAAGCAGTACGGAAGGGCGCCCGCCTATTGTCGGACATAGAGGACGAAAAGTCCCGAGGAGAAGACCGCAAACCGGCTCTCAGGTAAGACAAGGGTAGAATGAAATGAACAATCCCGTTTTGAAGCCCGCTTGGGCTGGCACGACGCTGCGTCTCGATCCGTCCCGCTTCCCGCAGCAAATCAGCTACGCCATCCATGATTGTTCGGATGATGTCAGCATCACGATAGACGAACGCGGCGCAGTGCTGCGGAAAGTCCTTCCCTCCAGCGGTCTGCCGCTCTCGATTGCCCTGCCGAGGCGCGTCTTCAAGGGTGTCGCCGCCCGCGCCATCGACCATGGCGACGGCGAGGTAACCGTCACGCTCGAACTTCACCACGCCGACCCCGAGCTCTGCATTCCGCTGCTCGTTGCCCATGATCTCAGCGACATCGCCGCCGACTGGCGCAGCTGGTCGGAGGCCTTCCGCATTCCGATGCTGATGGTCGAGGCAGATGGCGTCGCCCGGCCGCTCGAAGACCATATCGGGGCGCTGCGCACCAGTGACCTCAAGCCGCGTCGCCGTCATTCCTACTTCGCCAATCGCCGTCCGCGCTTCCTCGTGCGTCGCACCACCGGGCAGCTGGGCGTCGCCATGAAGATCGAAGGCAAGGAAATCATCGCCCGCAACTGACCGAAATCGCGACTGTGCCATCTCGGCAGGAAGATCTGGAAGAAGCGAAACCCGGCCCTCGCGCCGGGTTTATCGTTTCACGAACCATTCCATTCAGGGAATGGCAAAGAGAAGCGAAAAGAACAGCCCGGCGAAGATGGTCAGGCCGACGCGGTTGTTCGACTTGAAGAGCGCCAGGCATTGGGCGGGATCGTTGATATCAAGGCGGATGATCTGCCAGGCGAACATGGCGGCCGCGCCGAACAAGGCCAGAAAGGCGATGAGATTGGCGCCGGCGAGCGCGAAGGCCGCAAACATCAGCACCAGCGTCAGCCCATAAAGGCCGATCAGCCATTGCCTCGTCTTATCGCCGAAGAGGCGCGCGGTGGAGCGGACACCGATCAGTTCGTCATCCTCCTTGTCCTGATGTGCATAGATGGTGTCGTAACCGATCGTCCAGGCGACGGAGGCGGCATAAAGCAGGATGGCGGCAAAGGAGAGGCCGCCCAGAATGCCGGCCCAGCCCATCAGCGCGCCCCAGGAAAAGGCAAGGCCGAGATAAAATTGCGGCCAGTCGGTGAAGCGCTTGGCATAGGGATAAAGTGCCACGATGCCGAGCGAAAGCAGGCCGAGAAAGACGGTGAACCAGTTGAACTGCAAGAGCACGAAGAGGCCGACCAGCGCCTGAATGCCGATGAAGATCTTCGCGCGGCCGCGGGTGACGCGGCCGGAGGGCAGCGGACGCGAACGGGTGCGCGCCACTTCCATGTCGATCTCGTGATCGACGAGATCGTTATAGGTGCAGCCGGCGCCGCGCATGGCGACGGCACCGATAAAATAGAGGAAAAGGTGGGACACCAGCAGGCTGCCGGAATAGAGCCCTTGGCCGATCGCCGCGTTGGAGGCGAGCGTGGCCGACCAGAAGCACGGCCACATCAAGAGCTCCCAGCCGATCGGGCGATCCCAGCGTGCAAGCTGCGCATAAGGCCAGAGCCATGGCGGCAGGGTCCGGTAAACCCAGTTATCGGAAGGTGCGTCGGAGACACGATCGTTGAACTCGCCGGTATCTTGCATGCCATCCATCTAGCGGCGGGCTGGCGATCCGGTCAAGAAGCGATCGCGACGGCGCCAGAAGCGTGTCGCATCAAATCTGATTCCTGTGATGCGCTTTGGCTCTTTGTGATGCATGACGCCCGGAACCGCGGCACACTTCCGGGCGACATGATTTGATCACTGCAGAGAGAAATTGAACCTGTAGGTCGCCGAGACACCGATGAGCACCTGGTTCTTCGAGCCGCGCTGCCGCACGAGACTGCTGTCGGCCGCCGGACCCGCCAGTCGTTTGTATTCGAGGAAAGAACTGGCCGACAGGTTTTCCGTCGCCTTCCATGTCAGAGCCGCACCGGCGCCATAGGACTGGATGCCCGACGACGGCTTGTATTGATCAAGCCCGCTCGCCGCCGCCTGTTTGGCGTTGACGCCGTAATAGGCATCATAATAGCCGCTGGTGGCGAATGTCGCGCGCGGACCGCCTGACAGTTGCAGGTTGGGGGCGATATCGGTGAAGGCATCAACGGCGAGATCGGCAACGACGCCGTCATGCGAGCGGATGCCCTGGCGAACTTCGGCGCGGGCGCGCAGGAAATCGGTCGGATAAACTTCGACGAAGCCACCGGCTTCCGCTCCCCATTTGACCTTCTTCATGCCCTTCAGCTCGTGACCGTCGCCCTCATCGCGCGAAGGCACGAATTTGCCGACGATGCCGGCTCGGAAGGTGCCATTATCCATGAGGGCCAAGGACGGATTGTCGTTGCGCGAGGAAAAGCGTGGAGCCGAGCCCTGCCGGCCGGCCGAAATCAGCGGGCTGAACCGGAATTCATAACGCCGTGAACCCTCGAATTTCGGCGCTGAAAAGCCGGCGACACCAACGCTCAGATACCAGTCTCCGGACCAGAAATGCTGGCCGCTTTCCTGCGCGGTGGCCGAACCAACGGATGAAAAAGCAATAAGAAAAGAAATCGATACGACTGATCGATGAGACACGTCTGCACTCCAGGAAACGCAAAAACAAAGCCGCGGAGAGCGGCGGCCGCTAGACTTATCCTGATGTCGTTACCCCAATGTTAACCACAGTGAAACTCATGAAACTCATGCCGTGCGGCCCCCTCATCCGCCCTACGGGCACCTTCTTCCGCTTGGGAGAAGAGGGGATTGAGATCTCGCGAGACGTCCCCTTCTCCCCAGCGCGGAGAAGGTGGACCGAAGGGTCGGATGAAGGGGCCGCACGGGCCGACGCCAGCTATGGAATTTGCCCTATCTCTGGTTCCAGCGGCGGATGACCGGCTCGGTCAGGTCGTGCTCATAGCCGAGCACGCTGATGCTGGCGGTATCGAGCACGAAATGCGCGCCACCTTGCGGTGGCAGGCCGAGCCAGCGGGCGGCCAGCACGCGCAGGAAATGCGAGCTGGAGAAGATCAGGATGGGCGCTGCCGCTTGGCGAAGCGCATGGATGACGGCATCGGCGCGGGCACCGACATCGGCAGCCGTTTCGCCGTTCGGGCAGCCGTCGCGAAAGAGCTGCCAGCCGGGACGTTCCGCCAGGATCGCCTTTGTCGTGACGCCTTCATAGGCGCCATAATCCCATTCGGCGAGATCGTCGCGGATCAGAGCGCCCGCTCCGAAGCCGGCGAGAGCGCAGGTGTTGCGGGCTCGCGCCGACGGGCTCGACCAGACGGCGGAAAAGGAAAGGCCGGCCAGCCGCTCGGCAAGTTTTCGAGCGGCGGCTTCACCATTCGCCGTCAAGGGAATATCGCTGCGCCCGGTATGGCGCCCGGACAGGCTCCATTCGGTTTCACCGTGTCGAACCAGATATATTTCGGGAAACGCACTGCTCATCCGCATTCCCTTTCATTCCAAACGCCGCGGCGGTTCAGAACGTCACCTTTTCCAGCGGCGCCCGCCGCGCCTCGAATTCCTTCAGCTTGGCTTCATTCTCCGCGATGTAGTTGCGGTTGTCGGGAACGGCGAACTGGTTCTTGGCGATCTGGATCTGCAGGATGAACAGCTCATCCCAGCGGAAGCCCATTTCCGAGCCGGCGAGATAGAATTCCCACATCCGGAAGAACTGTTCGTCGTAAAGGGCCACCGCCTCGGCCTTGCGCGCCACGAAACGCTCGCGCCAGTGGCGTAGCGTATAGGCGTAATGCATCGGCAGGATTTCGACATCCTTGACCAGCAGCCCGGCCTTTTCAAGCGGCGGCAAAACCTCGCCGACGGAAGGGATGTAGCCGCCAGGAAAAATATATTTCTCGATGAAGGCATTGGTGCCGAAACTCGGCTTCGGACGGCCGATCGAATGCAGCACCATGACGCCGTTGTGGTCGAGCAGGTCCGAGACCTTGCGGAAGAAATTGCCGTAGTTGCCGATCCCGACATGCTCGAACATGCCGACCGAGACGATGCGGTCGAACTTCCTGCCCGTCATGGTGCGGTAATCCTGCAGCTCGAAACGTACCCGCTCGGAAAGACCGCGTTTCTCGGCGCGTGAGCGGGAGACCTTGAGCTGTTCTTCACTGAGCGTAATGCCGGTAAACTCGGCGCCTTCAGTCGCTTCCGTCAGGTACATGCCCATGCCGCCCCAGCCGGAGCCGATCTCCAGGATGCGCTGGTTGGGGGCAAGCAGGAGCTTGGCGGCGATATGGCGTTTCTTGGCGAGCTGGGCCTCATCCAGACCGATGCCAGGCGGGTTGAAATAGGCACAGGAATATTGCCAGTCCTCATCCAGAAATAGATCGAAGAGCTTGGCCGAGAGATCGTAATGGTGGGCGACGTTGCGTTTGTTGCGATTGACCGGCACGCGGCTCTTCAATTGCTGCCAGGCAATGCGGCCGACGAGCAGTGCAGCCATCTTGAAATCGAAGATCTCATTGGTGGTGTTCTGCTTCACCAGCGACAGGAAATCATAGATGTTGCCCTGTTCGAGTATGAACCGGCCCTGCATGTACATCTCGCCGAGCTTCATCGTCGGATCGCGGCGGATGGCGTCCTCGGCCTCCTGATCGGCAAGCCGGGCGACCACCATGTCGCCGGTGCCGTCGCCGATCACGTGGGTCTCGCCGTTGGCAAGGGTAAGCTTCAACGAACCCTTGCGGATGATTTGCTGGACGATCGATAAGAAAGCCGACGCCATGGACGCCTCGCAAATGTGACAGGATGGTCACATCAACTTAATAGCTCTCACTCGCCTTACAAGCGCCGGATTTAGCAGTCAGCGCAGAACGCTGCCAAACTGTGGCATTTTTGCCAGAATCCTGGCTAAATCCTTATTTTCGCTTCATGGCTTCCGCGAGTGCAGCGCCGAAAGCACCCTGGCTCTCGGCTTTCTGAGCTGCAGGCCGGCGCTCGTTCTGCGGCCGGGCGCCCTGACTTGTGCGGGAATCACCCCGCGGCTGAGACGCAGAAGAACCATCGTCGCGGCGCATCGAAAGGCCGATGCGCTTGCGCTTGGCATCGACTTCCACCACCCGCACCTTCACGACATCGCCCGCCTTGACCACCTCATGCGGGTCCTTGACGAAGCGATCGGCGAGCTGCGACACGTGCACCAGGCCATCCTGGTGCACGCCGATATCGACGAAGGCGCCGAACGCCGCGACATTGGTGACCGTGCCTTCGAGCACCATGCCGGGCGTCAGGTCGGAAATCTCGTGGACGCCCTCTGCAAAGGTCGCGGTCTTGAAGCTGGGACGCGGGTCGCGACCGGGCTTTTCCAGCTCGGCGATAATATCTTTCACCGTCGGCAGGCCGAATTTCTCGTCGATGAACTGACGCGGATCGATCGATTTCAAGACGGCGCTGTCGCCCATCAGCGTCCGCAGGTCGCGGCCGCAGGCGGCGACGATCTTCTTGGCGACGCCGTAGGCCTCGGGATGCACCGAGGAGGCGTCGAGCGGCTCCTTGCCGTTCGGGATACGCAGGAAGCCGGCGCATTGTTCGAAGGTGCGGCCGCCGAGGCGTGCGACCTTCAGCAGATCGCGCCGCGTCTCGAAGCGGCCCTCGCTGTCGCGGTGGCGGACAATGGCCTCGGCGATCGACGGGCCGAGGCCGGAGACACGGGCAAGCAATGGCGCCGAGGCGGTGTTCAGATCGACGCCGACGGCGTTCACCGCGTCTTCGACCACGGCATCGAGCGAACGCGACAGCTTCTGCTGATCGACATCGTGCTGATACTGACCGACGCCGATCGATTTCGGCTCGATCTTTACGAGCTCGGCGAGCGGATCCTGCAGGCGGCGGGCGATGGAGACGGCGCCGCGCAGCGATACGTCGAGATCGGGAAACTCCGCCGCGCCGGTCGCTGAGGCGGAATAGACCGAGGCGCCGGCTTCCGAGACGATGACCTTGGTCGGCTTCGGGGCCGGCAGATCGGCCAGCATGTCGGCCACCAGCTTTTCCGTTTCGCGGCTGCCGGTGCCGTTGCCGATCGAGATCAGCTCGACATTGTGCTTGCGGATCAGCGAGGCGAGTTCGATATGGGCGCCGCGCACGTCGTTGCGCGGCTGGAAGGGATAGACGGTCGAGGTCGCCACCACCTTGCCGGTGCCGTCGACGACGGCGACCTTGACGCCGGTGCGGATGCCGGGATCCAGGCCCATCGTCGCGCGCGAGCCGGCGGGTGCGGCCAGGAGCAGGTCCTTGAGATTGCGGGCGAAGACGTGAATCGCTTCCTCTTCGGCCCTTTCGCGCAGCTCGCGCATCAGGTCGAGCGACAGCGACATGGAAAGCTTCACCCGCCAGGTCCAGCTGGCGACCTCCATCAGCCAGCGGTCGCCGGGGCGACTCGTGCCGATCTCGTAGGCAGCGGCGATCATCCGTTCGACCGGCTTATTCGGCGAGGCGGTCTCGGCATCGGCCTCGATGGTCAGCGTCAGCACCTCCTCGTTCCACCCGCGCAGCATGGCAAGCGCCCGGTGGCCGGGCGCGGTCGCCCAGCGTTCCGAGTGATCGAAATAGTCGGAAAACTTCTCGCCCGCCGCCTGCTTGCCGTCGACGACCTTGGCTTTCAGCAGCGAAGCCTGGCGCATATGGGCGCGCAACTTGCCGAGCAGGTCGGCATTTTCGGCAATGGCTTCGGCAATGATGTCGCGAGCGCCTTCGAGCGCCGTCTTGACGTCGGGCACATCAGCCGTGACGAAGCCTTCAGCGAGCACCGCTGGCTCCCGCCCGCGATCGGCAAGGATCGCCTCGGCAAGCGGGCCGAGGCCGCGTTCCCGGGCGATTTCGGCGCGGGTACGCCGCTTCGGCTTATAGGGCAGATAGAGATCCTCGAGCTCCGCCTTGGTTGCGGCACCCGCGACCTTGGCCATCAGCTCCTCAGTCATCTTGCCCTGGCCGGTGATCGATTCGACGATCGTGTCGCGCCGGGCCTCGAGCTCGCGCAGGTACACCAGCCGCTCGGCGAGATCGCGCAGCTGCGTGTCATCGAGCCCGCCCGTCACTTCTTTGCGGTAGCGGGCGATAAAGGGCACGGTGGCCCCCTCGTCGAGCAGCTCGATGGCGGCCTTGGCCTGGTCGGGCCGGGCATTGATTTCGGAGGAGATGCGGGCTGCGAGAAAACGGAGGTCTGCGGCCATGGGATTCCCTATGTCGACGAAAGTTGCGGGACCATAGCGGCGAAAAGCGGCAAGGCAATGCCCGACTGGGGTTTCCACAGCGGAAGTTGACGGGTTGGGGCTACACGGCACAACGCCAACCGTTGCCCACTACCCCATTGCTCTCTTCCGTTTTTGCGGTTGTGCAGATGCGGCATTCTTTGATAGCAGAAGCAACGTTTTTGGATCGCCCTGCCCGCGGGCGCAAGGAAAAGAGTGACATGCCAAACCTTCTTCTCGAACTTCGCTCCGAAGAGATTCCGGCCCGCATGCAGCGCAAGGCTGCCGGCGACCTGAAGAAGCTCGTCACCGATGCGCTCGTCGAAGCCGGCCTGTCCTATGAAGGCGCGCGCGAATACTGGACGCCACGACGGCTGGCGCTCGACATTCACGGCCTGACGGCGCGCTCGGCCGATGTGCGCGAGGAGCGCAAGGGGCCGCGGACCGACGCCAACGAGAAGGCGATCGAGGGCTTTCTTCGCGGCGCCGGCCTTTCGTCCGTCTCCGAGGCCCAGGTGGTGAGCGACCCGAAGAAGGGCGATTTCTACGTCGCGGTGATTTCCAAACCCGGCCGCGCGACGGAAGAGATCGTTGCCGAAGTGATGCCCGGCATCATCCGCAATTTCCCCTGGCCGAAATCCATGCGCTGGGGCAAGGCTTCCTCCAAGCCCGGCGCAATGCGCTGGGTGCGGCCGCTGCAGTCGATCGTCTGCACCTTTGGCCCGGAGCATGAAGAAACCGTCGTCATCCCCTTCGAGATCGACGGCATTACCGCCTCCAACATCACCTACGGCCATCGCTTCCACGCGCCCGAGGGAATCACCGTCCGGCGTTTCGACGATTACGTGGCGAGCCTGGAAAAGGCGAAAGTCATCCTCGACGCCGAGCGGCGCAAGGACATCATCCTGCATGACGCGCGCGACATCGCTTTTGCCAACGGGCTCGAACTGGTGGAAGACGAAGGCCTGCTGGAGGAAGTTTCCGGCCTCGTCGAATGGCCGCAGGTGCTGATGGGTTCCTTCGAGGAGGATTATCTCTCCATTCCCTCGGAGATCATCCGCCTGACGATCAAGACCAACCAGAAGTGTTTCGTAACCCGCAGGCAGGGTGAAGAGACGCTGTCGAACAGGTTCGTTCTCGTCTCCAACATCCAGGCGAGCGACGGCGGCAAGGAAATCGTTCACGGCAACGGCAAGGTCGTGCGCGCCCGGCTTTCGGATGCCCTGCATTTCTGGAAGCGCGACCAAGGCGATATGCCCGATCTCGAAACGCTGAAAGCATCTGCGGCAAAGTTCGGTCTCGACCTGAGCAAGCCGCTCGACCAGCGCATGGCCAAGCTCGACGCGCTCGACGTGACCTTTCATGCGAAGCTCGGCACGCAGGGCGCCCGCGTCGCCCGCATCCGGGCGCTGGCAAGGGAACTGGCGGCGATCACCGGCGCCGACCAGACCCTCGTCGATCGTGCCGCCGTGCTCGCCAAGGCGGATCTGCGCACCGAAGCCGTCGGCGAGTTTCCGGAACTGCAGGGCTTGATGGGCCGCAAATATGCGGTGCTGCAGGGCGAGAACGCCTCCGTCGCCGCGGCGATCGAGGACCATTACAAGCCGCAAGGCCCCTCGGACCGCGTGCCGGAGGACAAGGTGGCGGTTACGCTGGCGCTTGCCGACAAACTCGACACGCTGACCGGCTTCTGGGCGATCGACGAGAAGCCGACGGGCTCGAAGGATCCCTTCGCCCTGCGGCGAGCAGCCCTCGGCGTCGTCCGCATTCTGCTCGAGCGACGGATCCGCCTGCCGCTGTTGGCGACGACCAAGGATGGTGATCTGCTCTCCTTCTTTCATGATCGTCTCAAAGTCTATCTGCGCGATCAGGGCGCCCGGCACGATCTGATCGATGCCGTGCTGACGCCTGAAGCCGACGACCTGTTGATGGTGGCGCGCCGCGTCGAAGCGCTGACAGCTTTCATCACCTCGGAGGACGGCGAGAACCTGCTTGCCGGCACCAAGCGCGCCACGCAGCTGCTCGCCGCCGAGGAGAAGAAGGGCACCGTCATCGCCGACGGCGTTTCGCCGGCGCTCTTCAGGCTCGATGCCGAAAAGGAGCTGTTCGCCGCCATAACGAGTGCCTCGAAGGATGCGGCGAACGCCGTTGCCGCGGAGGATTTCCGCTCGGCGATGGAGGCGCTTTCCAAGCTGCGCGGCCCGGTCGACCGCTTCTTCGAAGATGTGCTCGTCAACGACGAGGACGCCGCGATCCGCGCCAACCGTCTTGCCCTGCTGCGGTTGATCCGCGAGACGACGGGAACGGTGGCGGATTTCTCGAAGATTTCGGGGTGAGCGGATTTTGAGCTGGGTGCTCTCGCCAGTGCTAACGCGAACGCTGTGCTTGCCGCATGGATCCTCGGGTCAAGCCCGAGGATGACGGAGTGGGGAGTGAGCACTGCGCCAAATGCGGCGCCGCAGACGCAATACGATCAGCGACTTCGAATTCAGTTTCCTAGAGCGCAGCCAGCTTTTCATGGGAAAGATGCAGACGTCCTTTCTTGCCAACAGTGCCGCCCATCTCTCCGTCATGCTCGGCCTTGACCTGCCTTGACCCGAGCATCCATGCCAAGCACTCTGCTTGTGCGGTTTGTTTTGGTCGGTCACCATACATCGATGATCCAACCCTAGCATCACCGCCCCAATGCGGTTACTCAAGCAGCCATGCAAAACAAGATTCTCGTCAGCGCCTGCCTCGTGGGGCACGCCGTCCGTTATGACGGGCGGGCGAAGCCGTTGCTTCACCCGGCGATCGAGAGATGGCGGGCCGAAGGGCGGCTGGTGACGATCTGTCCGGAGATGTCGGCGGGCATGCCGGTGCCGCGGCCGCCGGCGGAGATCGCGGATGGAGCGACCGGCGAAGAGGTTCTGGCCGGCACGGCTCGGGTTATAGAGCTGACGGGCGGCGATGTGACGGAAGAGTTCCAGAAGGCGGCCGGAAATGCCGTGGCGCTCGCACGCCAGACCGGTTGCCGCTTTGCGCTGCTCATCGACGGCAGCCCATCCTGCGGGTCTGGGTTCATCTATGACGGCACATTTTCCGGGCGCCGGCAGGCTGGCAATGGCGTGACGGCGGCGGCTCTGAAAGCGGCCGGTGTCGACGTGTTCTCCGATCGGGAAATCGAGCAATTGGTCGATCGTCTGGCACAATAAGCCCCAAACGGCACGGCCGCCGGAAAACCGACGGCCGCTAAGAATTTGGTGCTGAAAATCCTGTTTGTCGCCGCGCCACTTATGTTTTTACGCAATCCTGACGGAAAACCGCTTCACGCTTTTCCTGGAATTGCGTTAGGCCGCGCGGCGACCCTGATGTGCAACGGGAGCAGCGCCGGCATTGCCGACCCGGAAGCCGCGGATGAGATCGATCAATTCGTCGGTGTCGCTGGCGAGCGTCTCGGCCGATGCAGTGGTCTCTTCGGCCATGGCGGCGTTCTGCTGGGTGGCGGCGTCGAGCTGGTTCACCGACGAGGAGATCGAGCGCAGCGTCGTGTCCTGCTCGGAGGCGCTGTGGGCGATCTTGGCGACGATCTCGTTGGCAGCCTTGATCTGGTCGGAGATGCGCTTCAGCGCCTCGCCTGCCTCGCCGACCAGACGGACGCCGTGTTCGACCTGGCTGGAGGAGCGGGCGATCTGGTCCTTGATCTCCTTTGCCGCGGCGGCGGAGCGCTGGGCAAGTTCGCGCACTTCCTGGGCGACGACGGCAAAACCCTTGCCGGATTCGCCGGCCCGGGCAGCCTCGACGCCGGCATTCAAAGCCAGGAGGTTGGTCTGGAAGGCGATCTCGTCGATGACGCCAATGATCTTTGATATCTCCGAAGACGATTTCTCGATGCCGCTCATCGCCTCGATCGCCTGGCTGACGATCGCATCGCTGTGGGTGGTCTCGGCACTGACGGCATGCACGCGCTTGCTCGCCTCATGGGCGCCATCGGCCGTCTGGCGGACGGCGACGGTGAGTTCATCGAGGGCGGCGGATGTTTCCTCCAGGCTTGCGGCCTGGCGTTCGGTGCGCTGCGACAACTCGTTGGAGGCGCGGCGGATCTCTTCCTTGCTGGTGCCGATATCACTGCCCTTGGCGCTGACCTTGGCCATGGCGGCCTCGAGATGCGACAGTGCATCATTGAAGTTGTCGCGAAGGGCGGCGTATTTCTGGCCAAGATCGGCGCAGCGGACCGTAAGGTCGCCGCGAGCTATCAGCTCCAGCGCCTGGCCGATCGTCGTCACCACGCGGGCCTGGAGTGCCGCCTCGTCCTGCTGCTGGCGCAGGTTGTTTTCGCGCTCGCTTTCCAGCGCCAGCTGCTGGGCCGCCTCGCGATCGGACATCTGATGGCGTTCGCGGATCTTTTCCTGCAGCGACAGCGTCGCCTTCGCCATCATGCCGACCTCATTGTTCATGCCGGTATGCGGGATGGCGATGGAAACGTCCTCTTCGGAGACCGCCTTCAGGGCGGCATGGACATTGTTGAGAGGGCCAGAAATGCCGCGAATGACGACGTAGGCAGCCGCCATGGCAAGGACGAAGAGGACGATGCTGCCGGAGAGCGCGGTCAGGATCGTGCTGTTAATCTGGGCATCGAGATCATCCATATAGACGCCGGTGACAACGACGACCTTCCAGGGGGCGAAGGCCTGGCCATAGGCCGTCTTGCGATAATCGCCGGCCGGCTGGCCCGGCTTGCTGGTGGAATAAAATTCAACGAGACCGCCACCCTGCTGACCGAGCTTGACCAGCTCCTCACGATAGAGCTTGCCCTTGCTGTCCGGCTGCCCCTTCAGGTTCTGTCCGACTTTCGAGGCATCGTAGTGAAACATCATCTGAACATCGTAGCTATAGCCGAAGAAATAGCCGTCAGGATCGTATTTCATGCCGTTGACGGTGGCGTAAGCCTGCTTCTGGGCATCCTCCAGCGTCATTTCGCCTGCGGTGACCTTGGCCTGGTAAAGCTTGAGAACCGAGATCGCCGACTGAACCTCGGCACGGAGCATGTCGTAACGCTCCTTGTAAATCGCATCGACCGAGGAGCGGATCTGCAGGGACGTGGCAATCGCAAAGGCCGCCATCAAGCCGACGATCAGCAATATGAGCTGCTTCGATATTTTTAGATTTTTCATGATTCCTCGCAAAGGGAATGAGCGAATACATTCCGGTGCGGTCTTCTACCGCCTGTGCGAGCGCATCTGAGAAGGACGCGTCTACCGCTGCTAAACAACATGCTGCGACCGGCGGATAAGAATTGAAGGTGACTCAATAAGAAAGCTTTAATTTTATTCGAACTGACGCGAATTTCCCTAAAAATCAGGGGGCTGAGTTACTAAGACAAGCGGTGAGTTTCCCCTCATAGTCGAATATCTCTCGTTTTCGCTCTGGGGATCTGCGGGGGCCTCAAAGCAGGAATGCACCCCCGCTTCTCTTCGAGGGTGCATCCGCTCCACCGCAGTGGAACCCCGAGCGATCGAAACCTTGATCGGGCAGGGGCAGGGAACTGTCGCAGCGGCTCAAATTGGCTTAAGGGCACACAGCCCTCTGATGCCGTGGTTTTTTAGAAACGCAGCTTGAATTCGGAAACATCGGGAGCCGGCGGCTGCTCAACCATGCCGGCGGCAACCGGCCGGGCATCGCCGCCAATGACGGCTGCAGTCGTTGCGTTCATGTCGATGCCTGGCGCGGGCGAGATCGAAGGTTCGGCGGCAGCCAAGGCTTCCGGCGTTGCCTTGCTGACGAAGACGACGGGCGAACCGCCCATCCAGGCTTCGGTGCGGAAGATCTTCGTTTCGCCGCCGACGTCGCGAACTTCGCTCGCCTGGAGAACGCCGGGTTTCAGTTCCGGCACCGTATAGTCCTTGCGGCTTTGCTCGGCCTGTAGCGGCGGGCAAGCAGTGCAGCGTTCAGTGACGATGCTGCCTTCGGCACGCCCTGCCGTTTTGCCGATCACCTCGATCGAGGAGGCCATCGCCGAGCCTGCCATCAGCAGGACTGCCGCACCGAGGAAAATCTGACGCATCAACGCACCTCCGTCTCACTACGACAGCGGTATAGCGCAGCTTCGTTTCCATCCCGTCAGGGGAAAGGATAGAAATTTAAGGAACGCCACGATTTATGCGTCGTTCGAGGCTTTTTCGCGCTCGATCGCGCGCCAGCCGATGTCGCGCCGGCAGAAGCCGTTTTCCCACCGAACCCTATCCAGCAGGGCATAGGCGCGGCCCTTCGCCTCGGCAACCGTGCCGCCCGATGCCGTGACGTTCAGCACGCGGCCGCCGGTTGCGACCAGCACGCCGTCCTTCATGCCCGTGCCGGCATGAAACACCTTCTCGCCCTCGCCTGCCTCGGGCAGCGACTGGATCGGTGTGTTTTTCTCATAGGCGCCGGGATAGCCCTTCGAGGCCATGACCACCGCCAGCGCCGGATCGTCGCTCCATTCGGCGCTCACCTGATCGAGCGTACCATTGGCGGTGGCAAGCAGCAGCGGCAGCAGATCGCTCTTCAGCCGCATCATCAGCACCTGACATTCCGGATCGCCGAAGCGGACATTGTATTCGATGAGCTCCGGCCCCTTCTTCGTGATCATCAGTCCGGCGAAAAACACGCCGGAGAAGGGATGACCGCTCTCGGCCATGCCGCGAATCGTCGGCTCGATGATCTCCTTCATGGTGCGCTCGACCATCTCGGCCGTCATCACAGGCGCCGGCGAATAGGCGCCCATGCCGCCGGTATTGACGCCGGTATCGCCCTCGCCCACCCGCTTGTGATCCTGGGCGGTCGCCAGCGGCAGCGCATGTTTTCCATCGCAGAGACAGAAGAAGCTCGCTTCCTCGCCATCGAGATAGGCTTCGACGACAACTTCGGCGCCAGCGGCGCCAAAAGCGCCCTCGAAGCAGTCGTCGACGGCATCGAGCGCTTCGTCGAGCGTCATCGCAACAGTCACGCCCTTGCCGGCGGCCAGCCCGTCGGCCTTGACGACGATCGGAGCGCCCTGGGCGCGAATATAGGCTTTGGCTTTCGGCGCGTTGTTGAAGCGCTGGTAAGCGCCGGTGGGGATGCCGTAGCGGGCGCAGATATCCTTGGTGAAGCCCTTGGAGCCCTCGAGCTGGGCGGCACCGGCGGAGGGCCCGAAGACTGCCAGACCGTCAGCGCGCAGCCGGTCTGAGAGGCCGGCGACGAGCGGCGCCTCGGGTCCGACGACGACGAAATCGATCGCCCTGTCCTTGCAGAAAGAGGCGACCGCTTCGTGATCCTCGACATTCAAGGGCGCGAGGACGGCGTGTTCGCCAATGCCGGGATTGCCGGGGGCGGCGTAGAATTCGCTCATCAACGGCGATTGCGCCAGCTTCCAGGCGAGCGCGTGCTCGCGTCCGCCCGATCCGATCAACAGAACCTTCATGCGCGATCCCTTTCCTGTTCCGTCAGGCGGTTAAGGGCCGAGGGCCGAAAGGTCAAGCGGGAAAGCTTACCAGCCCCCGCCTCCGCCGCCGCCTCCACCGCCGCCGGAGGAGCCGCCGCCGGAAAAACCGGAGGATGAACTCGATGGCGGCGGCGAGGGTATCGTCGACGCGATGGTGGAGGCCATCGACGAGGAGAAGCCGCCAACGCGATCGGAGAAGCTGCCGCTGTTGAAATCGCCGGAATACCAGGAGGGCACATAGGCTGCGGCCGCGCCGGCGGCAGCCGCCGCAAGCCAGGTCTCGAAGGCGCGCGACCAGGGCTTTTCGACGCCGAGCGCCACCGCATAGGGCAGCAGCGTCTCGAAATGCTGCGGCGACATTTGTGGGGCGCCGGCCATATTCATGCGATCCTTCTCGGCCAGCGTCAGATATTGCCGCAGGCCGTCAATGCCGTCCATCATCCTGGCGCCGAGTGGGGTCGGCGCGCCCATGATGAAGAAATAGAGGACATTGAGCAGCAAGATGCCGCCGACGGCAAAGAGCATCGGCGTCTCGTGCAATTCCACCAGCGACGAGGCAAGCGTCAGGACGATAATGGAAATAATGCCGATGCCGACAAAAACGCCGACCGCTGCGGCGACGACGGCCATGACCTTGGCGAACAGCGATCTGCCCTGGTGCAGCGACTTGACCAAACCGGCGATGAAGACGGCAATAAAGACGGAGATGCCAATCGGGATCAGCATCAGCGCGATCGTATCCGGCTCCAGCGATCCGAAGACGAACAACGCCACCAGGGCGGCGGCGCTCAGCGCAACGCCGCCGGTGGTGTAGCCGATGTTGGAATTATAATATTTGCCGCGATGCTCCCTCTCGATCGCCGAACGGAAGGACTGGCCGATCGTTTTCACCCGCTCACCATTCGCCTCGTCGATCGTCAGCGTCCGGCCTTCGCCGCCGGCGGCCTTCAGCAGCTCTGTCTCGCCGGCCTGGAATTTCTCCCTGCCGAGCGGCTTGCCGGTGCCGCGGATGATGATCGAATCCTTGAGGTCGTCGAGCTTGACATAGCCGCGCACCGCAAGATTGAGCGCGGTTGCGGCAAGCGCCGTCCAGCCGCCGCCGGAGAAGCCCTTATTGTCGATATAGTTGACCAGCGCCGGCGAGATGCCGTCCGGCGCATCCCAGCGCGGCACGACGACGCCTCGGGCGGGATCGCGGCCGACCTTCAGCCAGGATCTGAGGTAGTAGGCAAAAACGAGGATCAGGCCGCCGAAGCCGATGAAATAATTGCGGTTGTCCTTCAGCCACCAGGTGCTTTCCATGTCCGCGCCCGGCGGATCGATCGAGCCCTTCGGCATGCGGATCGCAAAGGTCAGGCCTTCTTTGGGGCCAAGAGGCGCGGTGGTGGAAAAGACGATGCCGGCGCCGCTTTCGCTGGCGCGGGCATCCTTTCCCCTGGCGCCCTGCGGGCCGGTAAAGAAGGTCGTCTCGGTCGCGCTGACATCAGGCGGCAGGTTCACGGTTGCGGTGACTGACCGGATCGGAAAGATCCAGCCATTGCCGGTGACGTTCCAGTAGAGTTCGTCGTGATCGTCGAAGTAGCGGATCTGTCGGTTGGTCCGGTAGGTGAAGACGTAGCGATGACGGCCCGGCGTCACCGTCACCTCGGCGGAGCCGGCATAAATGCGGATACCGCCGGATATCGATTCCGTGTGCCAGGGCTCGTTCGCGCCATCGCGCGTGACCGAGACCATGTCGAAATCGACGCTGCGGCGACGGCCGCCGGCGTCGGTGAAATAGAGCGGGAAATCCCGGAAGATGCCGTGGTTGATCCGGTTACCCTCGGCATTGACGATGATGGTTTCCGTCACCGTCATCACGCCGCTCTTTTCGAGCGCGATCTCGGAGGCGAAACTGTCGATCACCTCGGCTGCAAAGGCCGCCGGGGCGGCGACCATCAGGAGCAGCGCCAAGCAAAATCCGAAAAACCGACGCCCCATCCCTGTCTCCCCGCCGGCTGCCCCGGCTGCGCCTTGCTTCAATCCTTATCCCGATAGGTCACGCCAAGCGCGGCAAGCGCCCGCCAATAGGCGGGGAAGGTCTTGCCGACGCAATCGGGGTCGAGAATGGTGATGCCGTCGATCTTGAGGCCCGCAAGTGCGAAGCTCATCGCGATGCGGTGGTCGGCAAAGGTGTCGATCTCGGCCGGCAACGTCTGACCGGCGAGAGCAGGATCGGAGTGGACGATCAGATCGTCCCCCTCCTCGACGGCCAGACCTTCGCGGATATTGTTGAGCCCGGTGGACAGGGCGCGGATGCGGTCGCATTCCTTGACGCGCAGATTGGCGATGCCGACGAAGCGGACCGGCGTCTCGTTGAAGGCGGCCAGCACGGCGATGGTCGGAACGGCGTCCTGCATCTGCGAGCCGTCGATTTCAGCCGGCAGATGCGGAAATTTGGCGATCGTCTCGTAGGCCTTGGCATCCGGCTGGGTGAAGGCATCGTTCGGCACGCCAAGATCGATCTTGCCATCGCTCAGCACTTCGGCCGCCCAGAGATAGGTCGCGGCGGATGCATCCGGCTCGATGACGAAATCGGCGGCGCGATAGCCGGTCGGCTCTACGCGCCAGGTGACGGGGCTGGTCTTTTCGACATCGGCGCCGAAGGCCTTCATCGCCGCGGTGGTGAGATCGATATATCCGAGCGCGCCGATATCCTCCCCGACGAGTTCGATGTCCACGGGCCGGTCGCCGCCGGCCGCCATCATCAGCAGCGCCGAAACATATTGGCTGGACAGCCCACCATCGATCAGGATTCGATCGGCCTCAAAGCGGCCGGTGCCTCTGACGGTGATCGGCGGGCAGCCGGTCTCAGCTGTGACGTCGATGCCTAGCGTGCGCATCGCTTGAACTAGCGGGCCAATCGGGCGCTTGCGCATGTGCTCATCGCCGTCGACGATGACGGTGCCGTCGACCAGAGCCGCAGCCGCCGTCAGGAAGCGTGTGGCCGTGCCAGCATTGCCGAGGAAGAGCGGCGCCTTCGGCGGCATGAGCCTGCCGCTACCGGTGACGACGAAGGTCGTGTCGTCGGGCTCGTCGATCACAACGCCCATGGCGCGCAGCGCATCGGCCATATAGCGGGTATCGTCGCTCTTCAGCGCACCGGTCAGCCGGCTCGTGCCCTTGGCAAGACCGGCGAGCAGCAGGGCGCGATTGGTGATCGACTTCGAACCCGGTGGCATCGCGCGGCCCGAAAGCGGCCGGCCCGGCGGGATGATCGTGAGTTTGGCTTTGCGTGTCATGCTATGTCTTCCGTCCATGAGCGAGGCTAAATCGCGTCGCCGTCTGCACTTGCTCTTAACCGCTTTCTCGCAAAGGCAAAATGGCGGATCGTCAGAATTTGACGCTGGGGACGGCGCGATCGGCCTCGTTGGTGATTTCGAAATACTCGCGCTTGGTAAAACCGAACTGGCCGGCAACAAGATTGGAGGGGAAGCTTTCGACCTTGACGTTCAGGTCGCGGGCCGCGCCGTTGTAATAACGCCGCGCCATCTGCAGCTCACCTTCCATGGTTTCAAGCGACGCCTGCAGCTCGGCGAAATTCTGGTTGGCCTTGAGATCGGGATAGGCTTCGGCGAGCGCGATCACCCGGCCGAGCGCCTGGCCGAGCAGCCCTTCCGCCTGCGCCCTGCCGGCGACATCGCCCGATGGCACGGCCTGCGCCTTGTTGCGCAGCGCAACCACCTCCTCGAGCGTCGACTTTTCATGGGCGGCATAACCCTTGACTGTCTCGATCAGGTTCGGAATCAGATCGGCGCGGCGCTTCAACTGCACATCGATGCCCGACCAGGCTTCCTCCGCCATCTGCCGAGAGCGAACTAGGCCGTTGTAGATGAAGACGACATAGAGTGCGACCAGAACGATGACGCCAAGCGCAATATACATCGCGAATCCCCTGCAACGAAGTAATGTTTGTACAAAGACTACGCAGGATACCCGGCTGTCGTCAAACGCCGATATGCGTGAGAATTCGAGCCGCCGTCTGCTCGGGCGAAAGGTCCGTCGTATCAATTTCAACTGTGCGTTCAGCCAGTCCGCGCAACAGTTTGTAGTTTGCCCGGAGCTGTTGCAGCCTCGCCGTATCGGTCAGCTTGAGCGCCTCGGATCGGCCGGGAGAGATGAGGCGCCTGGCATTCTCCTCCGGCGCGCAATCGAGGAGAATCGCGACCAGATCCGCGCCTCTGGCGGCAGCCAGATCGCGATACCAGGAGAACATCGCACTATCATGCTCGTCATCGGCAAGAGCATCGGTAAAGACGAAACTTTCAGCCGGATCAGCGCGCACGGCATGGTCGAAAAAAGCTCGCCGAATCTGCTCACGCAGAGATAGATGCAGAGGGTTGCTGCGGGCGAAAAGCGCTTCGGCTGGATTAAGCAGCATGTGATTGTCGATGAGCCGCGCGCCGAGCCTTCTCGCCAGCAAGCGACCGATGGTCAGCTTCCCGGTGCCTGGCCAGCCGTTGATATGGACGATACGGCCGGCAGGCTTTTGCGTCATGCCGCCTCTTTCGACAGGTTGACGCCGCCGGCGTCGGTCAGCAGGAAGGCTTCGCCGCAGGCCTTGGCGAGCGTGCGCACCCGCAGGATGTAGCTCTGGCGCTCAGTGACCGAGATGACGCCGCGTGCGTCGAGCAAGTTGAAGACGTGGCTGGCCTTGATGCACTGGTCATAGGCCGGGAAGACGCATTTGTGCAGGCGCTGATTGTCGCTTTGGCCCGGCGCGCCGGCATCGAGCAGCGCCCGGCATTCCTTCTCGGCATCGACGAAATGGCGATGCAGCATTTCGGTATTGGCGAATTCGAAATTGTGACGCGAATATTCCTGCTCGGCCTGCAGGAAGACGTCGCCATAGCTGATCTTCTCGTCGCCTTCGCGGCCGTTGAAATTGAGGTCGTAGACATTGTCGACGCCCTGGACATACATGGCGAGGCGCTCGAGACCGTAGGTCAGTTCGCCCGCGACCGGCGCGCATTCGATGCCGCAGACCTGCTGGAAATAGGTGAATTGCGAGACTTCCATGCCGTCGCACCAGCATTCCCAGCCGAGGCCCCAGGCGCCGAGCGTCGGGCTTTCCCAATCGTCCTCGACGAAACGGATGTCGTGCAGCAGCGGATCGAGGCCGATCGCCGCGAGCGAACCGAGATAGAGCTCCTGCAGATTGGGCGGATTCGGCTTCAGGATGACCTGATACTGGTAATAATGCTGCAGCCGGTTCGGGTTTTCGCCATAGCGGCCATCCGACGGGCGCCGGGAGGGCTGGACGTAAGCCGCTTTCCACGGCTTGGGGCCGAGGGCGCGCAAGGTCGTTGCCGGGTGGAAGGTGCCGGCGCCGACCTCCATGTCGTAGGGCTGCAGCACCGCGCAACCCTTGTCCGCCCAGTAGCTATGCAGGGTCAGGATCAGCGCCTGAAAGGAGCGCTTCGGGTTCATATGGTCTGGGAGAGCTGACATGGGATGGCACCGCTGGCTTGGGAATTATCGGCGCGACAGGTGCCATGGAGGGCGGCAGGGGTCAAGGGTTTTGCAGCGGTCGGGGTCGAACGTCGATGTGGAAGCGGAACCTAACTGCGCCTACCCTCAATCCAGCGATGGCGGGCTAGGCACCCCCTCTGTCCTGCCGGACATCTCCCCCCCACAAGGGTGGAGATTGGCAAGAGGCTTGACCATCGCTCCCTCTCTAACGGCTGCGACAATCACAATGCCC
Source organism: Rhizobium atlanticum (assembly GCF_030182485.1). NCBI lineage: Bacteria > Pseudomonadati > Pseudomonadota > Alphaproteobacteria > Hyphomicrobiales > Rhizobiaceae > Rhizobium > Rhizobium atlanticum. The sequence continues at coordinate 76,749 of NZ_JAQJCJ010000014.1, forward strand.
AGTTGCTTGGGGAAGCCGTCACGCCCAGCCGATCTCCCTCCTTGTGGGGGAGATGTCCGGCAGGACAGAGGGGGGTGCCCAGCCCACCTACGTTTGCGCGGCGGACCCGCAGCCGGATGAGGCAAATCCAAGGCTGTATCTATTCCTCATCCCGCTTCAGCCGATATTCCCCGGTCACGGGGTCCTTGACCAGCGTGCCGATCGCGCCGGTCTGGCGTTCCTTTTCGGCGCGGCGCGATTTTTCGGCGAGCTTGCGGGCATCGGAGACGAAGCGGCGGTAGAGCCACCAGGCTGAGAACACCAGGACCAGGATCGTGATAAGCTGTGCCATGCCCCTCTCTTGCTCCTCTCAAAGCCCGAAGCGGCTCCACAATGCTCTCTCTTCCGCCGCTTCGACAAGTCCTGTTGCGAGACCCGCCCCCGCGCCTTCGAGTGTAACAGGCGATACGCCGGGAATGCGGCGGCCGAAGAGGCCGCGGCCGGCGGTGACGAGTTCCAGCCGGGTCTTCTGGCCGTAGCGCCGCTTCAATTCCTGGCGCATGTCGCCGAGGCCATCGATGAGGCCAAGCTCGAGGCCGCGGGTGCCGCTCCAGAACAAGCCGGAAAACACCGTCGCATCATCTGTCAGCTTGCCGGCGCGGCGCTCGCGCACCATTGCGATGAAGACCTGGTGGATTTCGAGCTGCAGGCTCTTGAGGTACTCGATATCCTTTTCCTTTTCCGGCTGGAACGGATCGAGGATCACCTTGTTTTCGCCGGCCGTATAGACGCGGCGCTCGACGCCGATCTTCTTCAGGAGTTCGGGAAAGCCGAAACCGCCGGAGACGACGCCGATCGACCCGACGATCGAGGTGGCGTCGGCGATGATCTCGTCGCCGGCAAGCGCGATCATGTAACCGCCGGAAGCGGCGACATCCTCGACGAAGACCAGCACCTTCTTCTGCTTTTCGCGGGCGAGCTCGCGGATGCGGGTGAAGATCAGTCGGGACTGGACCGGCGAGCCGCCCGGCGAATTGATTGTTATGGCAACGGCCGGCGCCTCCTTCATGGCGAAGGCCTTTTCCAGGACGGGGGCGACATTGGCGAGATTGAGGGTGGGGCGGAACTGACCGCCGCCGCTGATGATCGCGCCCTGCAGCCTGACGACGGGGATGGTGAGGCCCTCCTTGCGGAACCGTTTCGGCAGCAGCTTTCTCAAGAATCCGGCCATTTCCCATCCTTCGCTTCGGGTCGTACGATCGTCATTTCGCAATCGCATCCATGTATGCGCTGGAACGACAAACGCAATGGCCGCGTTCCTGAAAAACACCGGATTGATTTTCTTGTTGCGAATGACTTGCATTATCATTCTAATCGGTCATAGTGCACCGACGATAAACAGGTGGAAATGGCATGGACGCCCTCAATCCCAATGCAAATAGCGGCTGGCGGCACGAACGCGGCGAGGCGTCGCTGTCGGATGTCTACCGAACCGTCGGAACCGGACGTCACAGCTCGGTGTGGCGACGGGCGGCAGCCTTTGCCGGGCCGGGCTACATGGTCGCAGTCGGCTACATGGACCCGGGCAACTGGGCGACCTCGCTCGCCGGCGGTTCGAAATTCGGCTATGCACTGCTCACCGTCGCACTGCTTTCCAACCTGATGGCAATCGTGCTGCAATCACTCTGCGCGCGGCTGGCGATCGCCTCCGGCCGCGACCTCGCGCAGGCCTGCCGCGACGCCTTTCCCAAATGGGTTTCGGTGCCGCTCTGGGCCTTTGCGGAAATCGCCATCATCGCTACCGACATTGCCGAGGTGATCGGCACGGCAATCGGTCTCAATCTGCTGTTCGGCATTCCGCTTGAGCTCGGCGTTCTGATTACCGCGCTCGACGTCTTTCTGATCCTCTTCCTGCAGAGGCTCGGCTTCCGCTGGGTGGAAGCCTTCATCATCGCCTTGCTTGGGGTAATCGCGCTCTGCTTCGGCGTGCAGATCTTCCTTGCCGATCCGCAATGGGGCGCCGTCATCACCGGCTTCTTCCCGACGACCGAGATCGTCACCAACCCGGAAATGCTCTATCTGGCGCTCGGCATCCTCGGTGCGACCGTCATGCCGCACAATCTCTATCTGCACTCCGGCATCGTGCAGACGCGGGCCTATGGTCACACGATCCCCGAGAAGAAGGAGGCGCTGAACTATGCGACGATCGACTCCACCGTCGCGCTCTGTTTCGCGCTGTTGATCAATGCCTCGATCCTGATCCTTGCAGCCGCCGCCTTCAATGCCAATGGCAAGACCGATGTCGTCGAGCTCGGCAACGCCTATGCGCTGCTGTCGCCGCTGCTTGGCCTCGCCATCGCCCCGACGCTCTTCGGCATCGCGCTTCTCTGCTGCGGCCTCAACTCGACGGTGACGGCGACGCTTGCCGGCCAGATCGTCATGGAAGGCTTCCTCAAGATCCGGCTGAAACCCTGGGTGCGCCGGCTGATCACCCGCGCTATCGCCATCGTGCCGGCGGCGGTCGTCACCATCTGGTACGGCAACCAGGGCACGGCTGAACTGCTGATCCTCACGCAGGTCGTGCTCAGCCTGCAGCTTTCCTTCGCCGTCTTCCCGCTGGTGATGTTCACCGCCAGCCGGGCCAAGATGGGCGAACTCGTGGCGCCGCGCTGGCTGAGCGGCATCGCCTATGTGATTGCGGTCGTGATCGCTGGGCTGAACGTCAAGCTGCTCTTCGACTTCGTCACCGGCTAGCGTTTGACGATCGAAGCCTGGAATAGGCCGCCCGGCCATTGTTGAAATCGTCGACCAGAGGGGAGAATTTGTGGCTTCCCTCTTCGTGCATGACGAGGGCCGCGCGCAGCGACAGCCGCGCCCGTGAGCCCTTGATGGCGGTCACCAGGATGCGGACGGCATTTTCCCCGGGGCGCGGATGGATGGCCGTCACCTCGATGCCCCCGAAGCGGCGGCCGCAGGCATCGATGATCTCGGCGATCGACTGGGGTCTGGCGATCAGCGACAATTGCCCGCCCGGGATCATGATGGCGCCGGCCGTGCGGATCCAGCTTTCGAACAGGCCGTCGGTCATCGCATGGGCTTCGGCCTTCAGCGCATCGGGCGTGCGCCGGTCGCCGGCATCGTTGAAGGGCGGGTTCATGATCACGTGATGGAAGCTTTCATCGGCAAGGCCCGCATCGTTGCGCGCCTTGGCGGTCAGCGTTACATCGGCCTCGACGACACTGAGGCGGGCGGCGAGATGGGCGTTTTCCGGCAACAGGATGCTGCGGCGGGCATAATCGGCCATCTCGGCAGAGCGTTCGAAGAGCACGACTTGCGCCTTAGGAAGGCGCGAGGCGACGGCAAGGCCGGCGGCACCGGCGCCGGCGCCGAGATCGGCCACCCTGACCGCGCGATCGTCGGCGACGAGGGCGGCCAGCAGCATCGCATCCATGCCGGCGCGATGACCCCTGCCCTTCGGCTGCACCAGATGAAAGGCGCCGCGATGGAAGGCATCGATGGTTTCAGCCGGTCCGCCGGTCATCGTCCGCTCACGTCCTGTCGCGCAGCTCGCCGCCGAGGCCGGCATCGATCAGAATGCGGCGGGCCCGGTCGGCCATGTCCTCATCCACCAGCAGGCGGCGCGGCAGCATGCCGAGCGAGCCTTCCAGCACGCTCATGCCCTGATCGGCGATGAAGCAGTGAATTCCGGCATCCTTCATCAGGCTCTCGGCGAAGGAGAGCAGAACGGGATCGTTAGCGCGGATAAGTTCATGCATTTGCCGTCTTTTTCCTTCCAATTTCGGCTAACGCGACAATTCACCCCTTGCCGCGTCCATCGCCCCTTTCTATTGTCAGATGCAATGAGTGAACAGGAGTCCGGGTCGTTGGGCGTGGTCATACCGCTTGAAGAAAGCAAAAACAAACTGGCATCCATCAAGCCGTTGGTCGATCTCACCCGGGCTGACATGGAGCGGGTGAACCAGCTCATTCTGTCCAAGGCCGGCTCCGACGTGCAGATGATCCCCGAAGTGGCGAACCATCTGATCTCATCAGGCGGCAAGCGGCTGCGGCCGATGCTGACGCTGGCGGCCGCCTCGCTGTTCGACTATCGCGGCGAAAACCACATCAAGCTCGCCACCTCGGTCGAATTCATGCATACAGCGACGCTGCTGCATGACGACGTCGTCGACGAAAGCGACCTGCGTCGCGGCAAATCGACGGCGCGGATGATCTGGGGCAACCAGGCAAGCGTACTAGTCGGCGACTTCCTGCTCGGCCAGGCCTTCCGCATGATGGTCGATGTCGGCTCGCTCGATGCGCTCGACGTCCTGTCGTCCGCGGCCTGCGTGATTGCCGAAGGTGAAGTGCTGCAGCTTTCCGTCGCCAAGAACATGGAGACGACGGAGGACGATTATCTCTCCGTCATCCGCGCCAAGACGGCGGCTCTCTTTGCGGCTGCCGCCGAAGTCGGGCCGATCGTTGCCGATGCCGGCCGCTCTGGCCGCAATGCGCTGAAATCCTACGGGATGAACCTCGGCCTCGCCTTTCAGCTCGTCGACGACGCGCTCGACTATGGCGGCAAGGCCGCCGATCTCGGCAAGAATGTCGGTGACGATTTCCGCGAAGGCAAGATCACGCTGCCCGTCATCCTCGCCTATCGCCGCGGCACGACGGAAGAGCGCGCCTTCTGGCGCGATGCGATCGAGGCCGGCAACAGCAGCGACGCCAACCTGGAAAAAGCGCTCGGGCTGATCACCAAATACGGCACGCTGAGCGACACGATCGGCCGGGCGGTCCATTATGGCACGATCGCGCGGGACGCGCTGGCGCCGCTACCCGATACGGTATGGAAATCCGCTCTGATGGAAGTGATCGACTTCTGCATCGAGCGCGTCAATTGATCGAACGCCGCGATCGAGGCTGATTTTCTTGCAGCGCCGCTCCAAAAAAGCCATCCTGTTATGACTCAGTGATGACGACTGATTTGCGACCGGCAGCGGCCGGACGCTCTCGAAGAAAGGTTTTCTAATGCGGCAGAGAATTGCCATCCGTCTTCTTACGAGCGCAGCGCTGGCGGCTGTCCTTTCGCTTGGCGGCGTTGCCGGCGTGAGTGCCGAAGATGCGGCCAAGGCGGGCGATGCCGGCAAAGCCGAGAGCTTCTTCGATGCCGATAACGTCACCACGTTCTCAGGCGCCTTCCTCGCCGCGCGCACAGCCGATGTCGATCACGATTACGAGACCGCGATCGCGCTCTACAAGAAGGCGCTGCAGATCGAGCCCGGCAATCCCGAGATCCGTCAGCGGCTGATGATCTCGCTGCTGCTCAACGGCGACATCAAGGAAGGCGTCAAATACGCCAATGATCTGAAGAGCGATCCTTCGGTCGAGCGTATCACCACGATCGTGCGCGCCATGGATGCCGTGCGCCGCGACGACTACAAGACAGCCGAGTCGATCCTGAAATATAAGGGTCCGAACGATCTCGACCGGATGATGAACGACCTGCTGCTCGCCTGGGCCCGCGTCGGCGCCGGCCGCGGCAAGGAAGCGCTCGCCATGGTCGAGAAGATGAAGGGGCCGGACTGGTTCCGCATCTTTCAGAACTACAATGCCGGCGCGATCGCCGTCGTTACCGGCGATGTGAAGTCGGCCCGCCAGCATCTCAACGACGCCGTGCTCGACAAGGAAGGCGGGGCGACGGCGCCCGACACCTTCATGCGCGCGGTGATGGCGCTTGCCCGCCTGGAGGCGGCGCAGGGCAACAAGCAGAAGGCGCTCGATGCGGTTTCCGTCGGCGATAACCTGCTGCCGAACTACGCGCCGCTGAATGCGCTGCGCGACAGCATCGAGAAGGGCGAGAAGCAGGAGCAGCAGGTCAAGACGGCCGAAGAAGGCGCCGCCGGCGTGCTCTTCTCCGTCGGCGGTGCTCTGAACCGCGATGGCGCCGAGGATATCGTCTCTCTCTACCTGCAGACCGCGAAGGCGCTCGATCCCAACAGCGCCGATACACTGGTGCTGCTCGGCGGCATCGCCGAAAAGCAGAACCAGATGGACCGCGCCATCTCCCTCTATAAGAAGGTGCCGGAAGATTCGCCGATGCGGCGCATCTCCGAGCTTCAACTCGGCCTCGCCCTTGCCCAGGGCGGCAAGGTCGACGAGGCGCGCAAGCACCTGCAGGCGCTGATCGCCTCCGATCCGAAGGATATCCGCAGCTACCTCGCCTATGGCAGCGTGCTCTCCGACGCCAAGGACTACGAGGCGATGGCCGCCAATTACGACAAGGCGGTCGAAGTGATCGGCCCAATCCCCGGCCGCGCCAACTGGAGCGTCTTCTTCCAGCGCGGCATTGCCTATGAGCGGCTGAAGAAGTGGGACCAGGCCGAACCGAATTTCCGAAAAGCCCTGGAGCTCAACCCCGACCAGCCGCAGGTGCTGAACTATCTCGGCTATTCCTGGATCGACATGAACCGGAATCTCGACGAAGGCCTCGCCATGATCAAGAAGGCTGTCGATCTTCGCCCTGACGACGGCTACATCATCGATTCGCTCGGCTGGGCCTATTTCCGCCTTAACCGCTTCGACGACGCCGTCGACGAGCTGGAGCGGGCTGCGCAGATCAAGGCCGGCGACGCGACGATCAACGACCATCTCGGCGATGCCTACTGGCGGGTCGGGCGCAAGCTCGAAGCAGTCTACCAGTGGAACCGGGCGCTCGCCTCCGAGCCTGAAGCGGCCGAAATTCCGAAGATCAAGGAAAAGATCGCAAACGGCCTGCCCGCTAGCGACGATGCCAAGGCGGCCGACAAGAAGCAGCCGGATCCGGCGCCGGTCACGCCGCCGCCGGTCGACAAGAAGTCCTGACGGGCGCGACCGATGCCTGAGCAGGGCTTGGCCGAGGCTTTCGGCGTCACCGAAGAGGCGCGCGCGAAGATCAATCTCGCCCTGCATGTGACGGGCCAGCGGCCGGACGGCTATCACCTGCTCGATATGCTGGTGACCTTCGCAGATTGCGGCGACCGGCTGGGCTTCCTGCCCGCGCAGGCCGATGCCTTCACCCTGTCGGGCCGCTTCGGAGAGACGCTTGCCGGCAACGGCGACACCAACCTTGTGATCAGAGCGCGCGATCTCCTGCGCGAGGCTGTCGGCGCCCTTGCCTTCCCTGTTCACATCCATCTCCAGAAGAACCTGCCCATTGCCTCCGGCATCGGCGGCGGCTCGGCCGATGCGGCGGCGACCCTGCGGGGACTGATGCGCCTCTGGGGCTTGCGATTGCCGGTGGAAACGCTGGCGGCGCTGGCGCTGAAGCTCGGCGCCGACGTGCCCATGTGCCTCGAGAGCCGGCCGCTGATTGCCCGCGGCATCGGGGAGGAGATCGAAGCCGTGCCCGATCTGCCGGCCTTTGCCATGGTGCTGGCCAACCCGCTGAAGGGCGTTTCGACGCCGGAGGTTTTCCGGCGGCTCACGGCAAAGAACAATTCACCCCTGAGGCTCGCACACACCGAAGACTGGCTTGCGGCGATCGGCGCGGCTCGCAACGACCTGGAGCCACCGGCACGCCAAGCCGTGCCCGAAATCGCGGCGATCTCGGCGATGCTGCAGGCTGAGGGCGCTCTTCTTGCCCGCATGTCCGGCTCCGGCGCCACCTGCTTCGGGATCTTCGCCGATATGGCCGCCGCGCGCGATGCGACGGCGGCTCTTCACGAGGCGCAGCCCGACTGGTATTTCCAAGCGACGGAAACGGTTTCGGGAGGCATGTGATGGCAGGTTTGGACGAAAAACGGCCCTTCATCGCCGTCGGCATAGCCGTCCTCACCGTCTCGGATACGCGCACGCCGGAGACGGACAAATCAGGTGACACGCTGGCGGTGCGGATCGCCGAGGCCGGCCACAGGCTGGTCGAGCGGGCGATCGTGCCCGATGACCGGGAGAAAATCGCCGCTCAGGTCAAAGCGTGGACCGAGCGTGATGAGATCGATGTCGTTATCACCACGGGCGGCACCGGCTTTACCGGCCGAGACGTTACGCCCGAGGCGCTGGAGCCGCTGTTCGAAAAGCGCATGGATGGCTTTTCCGCTGTCTTCCACCGTATCTCCTATGACAAGATCGGCACGGCGACCATCCAGTCGCGCGCCACCGCGGGTGTTGCCAACTCCACCTTCATCTTCGCCCTGCCCGGCTCGCCCGGTGCCTGCCGGGACGCCTGGGACGGCATATTGAAAGCACAGCTCGACTATCGCAGCGTGCCTTGCAATTTCGTCGAGATCATGCCGCGCCTCGACGAGCATCTGAAACGCGGCGCAAAGAAATAGACTGGCGCTGCCGTTACAATGCCGCGGTCGCGCCGTCGAAAACCCGATTTAGACTTTCGAGGCCGACGCGCTGGCCTTTGTTATGTGGCAATGCCCGGCAGAGCCGGCATCGAATCCCAGCCATCACCGGACAGCAGAATGCAACTTATGCCGTGGACATCCGTGACGACGAGCGTCCAGGTGCCGCTTTTGGCGGCATAGACCTCGAGAACGGCGTTCTGGTTGACCAGGCCGACGGCGGTAAGCTTCTCACCGAAGTTCCTGTCGAGGAAACTGACGACGTCGGATCGGCCTGCGCAACTGAGCATCGTCTGCGATGCTGCCAAATGCGGATGCGCGATCACCAATGTCGGCAATATGACGGCCAGCATGCCGAAGATCCTACCGCGTACGCCGCAGATCCTACCGCGCATGCGGTAAATCCTACCGCTTGGCATGACGCACCTCCTTTCGCCGGAAACCCGGCAGAAGAGGAGATTTTTCGCCGACCTGTTCTGCCGTTCACCGGCATTCCACGGCACCCGTTGCGAAGCGCGGCGCTTCGGCGGCGCCATAGGTGAATTATAACGCGAAATCCGATTGGGCGCCATCTTTGCGCCATGGCGGGAGTAGTCACCGAAGCGCTTGCGACGAGACCACGTCCCCTCGCCCCGCTTCTACGGGGAGAGGGTTAGGTGAGAGACAATCTCTCAGACAGCGTCGATGCAGCGATGGGCATTCTACCGCGTGGCACGCGCCACCCAGGAAGGAATCAATTCACTTGCAAGCTTGCGGGGCTTCTGGCCCTTGGCGAAGTCGCCAACAGGCATCCCGCTTCTGGCGGCGGCGAGCGCCAGGTTCTTCGGCATCAACAAGCCAAGCTCCAGCGGCGGTCGACCGCGGGCAACGCGCTGGAAGAACGGGCGTCGATAGCCGCGCGACGCGGCAAAGCGCGCTGGTGTCTTATTCAGCGCCACATATTCGGCGATCTCATCGATCCAGCCGGCCTGCGGCCTGGCGCCCGGCTCGATAAAGAGCAGCCATTCGCCTCGGGCGGAGCGCACGATGTCCTTGATATCCCACTGTGAATGGAAACGGCAGCCAGCGGCGTCGGCGACCCGCGAGGTTCCGTCGCGCGAGCCGTGATCAAGCACGATCACATCGCTGACGAGTCCTTCCACCGCGCCTGCCACCAATACCGATAAGGTCTGCGCCAGTTCGGATTCCTGATCCTGGCATTCGAGAACAACCGTCAACATCGATTATTCATAATGCGCCGCACAATTTTTTGCCAGCACCGTTTTGCGTATTTTGTTCTTGCATTGTTCTCATTTTACCGATAGGAATTTAATCATCACAAACGGGCGGAGACAACGGCTTTCCGCTGCGGGAGAATCCGATGAGAGAGCAGTCCCTGGCAGGGCAGGCCGCATTCGCGCCTGCCAATACGGCAGATATTGCCGATGCGATGATCGTGTCCTCCGGTCTTCGGGTCGAGGTTGACCGGCGGCGCGGGCGTGGAGCGGGACTGAACCCAACAGGCCGCTTCGAAGCGCTGCAGCGGGAGACCTTCGACGACGGTTGGCAGACGCTGGAAGAACTGCCACCGTTCAAGACCGTGGTTCAGATCGAAAAGCCGCGCACCGCGATTACACGCAATGAATCGCCGGACCTTTCCTTCGACCGCTCGATCAATCCCTATCGCGGCTGCGAGCACGGCTGCATCTATTGTTTCGCCCGCCCGACGCACGCCTATATGGGGCTTTCGGCGGGGCTCGATTTCGAGACGAAGCTCTTCGCCAAGCCCGATGCGGCGAAGCTCTTGGAGCGGGAGCTCGCCAAGCCGGGGTACAAGGTGAGGGTGATCGCGATCGGCACCAATACCGACCCCTATCAACCGATCGAGAAGGAATGGCGCATCATGCGCGGCATCCTCGAGGTGCTGAACAAGGCGAACCATCCGGTGTCGATCGTCACCAAGTCGGCGATGATCCTGCGCGATCTCGACATTCTGCAGGAAATGGCCGTCAAGAACCTGGTGCGCGTCGGCATCTCGGTCACCACGCTCGACCGCAAGCTTGCCCGGGCGATGGAACCGCGCGCCGCCACGCCGCCGCGACGGCTGGAGACCATTCATGCGCTGTCTGAGGCAGGGATCCATACTGCCGTCATGGCCGCTCCGCTGATCCCGGCGCTGAACGATCACGAATTGGAGCGCATTCTGGAATCGGCGAAGGCTGCCGGCGCAACCGAGGCGAGTTATGTCATCCTCAGGCTGCCGCTTGAAGTCAGCCCGCTCTTTCGCGACTGGTTGCTGCAGCACTATCCCGATCGTTACCGGCACGTGATGTCGCTGGTGCGCTCGATGCGCGGCGGCAAGGATTACGACGCCGAATTCGGCAAGCGCATGAAGGGCGCCGGCCCCTATGCCTGGCAGATCGCCCGGCGCTTCGAAATGGCGGCGAGACGCTTCGAGCTGACACGCCGCAGCGTTCCGTTGCGCGACGATCTGTTCGTGCCACCGGATGGCAGCGGCGTACAGCTGTCGCTGCTCTGATTTTTTAAGCTTGCGCATCGGCTGCTCAGAAAATCCGCCCTGTTTTCGAGCCCCGAGCGCAATTTCCGCGGATGGCCCTGACCGCCTCCATCCGCCGGACCGTCCCCGACCGCCGCCCTGATCCGGGGACTTGCGGGAAATCGGGTTGGCGTGCGAGGTTCAGCCGCATGAAACGTCGCACGCCACCCGATTCTCCCCTGCTTTTCGACACGGTCCCTCTCGTGCCGGATTTCAAGCTCGAGCTCAAAGCCCGCAAGGCCGGCCACTGGCCGGTCGCCGGCGCCGACGAGGCAGGCCGCGGGCCGCTGGCGGGGCCTGTGGTGGCCGCTGCGGTCATCCTCGATCCGAAGCGCATCCCTGAAGGCCTCAACGATTCCAAGCAGCTCTCGGCCCAGCGGCGCGAAGAACTCTTCGCGCAGATCCTGGCGACGGCGACGGTTTCCATCGCCTCCTCCTGCTCGACCCGGATCGACGAAACGGACATACGCAAGGCAAGCCTTGACGCGATGCGCCGCGCCATCTGCAGCCTCGCCATTCCCGCAAGCTACGTCCTGACAGATGGGCTTGATGTGCCGCCCGGCCTCGATTGCCCAGGACAGGCCGTGGTCAAGGGTGACGCCCGCTCGGTTTCCATCGCCGCCGCCTCTATCGTCGCCAAGGTGACGCGCGATCGGATGATGGCGCGGGCGCATCATGTATTTCCCGATTACGGTTTTGCGGCCCACGCCGGCTACGGCACGGCGCAGCACCGCGCCGGCATTGAACAGCACGGCCCCTGCTCCCTGCACCGAATGAGCTTTCGGCCACTGCGGAAGGACGGCGACGAGCCTGAGATGGACGAACTGCTCTCGGAATAGTCGCCGAAAAAAGATCGGCATATTCCGCCTTTAGAGGGGTGCACGCCGGATCAGGAACGGCTCCGCAAGAGGCCAGACAAAAGAAAGATCTATCAACAAGAAAAAGGCCGGGACATGCCCGGCCTTCCTTCATTCCATTCGACACCGCTCAGTTGAGCCGTGTCTTGACCTGTCCGACGGCGTTGCCGAAGAGCTCGGACTGGACCTTGCCGTCGGCCTTCTTGGCGAGCACCGTTTCTGCGGCCGCGATGGCAAGGTCGACGGCGGCGGAACGCACCGCCTTCATCGCATCGGCCTCGGCCTGCTTGATCTTCTGCTCCGAGAGCGCCGTGCGGTTGGCGACGAATTCTTCCGTCTTCTTCTTCGCCTCGGCGGTCAGCATCTCGGCTTCGCGCTCAGCGGCGGCAACGATATGGGCCGCTTCCGCTTCCGCTTCCTTGCGCTTGCGCTGGTATTCAGCGAGCAGATGCTGGGCTTCCTCGCGCAGGCGCTTGGCTTCGGCCAATTCATTGCGGATCTGGTCGGCGCGGTCGTCGAGCGAGCGTGCCATCATGCCCGGAACCTTCAGATAGACGACCAGCGCCAGAAAGAGGACGAGGCCGACAAAGGCGAAGAAAGTCGCGTCGAAATGAAATTCCATCGATCAAGCCTCCTTCTTGGCGGCCGCGACGGCGGCGGCGACTTCTGCCTGCGCAGCGCTGCTGCCGATCAGCTGTTCGACGACGGCGGCTGCCGTTTCCTCGGCAATGCTGCCGACGTCGGCGAAGGCCTTGGCCTTGATGTCGGCGATCCGAGCTTCCGCAGCCTTGATCTTTTCCGACAGGCTGGCCTCGACGGTGCGGCGATCCTCTTCGGCCTTGACCTTGGCGGCGTCGCGGGCGGCGGAACCGATCGCGTGGGATTTGGCGCGAGCAGCGGCCAGTTCGCCTTCATAGGTCTCGACGGCGGCATCGGCTTCCGCCTTCAGGCGGCCTGCTTCTTCCAGGTCCTGGGAGATGCGCGTGTGGCGCTGGTCGAGGATGGCCCCGATGCGCGGCGCAATGACCTTTTGCATAAGGAGGTAGAAGACGCCGAACGTAATCACCAGCCAGAGCAGCTGGGATGCGTAGGTCGTCGAATCGAAAGGCGGGAACGGGCCGCGGGCGTGTTCGCCTTCGGCAACACCGGTCTCGGTATGGACCTCGCCTGCGGCCGGAGCGGCATGCGCATCCGTGCCGGTCGCTGCCGCCGGTGCTTCTTCAGCGTAAGCCGGGGTCACAAAAAACATGCTCACCTCCAGGTGGACTGCAAATGCAAAGGATCACGGCTTGCGGTCGCAGGCCGTGATCCATCTATTCGCCGATATCAGACAGCGAAGAGGAGGAGGAGAGCGACGAGCAGCGAGAAGATGCCCAGAGCTTCCGTAACGGCGAAGCCGAATACCAGACGGCCGAACTGGCTGTCAGCGGCAGACGGATTGCGCAGAGCGCCGGAGAGGTAGCTGCCGAAGATATTGCCGAGGCCGAGAGCCGTACCGGCCATACCAAAGCAAGCCAGGCCTGCACCGATGAACTTTGCTGCTTCCGCTTCCATGTTGAACTCCTTTGAAATGGTTGTTGCGGCGAATGACTGACGCCCTGGAGACGTCGTTGTCGTTATCCTTAGTGCCCGCCCGGATGGATTGCGTCGTTGAGGTACATGCAAGTCAGCACCGCGAAGACGTAAGCCTGAAGGAAGGCGACGAGGAACTCGAGACCGGTCAGGGCGACGGTCATGATGAGAGGAAGAACGGCGCCGCCGACACCGACCGCACCGAGGGTTCCAAGCGAGGCGACGAAGCCTGCGAACACCTTCAGCGTGATGTGACCGGCGAGCATGTTGGCGAAAAGACGAACGGAGAGCGAAATCGGACGGGACAGGAAGGAAATGATTTCGATCGAGACGACCAGCGGCAGCAATATGCCGGGCACGCCCGAGGGCACGAAGACATTCAGGAAGTGGAAGCCGTGCTTATAGAAACCGTAGGCGAGCACCGTACCGATGACGAGAATCGCCAGCGCGAAGGTGACGATGATCTGGCTGGTGATCGTGAAGAAATAGGGGAACATGCCGAGCAGGTTCGCCGTCAACACGAACATGAAGAGCGAAAAGACCAGCGGGAAGAACTTCATCCCCTGCTTGCCCGCGCCCTCTTTCAGCATATTGGCGATGAATTCATAGGACATTTCCGCGACCGACTGCGAACGGCCCGGCACGATGGCGCGGTTCGAGGTCGAGAAATAAAGGAAGCCTGCGGCAACGGCTGCCGAAGCGACCATGAAGAGCGATGCGTTGGTGAACGAAAAATCAATTCCGCCGATTTCGATCGGCACAATCTTCTGGATCAGGAACTGATGAGTCGGATCGTTAGACACCGCTTGTTCTCTCTCTTTGGCCCGCAGGACGCGGGGTCATTGCACTGGACCGGGACCGGCCCCCTATTTCTTGTCGTCCTTGTCCAGAGGGTGGGCCACCACCCCCGCAGAACGCAGCACGTTCAGAACGCCGGCACAGAATCCGAGAAGCAGAAGAACAATCAACCCCCAAGGCGCCGTGCCAACAAAACGGTCGAGAAGATAGCCAAGGACGGCGCCGACGACGATCGCGGAAATGAACTCGCTGGAAAGCTTCATCGCCTGGGCATAACCTTTGCGGCTTTCCTCGGCGCGGGCTTCGCTTGCCTCTTCCACTTTCGCCTCTACGCGCTTGGTCGCGAGTTCCGCTTCCAGCTGCGCACGGCGCTTCTCAAGACTTTCCTCGCGGTCGTCCGCCATGGATCTCTCCTCGCCTGCCCGTCGCCCGCACTCCCGCTACCCCGGTCATTCGGACCCCGGACGCGAAGGTTGAGACCCTTCCGGCCCGTTCTGAAGTCGCGCGCAACATAGTTTTAGGGCTTGGTATAGTCAAGGCGTAGACGACTTCTGTCCAGCGAGAAAATAAATTCGTGAAATCAAATGGATAAGTCGATTTCCGGCCGAGCGCGCAAATTCGACGGGAAGAATCCGCTTTTGGGGGCGGAAAATCGGCATCGCCCAACGCTTTCTCTCAGCTCCAACCGCCGCCATAGGTGCGATAGAAGACGTGAAGACCGATGCGCCCGACCTTTTCCATGGTCTTTGCCCATTTCGGGCGGACGTAAACGGCATGGTAGTGCGTCGCCGAACCCACCTGCGGCAGCCAGATCCTGCCTGATGTCACCGCCATGGCCACATCGCGGGCGACCCGCCAGTGATATTGCGAATTCACCCGGTCCTTGATGGCGTCGCAGGCGAAGGAAAACTGGCAGCGGTTGCGCCAATCCTCGTTCTGGTAGACGACGCCGCAGATGCTCTTGGGATAGGCGGGGTTGCGAACGCGGTTGAGTATGACCTGGGCGACGGCCGCCTGGCCCTTCACCGACTCCCCGCGCGCCTCGAAATATATGCCTGAGGCAAGGCATTGCTGCTCGCGGGCGGAAAAGACGCTCGGCGGCAGCACGCTTGCGGCCCAGGCGTGGTCGCCCGGACCGATCTGGGGGACGAAGCGGCCGCTTTCCGGTTCGGTCAGGATCGAATCGAACGGCGAGTGGCGGGCATAATCCGGTGCCGCCGGCGCATAGGCGGTGGCAAGCACGTCGGCCTTGTTGCTGGTGACGAGGCTTGCGAGCATCGCCGGCACGCCGACCTCCGGCCTCACCGGCTGTTTCCTATAGAAAGAGGTGGCGATCTCGATTTCCCTACCCTGGATCTTCGGCTTGACGAAAGCCGACCTGTCCTTGAGATCGAAATTCGGAGTGAACAGCATCTTGGTGCGCTCAAGAATGGAGCCGGCGGAAAAGTCTTTCGGCGGCTGCATCTTCTCGATGGCGACGACGCGGCCCTTCTTCGTGCCGCGAATGACCCGGTCCTCGTCCGGCGTGTCCTCGTGCCCCTTGTCCTTGGCCGTAAATGCCACCTTGCGGCCGTCGGGCAGCACCATGCCGGCGCCTGAGGCGATCGAGCCGGTCGCTGCCGGATCGGCGAAGGCGAGCTCGGCCTGATGGTTGGAGCCGGCCGGCGAATTGGTCAGCACCATGCGCCAGCTCTCCCCCTCACGGTCGAGACCGGCAAGCATAGTGGCGAGATCGGCGTGGGAGGCAACGCTCGGGAAGATCAGCCAGCCGGCAAGTCCGAAGATGACGGGCGACACCCAGTTCTCGGGAAGAAGACGCAGCTTGCTACGGGAAGGGCTCTTTCGACGCAACACGAACTCCGGGCATGGAACGCGGGAACATGCCATCGAAAATCTCTCATTAACCTTGATGCCTGGTTAACGAGGCGTGCCGGAAAGTAGCAGTGTGAGTTTTTGGATGTTCTAATATGGCTGATAACTTCGTCCACCAGGAGCCGCTGCGCTCCTGGTGGCGCTATGCCTGTTGACCTGAACCTGCGGGGCGAGTTCGACGGAAACGAATCCCCAATCTCCGTCGTCCTCGGCCTTGAGCCGAGCGCCCATGCCTCAGCTGCTGGTGGGTGCGGTGTGGATGCTCGGCTCAAGGCCGAGCATGACGGAGATTAGGTGGCGGAAGGGCAAATCCAAAGCGCGGGCGCTGAAGTCAGCAATCACTTCCCATCCCATCAAATAATAACGTGCGAGCCCAGCTCCACCACGCGGTTGGCCGGCAGGCGGAAATAGTCCGAGGGGTTGGCGGCGGCGTTGGCCAGCGCGATGTAGAGCCGGTCCTGCCAGTAGGGCATGCCCGACTTGGCATCCGGCACCAGCTTGCGACGGCCGAGATAGAAGGAGGTCGACATGATGTCGAACTTCAGTCCGGTCTTGCGCAGCGTCGCGAGCGCCTGCGAGACGTTCTGCGATTCCATGAAGCCGAACAGCAGTTCGACACGGGAGAAACGCGGGGAAATCTGCTCGACCTTGTAGCGGTCCTGGCTCGCCACCCGCGGCTTATTGACGGTGCGGATCGTCAGGATGACGTTGCGGTCGTGAAGCACGTGGTTGTGCTTGAGATTGTGCAGCAGGGCGGCGGGGGCCGATTCCGGATCGCTGGTCAGGAAGATCGCCGTGCCCGGAACCTGGGCCGGCGAATGTTCGCTCTTGCGCTCGATGGAACTGACGAAGGAGGCGAGCGGAATATCGGTGTGCCGGGTCTTCTCCATCAGGATCGCGGTGCCGCGGCGCCAGGTCCACATGACGACGGTAAAGGCGGTGGCGATCAGGATCGGGATATAGCCGCCATCGTGGATCTTCAGAAGGTTGGCGCCGAGGAAGATCATTTCCAGCACGACGAGTGGCGCGAGCGCGATCACGGCGACCGGCAGCGACCAGTTCCAGCGTGCGCGGACGAATTCGAAGGCCATGATCGAGGTGACGACCATGGCGCCGGTGACTGAGATGCCGTAGGCGGTCGCCAATGCGTCCGAGGTCTTGAAGCTCAGCACCAGAAAGATGACGCCGAAGAACAGCACGGCGTTGACCGACGGCACGAAGATCTGTCCCGTATTGGTTTCTGAGGTGAAAAGGATTTCCATGCGCGGCAGGAAGCCGAGGTTGATGCCCTGGCGCACCAGCGAAAAGGCGCCCGTTATGACGGCCTGGCTGGCGATGATCGTCGCCGCCGTCGCCAGGATGACGACCGGCAGCAACGCCCATTGCGGATACATCAGATAGAAGGGGTCGGACATCGTCATCGGATTGCCGAGGACGAGCGCACCCTGCCCGAGATAATTCAGCGTCAGCGCCGGAAACACCAGCAGGAACCAGGCCCATTGAATCGGGCGGCGGCCGAAATGGCCGAGGTCGGCATAAAGCGCCTCGGCACCCGTTACCGTCAGGAAGACGGCACCGAGCACGACGACGCCGTAAAAGCCCTCATGCAGCAGGAAGCTGACAGCATAATAGGGGTTGAAGGCGGCGAGGATGCCGAAATCGTCCGAGATATGGGAGATGCCGGCGGCGGCCATGACGAGGAACCAGAGAGCAGTGATCGGCCCGAAGAACTTGGCGACGGCGCCGGTGCCGCGCGATTGCACGACGAAGAGCAGCGCCAGGATCACCACCGAGATCGGCACGATATATTCCGCCAGGCTGGGCGTGACGAGTTTCAGACCTTCGACCGCCGACAGCACCGAAAGTGCAGGCGTGATCATCGCATCGCCGAGGAACAGGGCAGCGCCCATCAGTCCGAGCAGCATCAGCAGTGCGGTATGGCCGTTGGCGGTCTTCATCAGAAGGGCGAGCAGCGACAGCGTGCCGCCCTCACCGTCGTTGTCGGCGCGCAGCAGGAAGAGGACGTATTTGATGGTGACGATAATGGTCAGCGCCCAGATCATCAGGGAAATAAGACTGATGATCTCGAAACGGGTGACGCCGTCATGGGCGACGGGCTTCAGCGCTTCGCGAAATGCGTAGAGCGGGCTCGTGCCGATATCGCCGTAGACGACACCAACGGAACCGAGCGCGAGATAGAACAGCTTGCGCGGCGTCATGTGGCGTTCGTGCGGATCGCTCTCTTCGGACATGAAATTTCAACAGGCTCTTCAGAGCCAGCCTTTCCAGCGAAAAAAGAAAAAGGGGATGACGGCTGATATTACCATCAAGGCCAGCGAATAGGGATAACCCGCCGCCCAGGCCAGTTCCGGCATGACCTGAAAATTCATGCCATAGATGGAAGCGACCAATGTCGGCGGCAGGAACACGACGGAGGCGATCGAGAAAATCTTGATGATCGAGTTCTGTTCGATGTTGATGAGGCCGAGTGAGGCGTCGAGCAGGAAGGTGATGTTGCCGGCGACAAAGGAGGCATGCTCCGACAGCGATTGAATATCGCGCGAGACGGTGCGGCAGAGCTCCTTCGCCTCGTGGTCCTGGTGGATCGCCGGGACCGTGTAAAAGAACGTCAGAAGCCGGGAAAGCGAGCCGAGACTGTCGCGCAGCTTGCTGATCATGCGGTGATGACCGGCGATATCGCGCAATTTCTGCTCGAGGTGGTTCGAAGGCTTGCGGACCTTATTCGCCCTTCCGAAGACATGCGTCGACAAGATGTCGATGCGCGAGACGGAGGTTTCGAGGATTTCGGCGGTCCGGTCGACGATCGTCTCCAGCAGCTTGGCGAGAAGGGCCGCGCCGCTGCGCCAGTTTTCCGGCAGCCGGTGAAGGGCCGCGATGAACAGCGCAAAGGATTTCGGTTGGGCGTAGCGGATGGTGACCAGGCGGTTTCCGGCCAGGATGAAAGCGACATCGGTCAGCGTCGGCGCGTCGGTGTCCGCCTTCCAGACGAGCGAAGCGGTCATGAAGACGGCGTCGTTTTCGATATAAAGGCGAGCCGACGGTTCGATGTCCTTGAGATCGTCGCGAGTCGGGACCTCGATGCCGAGAACCTTCTCGACATAAAGCTCCTCCTCGCGGCTCGGCTCGAGCATATCGATCCAGACGACATCCTCGGGAAAGGATGCCGGCTGCGAGAGATCGCGGATCTCGACCGATTTGCAATTGGAACGGTAAGCGGTGATCACCGGCAGCGTCTCCGATGCTCACGACACTTCGCGGTCATCATCTTCATTGCAAGCCTTTCCATCCGTCCGCCATCGCGGCAATGCGAGGGTGGCTCGTTCCAGGCCCAAACGGAAGCGGATCAAGAAAGTTCATACAACTCCGGCTGCATCCGGCCTCGAAAGCCAGCATGCGCATTGTGCTCCACCGCATCGCAGTTACCAATCCCTTCGACCTTGCGGGCGGTCCGGGACCTTCGAAACGAAGACGGCCGTCATTGAGCATCTGCAGCAATGCCATCATGGCGCCGCGGCATATGAAGCAAAGCCGTGAAATAATCAAGACATCTTCCGTGAAGCGCGGCTTTTCACCACATTTCCCGCACAATTCGAGATGGTCGCAACGGTGATTCGGCGCTTCAGCGCTTTGCTGTCATGCGCTCCGGCCCGGAAGTCCTGCCCATAAACCGAGACGTTATTCAAAGACGATCGCCGGCGCCGAGCGCTGGGGCTGGCCGCCGAGCTGCTGCCACACCTTGGCGGCGATGCCGCGATAGATGCCGGCAACGACGCCGTTCGGATCGGAGGCGACGAGCGGCGTGCCGGCATCGGACGTTTCGCGGATGTTCATCGTCAGCGGCACTTCACCTAGGAAGGGCACGCCGATGCGCTCGGCCTCCTTGCGGGCGCCGCCATGACCGAAAATGTCGTAGCGGGTGCCGGTGTCGGGTGCTATGAAATAGCTCATGTTTTCAACGATGCCGAGAACCGGCACCTCAACCTTGCGGAACATGTTGAGGCCCTTGCGGGCATCGATCAGGGCGAGATCCTGCGGCGTGGAAACGATGACGGCGCCGGCAAGCGGCACCTGCTGGGCCATCGTCAATTGCGCATCGCCGGTGCCGGGCGGCATGTCGACGACGAGAACGTCGAGCTCGCCCCATGCCACTTCGCGCAGCATCTGCATCAGGGCAGACTGGACCATCGGTCCGCGCCAGATCATCGCCGTCTCCTCGTCGACGAGGAAACCCATCGACATGACCTTGAGGCCGTAATTCTCCATCGGATTGATGATACGGCCATCGATCTGCGTCGGGCGGCCGGAGATCTTCAAGAGCCGCGGCATTGACGGGCCGTAAATATCGGCATCGAGAATGCCGACCCGGAGACCGTTGGCGAGCAGGCCGAGCGCCAGGTTGACGGCGGTGGTGGACTTGCCGACACCGCCCTTGCCGGAAGCGACGGCAATGATGGCGCCGATACCGGGGACACCGATCTTGCCGGCGCGGGGCGGCTGTTGCTGCGGCGCATGCGCGTGGCCCCCATGATCATGACCGGCATGACCGTGGGGCGGGTTCGGCGCCGGGCGGGCAGCGGGCGCCGCGGCGGCCGCCTTCTTGTCCGCCGTCAGCGTGACGAGCGCACCCTTGACACCCGGCATCTCCTTGATGACGCGCTCGGCGGCGAGCCGCATCGGCTCCAGCTCCTTGGCGCGTTCGGCCGGAACGGTGATGGAAAAATAGACCTTGCCGTCGGAGATGAAGACATCGGAGACCATGCCGAGCGAGACGATGTCGTGTTCGAGATCCGGTCCGCGCACGGTCTTCAGCGTTTCGAGAACCTGTTCCTTGGTGACGTCGGTCATTCCACCCTCATTGCTTTTTCTCGCAGACTACGGCGCCACGCGTCTTTCAAGGCGCGCACATGATTTTAGCTTCGGCCAATTCCGACCAAGGCATGAAATCATGCGGTAGAGATAGTGGAGCCGCACGTCTTCGCCAAACAAAATCATCGGAAGGAAAATCAATTGGCCGGCTGCGAAAAACGCCGGCAGGGACCCCGAATCCGCTGCGGCCATCAAGTCCGCCGGGCTTATCGCCCTGATGGCCGCAACGGTCTCTCTCCCCAAGAACCGGCGCAATGCGGGGCGAATTAGCGCAAGCCGAAAAAAAGGCCAGTGAAAAGTGACCCGGAAGAGGAAATCGTAAACAGCTGCGCAAGAAGCGGTGCCAAAAGGCAACAACCGCCACCGACGCCGAAGGCCGGGAGAGAAGCGGCGTCGGCGTCGAGCAGCGGTGTGTCGGCCGCGCCATTTCCTGGCGCTGGTCATCAAAGTCCCCTCTGGACCTCTGGCAAAGGAGATGCAGAAAGCGTGCCAGATGAAAAAATCGGGAAAAGCGCCGAGAAGCGCCGCGGCAACATCCCGGTTCTGCCTAAGCGCTGAGCGGACGGCCACGGCGCGCCGCCATCTTTGCGACTTATTTGATCAGGCCGATCCGCAGTGCCTTGGCGACCGCCTGGGTGCGGTTGACCGTGTCGAGCTTCTTGGTGGCGCGGTTGAGGTAATGATTGACCGTATGCTCCGACAGCGTGAGGATTTCGGCAATCTCGGCGCTGGTCTTACCGGCCGCCGTCCAGTTGAGGCAGTCGATCTCTCGGTCGGTTAGCGAATCCGTCATGCGCGTATCGAGGTTGCGGATTTCGGCAAGCCTGTCAAAGACATGGATGGCGATATAACAAAGCTCGCGCATTTCGGCGGCGCTGAAGGGTTCGCGGTCGCCGGAGAAGGAGACGGCACCGCGCAGGCCGGAGGCCTCGTGGGTTGGGAAATAGGCGCCGCGTATCATCCTGAAACGCTCGAACAACCCCGTGACCAGGACGGACTTGCCGTCGTCCCGCGCCCAGGCCTCCCGCGACATGTCGTAAAAGAAAGGCCGCGTCGATGTTCTAAGCCGCCTTAAAACCGGGCTGTTCACCATCAGCGCTTCCTGGTCGTAGAGCGCCAGAAGCTCGGCCGGCCAACTGGTGATGACGGTGTTGGCCTGCAGGTCGAGAGAGGTGATCGGCGGCAAGTTGAGAACCATGAAGGCGCGACTGCGATAGGCTTCCGTGACGCGTTTCAAGAAACGGAAAATATCGAACTGCGTCTTCAGGCCGGCGATTTCGTTGATATAATCGTCTTCTTCAGTGGATGCCTGTGACAAGGGTGCCATCACATTTCTTCATCTTCGACACAGCAGTCGGGAAATCCCACGCGAATTCTGCCGCCGCAGTTGGTTGGACTCTATCAGGAAATACGATCTGTGGTTGGACAAAAATGGGCTCGGCACTCGGCGTTCCGCGTATGGCCCATGATTGAGTGCAATTTTTCGCGCAGCAGTTGTCCTGATTCGCTTGAAAGCTCATATCGCGCTCGTCATAAGCATGCTCCGCAGATCACGTCCAGCAATGGTACGGTAGATGACTGTCCCGTCAGCGGCGCGGGCCGAGACGGACACGCATGCCTTCCATGATCTTTCCCGCCGCCAGCTTAACGGGAACGGCCCATTGGTGCAGAAGTTCCATCGACAAGCGATAGGCCGGCCCGGTAATAGAAATGCCGCCGATAAAGGTTCGATCCTCCGACCAGACGGGTGCGGCGACGCAGCGGATGCCGGCCTCGTGCTCCTCGCAGTCGAAAGCATAACCCTGATTGGCGATCTCGCGGATTTCGGCGGCTAGCGTTTCAGCCGAGACATGGGTCGCGGCAGTAAACCGGGTGAAGCTCAGGCTGGCGAGGACGTCGGCCAGACTTTCTGTCGGCAGCAGCGACAGGGCGGCCTTGCCGACGCCGGTGCAGTAGCATGGTGATGCGTTGCCGATCTGCGAATACATGCGCACCGGCTGGCGGCCTTCGACCTTGTCGAGATAGATGATCGACTGTCCCCTGAGAACGCCGAGATGCACCGTCTCGCCGGTCGCCTGCTGGAGTTCGGCCAAATGCGGTTCGGCAATCAGACGAAATTCGTTGCGCGCCCAGCTGCGCGCGGCAAAATCGAGCAGGCGCAGGCCCGGCGCATACCGGCCGTCGCCATCGAGCTCCAGCAGCCCCTCCTCCACCAGGTGGCTGAGCTGGCGATGCAGCGTGCCGCGCGGCTGGCCGGCGAGCGTCAGGATATCGGTGAAGCGTAGTGGCGTATCCGCATGGGTGACGAGATCGAGGAGAGCCATCAATTTGCCGAGGGTGCCGGTCTCGCGGGCCTGGGCCATGCCGTCGCTTGAAGTCATTGTCTATGTGCCATCGAATCGATCCGCGCCGGCAAGCGTGCGCCCTTGACAGGAAGACCAGCATAATCCGATAATTCCACATAGTCAAATTAAGTTCCGAATAATGGAACATCTGGGAGGGAGGAAACGGTGAGCGCAGTGGCAGCACAATTTCCCGAGTTCAAAGATCGCGCCGTGCTCGTGACCGGCGGCGGATCCGGCATCGGCGCAGCGATCGTCGAAGGTTTCGCACGTCAGGGCGCCAAGGTCTCCTTCATCGACATTGCCGAAACGGCCGGCACGGAACTCGCGGAAAGGCTGTCCCGGGAAACGGTGCATCCGGTGCTCTTCCACCATGCCGACCTGCGCGACATCGAGGCGATCCGGCGCACGGTCGATGTCGTCGTTCAGACATCCGGGCCGATCCGCGTGCTTGTCAACAATGCAGCGTGGGATGACCGCCACGAATTCGACGCGGTTACCGAGGCCTATTGGGACAACAATCAGGCGGTCAATCTGCGGCATGTGTTCTTCACCTCGCAGGCGGTCGCGCCGTCGATGCGAGCAGCCGGCGGCGGCGCGATCGTGAATATGTCATCGATCGCCTTCAAGCTGAACATGGGCGACTTTCCTTCCTATGCGGCGGCGAAGGCGGCGGTCGTCGGACTGACGAAGAGCATGGCCGGCCGGCTCGGGCCGGAAAATATCCGGGTGAACTGCATTCTGCCCGGCATGGTCGTCACCGAACGGCAGATGCAGCTGTGGCTCACCGAGGAAAGCATCGCCCGCTCGGTCGAGCAGCAATGCCTGAAATTCCCGCTCAAGGCGGATGCCATCGTCGGTCCCTGCCTGTTTCTTGCATCCGACTGCGCGGCTGCGATGACCGCTCAGTCCCTGATCGTCGATGGAGGCGTTTTGTAATGGCTAATCCCGCTTACGTCGCGGTGGACTGGGGCACCAGCAGTTTCCGGCTCTGGCTGATCGACAGGGACGGCGGCATCCTTGCCGAACGCCGCAGCGGCGAAGGCATGACGAGCGCGGCTAAGATCGGCTTTTCCCAGGTGCTGTCGGGCCATCTCACCGCTGTCGAAGCGCCGCAAGGTCTGCCTGTCATCGTTTGCGGCATGGCCGGCGCAAGGCAGGGCTGGGTCGAAGCCGGGTATATCGACGTGCCCGCGCCGCTCGCCTCGATCCTCACCGCGGCGGTCCGCGTGCCGGGTGAAAGCCGTGACATCCGCATCCTGCCGGGCCTTGCCCAGCGGGATGTGGCGAGGCCAGATGTCATGCGCGGCGAGGAGACCCAGCTTCTCGGCGCGCTCGGCCGCGCGAACTCCGCGGCGCAGGCAGTCTGCATGCCCGGCACGCATTCGAAATGGGTGCATGTCGCGGACGGCAAGGTCGCCGGCTTTTCGACTTTCATGACCGGCGAACTTTTCGACGTGATCAGCAAAAACACGATCCTGTCGCATGCCGTGGCAGGTGCCGAACAACAGCCGGCGGATGCGGCTGCCTTCGAAGCGGCCGTATCGGCGGCCTTTGCGCATCCCGCACTTGCCTCCAATCTGCTGTTTGCCGCCCGTTCGGGCCAGCTGCTGCACGGGATCTCCGCCGCGGCCGCGCAGGCCCGGCTCTCCGGCACGCTGATCGGCCTCGAAATTGCCGGCGCGCTGCAGGATGCCGCCAACGGCACTGGCATCACCCTCGTCGCCTCCGGACGCCTGCAGGCCCTCTATGAGCAGGCCTTCAACACCCTCTCCCTTGCCTTCACCGCCATCGACGCCGACGCGGCCGTGCGCCGCGGCCTATCGGCAGCCGCCGAAGCCATCTGGCCGAATTGAGAAAGCTGACATGATGAACCGTATCCCCTTCCCCGACATGAAGCGCCCGCTGATCGCCATCCTGCGCGGCATCCGGCCCGACGAGACCGAGAGCATCGTCGGCGCCCTGATCGAAAACGGCCTGACGGCCATCGAGATTCCGCTCAATTCGCCGGAGCCGTTCAAATCCATCGAGATCGCCGCGAAGATGGCGCCGGCCGAGGTGCTGATCGGCGCCGGTACGGTGCTGACGGTCGAGGCTGTCGACAAGCTGAATGCGGCCGGCGGCAAGCTGCTGGTGACCCCGAATGTCGAACCGGACGTGATCATCCGGGCGCGCGAATATGGTATGGTGACGATGCCGGGCGTCTTTACGCCGACGGAGGCCTTAGCGGCCGCACGCGCCGGCGCCACCGGCCTCAAATTCTTCCCGGCGAGCGTGCTTGGCCCTTCCGGCATCACGGCGATCCGGGCGATCCTGCCGCCGGAACTGACGATTGCCGCCGTCGGCGGCGTGTCGGACAAGAATTTCGCCGATTACACCAAGGCCGGCATCTCAGCCTTCGGCCTCGGCACCAGCCTCTACAAGCCCGGAATGACCGCGGCAGAGGTTGCCGAGCGCGCCAGGGCGACCATTTACGCCTATGATGCAGCCATGGGAGCGTGAACGTATGACCGACATTTACGAGTTCGAAGGCAAGACCCTTTGCAACACCAATTCCGTTCTCGGCGAAGGTCCGACCTATGATCCGGACAGCGATACCGTCTGGTGGTTCAACATCCTCGGCAAAGAGCTGCACGAGCTCAGACTCGCAACAGGGGAGAAAAAGGTCCATCCGCTGCCCGTGATGGCAAGCGTGCTGGCCCGCATCGACGCCGGACGGCAGCTGATCGCGACGGAGGAAGGGCTTTTCGTGCGCGATGTGGCGAGCGGTAACCTTACCTTCTATGCGGCGCTCGAGAACGACAGGCCGGAAAACCGCTCGAATGATGGCCGCACCCATCCGTCGGGGGCGCTCTGGATCGGCACCATGAGCAAGCGAGCGGAAAACCAGGCCGGCGCCATCTATCATGTCGCCGGCGGCAAGGTGACAAAGATCTTCAGCGGCATCAGCATTCCGAATTCGATCTGCTTTTCCCCGGATGGCACCATCGGCTACTACACGGATTCCCGCATCAACCGGCTGATGCGCGTCATGGTCGATCCGCAGACCGGCCTGCCCTCGGGCGAGCCGATCGTGCTCGTCGACAGCATGAACGAGCCCGGCGACATTGACGGTTCGGTGGTGGATGCCGATGGCTATATCTGGAATGCTCGCTGGGGCGCCGGCGTCGTCGATCGCTACAATCCCGATGGCTTGCGTATCTCGCGCTACAAGGTTCCCGCCGTCCAGCCCTCCTGCCCGGCCTTCATCGGCGCCAATGCCGATCGACTGGCGGTGACGACGGCCTGGGAAGGACTTGACGAGGACGCCCGTTCGGCCCAGCCGAGCGCCGGCGCGCTTCTGGAACTCGGCATCGAGGTCAAGGGCGTGTTCGATCCCGTCTATGTGCTCTGACAGCAGTTCGGCCAATGCAAGGCGCTCCCGAGTGGGCGTCTTTTCGTTTCCGGGGCCGTTCGCTAATAAAAGTTCCGTGATAATCGAGAAATTTTCCGTGTTTTCAACCGGAACCAATCGGCGCACCACTCATTTTCCCTTCGAACCGGCGCGGCAAGGATGATGCATTGCCGGGTCAGCGATCACTCTAGGGAAATGAAAGTAGGTTCGAAATGACACGCAAACTTTTGACGACCGTTGCCGCTGGCGCGCTGTTTGCCACGGCTTTCGCACCGGCGGCATTTTCGCAGACGGCGCCGCAGCCTGCCGATCCCGCCGCGACCAATCAGGCAGCGCCGGCCGATCCGGCTGCCCCCAAGCCCGTCACCCCTGATGTCACTAAGCCAGCGGGCGACGCTGCACAGGCTCCGGCTGCAAAACCGAGCACGGATGTAGCTCAGGGTACCTATCTGACGGAGCAGGCTCCGGACCAGATCAGCGCCAACACTTATATCGGTCAGTCGGTCTACAACGCCAACAATGATAGCATCGGTAGCATCAACGACCTGATCATGAAGAAAGATGGCGGCATCGTTGCTGCGATCGTCGGCGTGGGCGGCTTCCTCGGCATCGGCGAAAAGGACGTCGC
Organism: Rhizobium atlanticum; assembly: GCF_030182485.1. NCBI lineage: Bacteria > Pseudomonadati > Pseudomonadota > Alphaproteobacteria > Hyphomicrobiales > Rhizobiaceae > Rhizobium > Rhizobium atlanticum. Next base: position 103,941 of record NZ_JAQJCJ010000014.1, read on the forward strand.
CGTTCCGATCGAAAAAATCACCATCGCCCAGAACACTCAGGACGGCAGTCTCAAGCTGACAACAACCGAAACCGCTGAATCGCTGAAGGCTGCGCCCGAGTTCAAGACATTGGCAATGCAGTCTGCAGAGAAGGCCCCGGCCGCAACCGGTACCGACACGACGGCAACCGGCTCGACCACGCCGAAGTAAACCGCGCGCGCGGTAGTATAGCGTAGGCGATGGCGCTCCTAGGGGCGCCATTGCTTTTTGCATGTTTCACGCAGTTCACCACGCAAAACCGCTGCGCACGTGCGCTGGTATCGGCTTTTTGCTTCACGCAAGCCCGGACGCAAAACCGCTGCGCACTTTTGCTGGTATTGGCTTTTTGCTTTGCGCAATCCCGGACGCAAAACCGCTGCGCACTTTTGCACTTTTGCTGGTATTGGCTTTTTGCTTTGCGCAATCCCGGACGCAAAACCGCTGCGCACTTTTGCTGGTATTGGCTTTTTGCTTTGCGCAATCCCGGACGCAAAACCGCTGCGCACTTTTGCTGGTATTGGCTTTTTGCTTTGCGCAATCCCGGACGCAAAACCGCTGCGCACTTTTGCTGGTATTGGCTTTTTGCTTTGCGCAATCCCGGACGCAAAACCGCTGCGCACTTTTTGCTGGTATTGGCTTTTTGCTTTGCGCAATCCCGGACGCAAAACCGCTGCGCACTTTTGCTGGTATTGCTTATGCGCTGACGCGCTCGGCGGGCACCAGATCGTAATAGTTCTCGTGCAGGAAGCGCAGCGTGGCGATGCCATCGGCCGGGCGGCCGAAATGGTAGCCCTGGCCCATGCCGCAGCCGAGCGTGCGCAGCTTCACGGCTTCGGCATAATCCTCGATGCCTTCGGCCACGACTTCCAGTTCCAGGCCTTCGCACATGGAAAGGATCGCCTTGATGATGTGTTCGGAGGCGCGGTCGGAATTGATGCGCGAGACGAAGGCGCGGTCGATCTTGATCTTGTCGAAGATGAAGTCGCGCAGACGACCTAGGCTCGACTGGCCCGTGCCGAAGTCGTCGAGCGAGATGCGAACGCCGGCTGCACGCAGATCGGCGATGATGCGGTGGGCGGTGTCGGCCGAACCCATCACCGCCGTCTCGGTGATTTCCAGTTCCAGGCGGTGCGGATCGAAGCCGACCCGGCCGAGGATCGACAGGATGCTGCCGCTCGTGCCGGGATCCATCAGCTGCGCCGAAGAGAGATTGAACGACAGAAAGAGTTCACGCGGCCAGGACAAGGCTGCTTCAGCAGCCTTGCGAAGCAGAGCCTCCGACAGCGCGTCGATGAAACCACGCTCTTCGGCGAGCGGCACGAAGACGCCGGGCGCCACGAAACCGAGATCGGGATCGTTCCAGCGGGCGAGCGCCTCGAAGCCGACGACCTGATTGTTGGCGAGCGAGACGATCGGCTGGAAGTGAACGTCGATGGCGTCGGAGATGATGGCGTTTCTGAGCGCCTGCTCCAGCTGTGTTGCGCGCTTCATCTCCTGGGCGATTTCCCGCGAATAGACGGTGATCTGGCCGCGACCGCGGCGCTTGGAGCGATAGAGGGCAGTGTCGGCGCTCTTTAGCAGTTCTTCGCAGTCCTCGCCGGCGAAGGGGTAGATGGCAAAGCCGAAGGAGGCGGAGAGGCGGACGTTGCGGTCGCCGAGATCATAGGGCGCCGACAACACCTCGCGGATCATCTGGCCGAACTTCTCGGCGCTCGCCCGTTCGAAAATCAACGGCAGCACGAAGGCGAATTCGTCGCCGTCGTGGCGGGTGACCAGCGCCCCGTCCGGAATGCAGGCCCTCAGCCGATGGGCGACCTGGCAGAGGATCTCATCGCCGGCCGATGAGCCGAAGAGATCGTTGATCGGCTTAAAGCTGTCGAGATTGGCGATGCCGATGGTGAAAGGGGCCGGATCGCTGGCACGTTCGGCGGAGATCTGCAGGACCTTTTCGCGCATGCGATTGCGGTTTCCCAATCCGGTCAGCGGATCGGTATAGGCCATCGCTTGAAGCTCATTATGACTCACGGCCAAGGAAGCCGTTTCCGCCGATCTCATCATCCAAATCCGAGCTTTCCTCCGCAGCCGGGCAAAGAATGACCGGGATTTCTTAACAATTCGCTAGTAAATCAGTGGCGTCGGCAGCCTGATTCGCCCCAAAATTGGGGAGTTGACGACACGCGCCGCCGGATACCGGTATCATCCGCTCGCTCGGACCCGTGCAGCGTCTTCCATCAGGTATTTCTGGAATATCGCCTCGAGCATGTCGGGGCTGACGGGTTTCATGATGACGTCGTCCATTCCTGATTTGGCGCATTCGGCGCGATCGCGCTCGAAGGCCTGCGTGAGCACGCCGATGATCGGGGTGCGGGCTGCGCCGCCGGCTTCCTCCATCTGGCGGATCAGGCGCGCGGCCTCGAAGCCGTTGAAACGCGGCAGCGAAATGTCCATCAGCACCACCTGCGGCCTGTGCTCGGCCCAAAGGCGCACGACCTCGTCGCCGGTCGCGGCGATCATATGGCGATAGCCAAGGCCCTCGAGGATCTGTGAAAACACGATCTGGTTGATATCGTTGTCCTCGGCGACGAGAACCTGCAGGCCGACCATCTCGTCGGACGTGCTGATTTCCCAGTCCGCATCGGCGCCGGCACCGTTGTTGCGGCTGTTGCGATTGAAGTGGCGGGCGATCTGGAAGGTGAGCTCGTTGGCGATCTGGAAGCCGTCCATGACGAGCGCCGGGATGCCGTATTGCTCGGAAAGCTCGAGGCAGCGCATGCCCATCTGGTTGTCGATGATCAAGAGATCCAGCGAAATGCCGGAGGAGGTGGCGATTTCCAGGAATCGTTCCTCTTCATCCTCACCACGCACCGAGCAGGATTCGAAACCATATTTCGACAGCGTCCGCAGAGCGGCGGCCTCGGCGGCAAGGTCGGCGGTGACGACGAGGATCTTGCGGCCGGAGAAATTCTCCGGGACGATCGCCTCCATCGCCGCCGGCTCGCGGCGCTCCACCGCGCTCTGCACCGGCACATAGGCGCGGCGATAGCTCTGGTTGGCGGAGGCAGTGATCGCCGAGGCGCGGTCAAACTCCTCGAGATCGGCGCCGTCGCGCGGCAGATCCTGCATGGTCGACACCAGGAAATAGCGGCCTGGCTTGCCGATACGGTGTTTGCGGCTGACGATGTCGCGCTCGATGCCGTCGCGGGAGATCTGCCGCTGGCGGGAGATCGACATCTCGCCGGTTTCCAGCACGTGACGATCGCTTTCTTCGAAGCGCTTGGCGATCTCAGGTGAGAAGAGATCGCCGCTCTTGCGCCCGAGCACCTCGTCGGCGCTCCTCTGATATTTCTCACAAAAGGCGAGGTTCACCGCAACATAGGCGAGGTTGCGATCCTTGACGAAAAGCGGGAACGGCAGGTTATCGAGAATGTCTTCGGTGAGCTGCACCCGCTCCAGGTCCGAGCGCCACTGCGCCTCGCGCTTCTTGTCCTCGGAGATATCGGAAACGACGGTGACGCCGTAACCGCTCGGCAGCCTGCGCTTGACGAAGCGGACCCAGCTGTCGGCGCCATGTCGCTCGACGGATTCGAAGCGCTCGCGCCAATGCGAGGCGATTTGCTGCGACAGCCAGTCCTCGCGGCTCAGCGAGCCGCTCTGCCTGAGATCATATTGCTGGCGAACGCCGGTATCGTAGATCGCGCCGAGGAAATCGCGCAGCCGGATGCCCGGCTTCAGCATTTCGGGCGGCAAGGGGAAGAATTCGAGAATCTGGCGGCTTGCGAAGATCAGATGATCGTTCTTGTCGTAGATGATGAACGCTGCCGAAAGGCTGTCGCACACCGCATCGAAGAGCGCCGTCTGCAGATCGGTCCCGGCGAGCGTCCCGTCGGTCTCTGATGATGTGTCCGCCTTTTCGAAGCCGGCCCTCATTCCATTTCGTCCCACATCTGTTCGATTTCGCGGCTTCTGGAGGTGTGTGATTAAAAATGCCATTTTTCTGTTAAAACCGGCTTAACACTACCGATCCCCGAATGCGGGGGAGCCGCGGATCACAGTTCCACCAAGCGATCGGAAACCCCTTCCCTCCCGCCCGCGAATCCTCGAAAATAGCTCATGGCCATCAGACAGCTTTCCGAAACGCTCATCAACCAGATCGCCGCCGGCGAAGTCATCGAACGGCCGGCGAGCGCTGCCAAGGAATTGATCGAGAACGCGCTGGATGCCGGAGCGACACGCATCGAGATCGCCACGGCAGGCGGCGGCAAGGCGCTGCTGCGGGTCAGCGATAACGGCAGCGGCATGGACGCGGCCGATCTGGAACTGGCGATCAGGCGCCACTGCACCTCGAAGATCTCCGGAACGCTCGAGGATATTAGAACGCTCGGCTTCCGCGGCGAGGCACTGCCTTCGATCGGGTCCGTGGCGAGGCTCAGCATCGCAAGCCGCAAGCGCGACAGCGCCGGCGGCCACGAGATCGCCATTGCAGGCGGCAAGGTCTTGCATCTGAGGCCGGCCGCCGCCAATCCCGGCACGATCGTCGAAGTCCGCGACCTGTTCTTCGCCACGCCGGCGCGGCTCAAATTCCTGAAGACGGAAAAGGCCGAGGCGGGTGCGATTACCGAGATCGTCAAACGCATGGCGATCGCTTTTCCCGCCGTGCGCTTCGTGCTGTCCGGCTCCGACCGTGCGACGCTCGAATTTCCGGCAACGGGCGACGATCATCTGGCGCGCATGGCGCAGGTGCTCGGCAAAGACTTCAGCGACAACGCCATTGCGCTCGACGCCGTACGCGAGGAGATCACGCTGACCGGCTTTGCCGGCGTGCCGACCTTCAATCGCGGCAACTCCGCCCATCAATATGCCTTCGTCAACGGCCGCCCGGTGCAGGACAAGCTGATCCTCTCGGCGATCCGCGGCGCCTATGCCGAGACGATCCCGTCCGGGCGCTATCCGGTGGCGGTGCTGTCGATCGCTCTCGATCCGGCCCTCGTCGACGTCAACGTGCATCCGGCCAAATCCGACGTGCGGTTCCGCGATCCGGGACTGGTGCGCGGCCTGATCGTCGGCGCCATTCGCGAGGCGCTCGCGCGCGACGGCAGCCGGGCGGCAACGACCGGCGCGAGCGATATGCTGCGCGCCTTCCGCCCCGGTTTCCAGCCCTTTGCCCAACGCTCGCAGGCGCCATGGTCGGCGGAGACCTCGCCCTCCCGCCCCTATCAGCCAGCAACGGGTTTCAGCGAACGATCCCAAGCCGCTTTCGACGGACTTTCGATGCCGACAGCGCGGGCCGAGACGCAGTCTTCGCCACAGCCTGCTGCGCCTGAACCGGCCGGGCGTTATCCGCTCGGCGCGGCACGGGCGCAGATCCACGCCAATTATATCGTCGCCCAGACCGAGGACGGGCTCGTCATCGTCGACCAGCATGCGGCGCATGAGCGGCTGGTGTTCGAGGCGATGCGCAAGGCGCTGCATTCGAAGCGGCTGGCCTCGCAGGTGCTGCTGATCCCCGAGATCGTCGACATTCCGGAAGAGGATTGCGACCGGCTGATGCTGCATGCGGCAGAGTTTGCCGAACTCGGTCTGGCGATCGAGCGCTTCGGTCCCGGGGCGATCGCGGTGCGCGAAACGCCGGCCATGCTTGGCGAGGTCGACGTCCATGGCCTGATCCGCCAGCTCGCCGACGAGATTGCCGAATGGGAGACGGCGTCGGGCCTGTCGGCCAAGCTCGAATATGTGGCGGCGACCATGGCCTGCCATGGATCGGTTCGCTCCGGCCGGCGGCTGCGGCCGGAGGAAATGAACGCGCTGCTGAGGGAAATGGAAGTGACGCCCGGCTCCGGCCAGTGCAATCACGGCCGGCCGACCTATATCGAATTGAAGCTCAGCGACATTGAGCGGCTTTTCGGCAGAAGCTGAAAAAGCTGGCAAAGCTGCCTTTGCCGGAGTATGGCAGACGGATGACAAGTTGCAGGGAACGGAGCGCATGAATTTGTTCGAAGGGCACGGAAACCGCGAGGCGAAGATCCGTTATCTCGACGGCGATTTCCAGATTCTCTCGCCCGGCTCCTATGTCGTCTGTGCGATGACCGGAAAAAACATCCCGCTCGACGAACTGCGCTACTGGAGCGTCGCCCGCCAGGAGCCCTATGCCGACGTTATTTCTGCAATCGAAGCCGACAAACGTGCCGGCTTGCTGCCGAACCAGCGGCGTTAGCTCTTAACTTTCATTTCCCTTAAACGCCGCTCGCGACAAGCGACGATCGCCCGGTCGATGATCAGGCCCGGGGCGAGATGATCCTCGAAGACCATGTCGACTTCGATCACCCGGCATTTTTTCGCCAGTTGCTCCGCCTTGCCGTGATGGCCGGAGAGACGAACGAAATCCTTTGACGTGGTGACAATCAGGAGATCCTGGCGTTCGGCGGTCGTCAGGATGTCGTCGATCTCCTCCTCGGTCAGATGCTCGTGGTCGCCGAAGCTCTTGGCGAGGGCTATTTCGGCGCCGCGCGATTCGACGGTGCGGAAGAATTTGGCGGGATCGGCGATGCCAGCGAAGGCGAGCACCTTGATGCCGGCAAGCCGGTCGTCGCCGCGCACCTTCAGCGATGCGGTGAAATAGGGCTTTGCCGCGCGTGCCGCCATGCGAACGATCGCGTCGGCAGCATTGCCGCCGCCGACCTTCAGCAGCGCCGTCGCCGAACGCAGCTGCTGGCGGATCGGCGCGCGGACCGGGCCGGCCGGCACGATGTGGCCGTTACCGAGGCCGCGTGTCGCGTCGATGACGAGCAGCGCATAGTCGATCGCCAGCCGGGCGCTCTGAAACCCATCGTCCATGATGATGAGATCGGCGCCTTCCGCCACCAGACGCCGAGCACCGTCGACGCGCCGGCGGGAAATCACCGTCAGCGCCTCCTTCGCGAGCAAAAGCGGTTCATCGCCGACGGCGACCGCTCGGTGATGATGGGGATCGACCACCGTCGTGACGTCGAGCGAGCCGCCGTAGCCTCTGCTGAGAAAGCCCGGCTTCAGGCCTTTCGCCTTGGCGGCGCGGGCGAGCGTCAGCGCCGTCGGCGTCTTGCCGGCGCCGCCGACGGTGAAATTGCCGACACAGATGACGGGAACGGAAACCGAGGCGCGGCGCGCATGGGCCATGCGATGGCCGGCGATACGGCCGTAAAGAAAGGACAGCGGCGCCAGCAGCCAGGCGCGCCAATCGGCTTTCCTCCACCAGAACGGCGGCGCTTCTGAAATCATTTTGCCGTCCCGCTCCCCGCCCGGCCAGAAAATTTCGTCTTCCCGGCCGGATTGAGAGGTTAAAATCGATGAAAATGCAAGCCTTTACCGATCAGGCCGGTTGCAGATCGGGCAGCAGCGTCTCAAGCGCGGTGATATCGTCGAGCACATGATCGGCCGCCGCGGCCAGTGAATCGCGCGAGCCCGTTCCCGTCAACACGGCGATCCTCAGTCCCGTACCGGCATTCAGGCCCATGTGCAGATCGTGATTGTTGTCGCCGACCATGGCGACCTCTTCAGGCAAAAGACCGGTCGCAGCGCAGAAGCCGAGCACCATGCCCGGCTCCGGCTTGACGCCGAAGCCGCTGTCGTAGCCGGCGATATAATCGACATAGCGGGCGAAACCGAAGCGCTCCGCCGTCTGGCGGATGGAGCGCTCATTGTCGCTGGAGGCAACGCCGAGCTTGAAACCGCGCCGATGCAGCCTTGCGAAGAAGCCGGCAAGGTCGGTCACCGGCACGGAAAATTCAGCGGCGCCGGAAAAGAGGTCGTCGAGACGGATCGTCAATTCGTCGATGTCGACCATCGACCCGGCGGCGACGAGTCCCTCGGCGATCTGCCTTGTATTGCCGGCGGCGAGCAGGCTGTCGGGGACGATATGGCCGCTCACCGGATCCATGCCGCAGGCGGACAGCAGCCGGTCGGCCAAAAGCGGGTCGCCCTCAGCGGCGATGCGGGCAAGCTCGCGATTGACCGGCAGCCAGCTCTCATCATAGTCGAGCAACGTGCCGTCCTTGTCGAAGAGGATGCCTTTGATATGCGCCGGGCCGGACATCGCGTCTCCTCAAACCTGGGCCGCGGTCCTGGGCAGCAAACGCGCCTTGACCGTCAGCGGATTGATATAGGGTTCGAGCCCCTTCACCGTCGCCGACAGTGCGCCACGCATCTCGTGCACGGTGGCGACGCCGGCCTCGATCATGTTACGGCGGGCTTCATCGTTGGTCAGCAGGTAATGCACGCCCTTGGCCAGCATTTCGGTATCGCGCACCATTCGGGCGCTGCCGCTGCGGGCGAGCTTCTGATAGGCCTCGCGGAAATTCTGCACATTGCCGCCGGAGAGGATGGCGCAGCCGAGCATGGCAGGCTCCAGCGGGTTCTGACCACCCTCGGCAAAGAGCGAGCGGCCGACGAAGGCGATTTCGGTCAGACGGAGATAAAGCCCCATTTCGCCGATCGTATCGCCGAGAAAGATATCGACATCGGCGGAGAGGACATCGTCGCGGGTGCGGCGGGCGACTTTCAGCCCCTGCTTGACGAGCGCCGCCTCGATCTCGTCGCTGCGCTCGGGATGGCGGGGCACGATGATCGTCAATTGACGATCGCGCTCCTTAAGGGCGCGATGGACGATGCCGGCGGCATTTTCCTCGCCGTCAAAGGTGGAGATCGCCGCCCAGGTCTTGCGATCGCCGATCTGCTTCTTGTAGCGGGCGAAGACAGCGCTGTCATAAGGCGGCGCATCGGTATCGACCTTCAGATTGCCCGAAGTGATGACGGGAACGGCACCGAGATCGCGAAAACGCTCGGCATCGACGTCGGATTGGGCGATGACGAGAGCGAGGTTCTCGAACAGGGCCTCAGCAATCGACGGGCGGCCGCGCCAACGGGCAAAGGAGCGGTCCGACATGCGGGCATTGACCAGGATTTGCGGGATGCGGCGACGGCCGAGTTCCAGCACCGTCGCCGGCCAGATTTCGGATTCGGCGATGATGGCGCAATCGGGCTGCCAATAATCGAGGAAGCGGCTGACGGATGGCTTCAGATCCAGCGGCACATATTGATGAATCGCCTCCTGGCCGAGGCGCTCGGCGGCGAGCCTGGCGGAGGTGATGGTGCCGGTGGTTAGGATGACATGAATGTCGCGGCGGCGAATTTCGCGGATCAGCGGTATGACCGCATTGGTTTCGCCGACACTTGCGGCGTGGAACCAGACGAGCGGACCCTGGGGCCGATTGGCGCTCGGATAGCCGAAGCGTTCCAGGCGGCGCGCACGGTCTTCTTTGCCCTTGGCCGTGCGGTAGGTCAGATAGAGGCCGACGACGGGGGAAGCCACGGTCCCCGCCAGACGGTATGTGCTCAGACCGAGCCGCGCCATCCGGGAGCTCATCGCGCCAGCCTCCGACCCAAGACGATCGACATCAAACCCATTCCCTTATTATCGTTGCGGCCGGAATGGCCGATCAATTTGTTCAGAATGCGTCAAACGATCCGGATCGACGGGCGCCCGATGCACGAAGGCCCGTTCGGCTGGCTGCGGCTGCCGAGGTCAGTTGCCCCCAGCCTTTTGCTGCGGATCGAGCAGACGGTGCATGTGGACGATGAAATAGCGCATATGTGCGTTGTCGACCGTCTGCTGCGCTTTCGCCTTCCAGGCCGTCAGCGCCGAGGCATAGTCGGGAAAAATGCCAACGATATCGAGGCCGTCCAGATCACGGAACTGGACATCTTCGAGGCTTTCGAGTTCGCCGCCAAAAACGAGGTGCAAAAGCTGTTTCTTGTCACCGGAGTCAGTCATTTTCTTGTTCTCTTTCTGCCTAGTTCCTCCGCCACCTCATCTGCGGGATTTTGACGGAAACGTCAACTGTCTCGTCGCCCGGCGAAGGCCGCGAGGAACTCATCGATACGGGGCGCTGGCGCCGCACAGAGGACCTTATGGGTGACGTCGGCCCTGTTGTAGACGATGGACTTGCCGTCGAGATCTACAAGCCCGCCGCCGGCGCAGGCCAGAACGAGATCGGCGGCGGCAAGGTCCCAGTCATGCGAATTGCCCTTGACGAAGGTGGCTTCCAGACGGCCGTCTGCCACCATGGCGATGCGATAGGCCAGCGAGGGGACATATTTTTCGCGTCTCACCCGGTCACGGAACGCCGGCGGAAAGGTCTTCAACAGGTCTTCGCCGATCGCAAGCCGGCTCAACTCGTCCGGCCCGGCGGCGGAAACGGTGAAGGGCGTGCCGTTCTTCAGCGCCACGCCGCCGTCGACGGCCTCGTAGAGCTCTTCGAGCGCCGGTGCATAGAGCACGCCGGCGACCGGGCGGCCGCGATGCACGACCGCGACGCTGACACACCAGACTTGCTGCCCACCGAGGAAGGCCCGCGTGCCGTCGATCGGATCGACGATGAAAAGCGTCTCGCGCGACAGGCGGTCTTCATCGTCCTCGGTTTCCTCAGACAGCCAACCATAATCCGGCCGCGCCTTGCGCAGGATCGTTTCAAGCGTCTTATTGGCGGCGAAATCGGCGGCGCTGACTGGAGAGCGGTCGCCGTTCTTCCACCAGACCTCGGGAGACTGGTTGAAGAAGCCGTAGGCGACCGCGCCGGCCTCCTTCGCAGCATCGGCGATCAAGGCGAGATCGCTCTGCCAGCGGAGCTTTTCCCTATCGCTCATCCCGTCATTCCATTCCTGCCCGTTTTTACTGCCCGGCGAGCGTCATGCCTTCGATCGCGAGGGTCGGAGCCGCGACGCCGAACTTGCGGTCGATGTCGTTTGCCGGCGTCAGGCGCATGAACATCTCCTTGAGGTTCGAGGCGATCGTCACCTCGGATACCGGGAAAGTGAGTTCGCCGTTCTCGATCCAGAAGCCGGTGGCGCCGCGGCTGTATTCGCCGGTGATCATGTTGACGCCGTGGCCGATTAGTTCGGTGACGTAAAAACCGTTGCCGATGCTGCGGATCAGTTCCTCCGGCGAGATCTCGCCCGGCTCCAAGGCGAGGTTGGTGGAAGACGGCGTGACGGCGCTGCCGCCGCGCACGCCGCGGCCATTGGTCTGCAGGCCGAGCTCGCGGGCCGTCGAGGTCGAGAGGAACCAGTGCTTCAGGACACCGTCTTCGATCATGACAAGCCGCTCGCCGGACACGCCCTCACCGTCGAAGGGACGCGAGGAAGGCCCGCGCACGATCAGAGGATCGTCGGTGATCGAAAGGCCCAACTTCAGCACCTGCTGACCCATCCTGTCGCGCAGGAAGCTGGTCTTTCGGGCGACGGCGGCACCGTTGATCGCACCCGCGATATGGCCGACAAAACCGCGGGCGACGCGCGGATCGAAGACGACGGTGACGTTCTTGCCGGTCGGCACCTGGCGCGGATTGACGCGCTTGACCACCCGTTCGCCGGCGCGGCGGCCGATTTCGGCGGGATCGTCGAGCTCGGCGTAATAAAGCCGGCTGTCGAAATCATAATCGCGCTCCATGCCCGTGCCTTCGCCTGCGATGACGCTGACGGAATTGCCGAAACGGGAGGCCATGTAGCTGCCTTGGAAACCGTGCGATGTGGCGAGAACAAGACCGCCCATGCCGGCCGACGCGCCGGCGCCGGAGGAATTGGTGACGCCCTTGACCGCAAGTGCGGCCGTCTCGGCGGCAAGAGCAGCCTCGCGCAGCATCTCGGAGGAAACGTCGGTGGCATCGAGTAATTTCAGGTCGGGATAGGACCTGGCGAGGTTCGCCTCGTCCGCCAGGCACGCGAAGGGGTCTTCCGGGGAAACCTTGGCCATGGCGACGGCACGTTCGGCCAGCGCCTGGAGATCGAAGCCCGGATTGGCCGAAACGCTGGCGACACGCTTGCCGATGAAGACGCGGAGCGAAAAATCGTCGCTTTCCGACGATTCCGTCCCCTCGACCTTTCCAAGCCGGACGCTGACGGATTGCGAGCGAGAGCGAACGACCACGGCGTCGGCAGCGTCGGCCCCTGCCTTCCTTGCCAGATCGATCAATTGAGTTGCGCGGGAAAGAAGTGTCGAAGAATCGATTTCAGAGGACATGATTTGGCCTTTCCTTCGGCTTCCATTTATTGTGCACTCTCCCTGGCATCAAGGCCGCCGCCGCCGATTCTTTGCCGGGGCTGCCAGGATGTTTCCCGCCGTCGAAAGAAATTGCCAGCATGTCAGCGCCCAACGACCTTTTCTCCGAAACGATCCTGCTGCTCGGCGGCGCGGTGGTCGCCGCTCCGATCTTCAAGAAGCTGGGGCTTGGCACGGTGCTCGGTTATCTCGCCGCCGGCATCGTCATCGGCCCGGTCTTCCACGGCATCACCGACGGCGAACAGATCCTTGCCGTCGCCGAGCTCGGCGTCGTCTTCCTGCTCTTCATCATCGGCCTGGAGCTGAAGCCAAGCCGCCTCTGGCAGATGCGGCGCGACATCTTCGGCCTCGGCACGGCGCAGGTGCTGGTAACAGGGCTGGCGCTGACCGCGCTCTCCTGGTTTTCCGAGGTTCTCGATTGGCGCGGCAGCATCGTCGCCGGCTTCGGCCTGGCGCTGTCCTCGACGGCCTTCGCCATGCAGATCCTCGAAGGCGATGGCGACGTCAACACGAGATACGGGCAGCGTTCCTTCTCGATGCTGCTGTTCCAGGACCTGGCAATCGTGCCGCTCCTGGCGCTGATCACCGTTCTCGACGGCAGCGGCAAGGGCAGCAATACGCCGCTCACCGATATGGCCGTGGCCGTCGGCGCCGTGGCGGCGATGATCGTCGCCGGGCGTTATCTGCTGACGCCGCTCTTCCAGATCATCGCCCGCACCGGCGCACGCGAGGCGATGATCGCGGCCGCGCTCTTCGTCGTCATGGGATCGGCAAGCCTGATGCAGCTTGCCGGACTGTCGATGGCGATGGGCGCCTTCCTGTCGGGGGTGATGCTGGCCGAATCCTCCTACCGGCACGAGCTGGAAGCCGATATCGAGCCTTTCCGCGGCGTGCTGCTCGCCATCTTCTTCATTGCCGTCGGCCTGTCGCTGGAGCTGGACGTTCTCGTCGACAATGCGCTCTTCGTCATCGTCACGGTGCCGATCGTCATGGCCGTCAAGGCGATTATCATCTATGGTCTCTGCCGGATATCGGGATCTCCGCACAATGACGCGATCCGCATCGCCTTCCTCTTGCCGCAAGGCGGCGAATTCGGCTTCGTGCTGTTCACCACTGCGGGCGTCGTCGGCTTGATGTCGACGAGCACCGCGTCGCTGCTGGTGGCGATCGTCACGCTGTCCATGGCGCTGACGCCGATCGGCGCGGCGCTGTCGAAGCGGCTGCTCAACGGCGATGAACAGGAAGAGCTCGACGAGGATTTCGAAGGTGCGGGCGCCGACGTGCTGATGGTCGGTTTCTCACGTTTCGGCCAGATCGCCGCCCAGATCCTGCTTGCCGGCGGGCGCAGCGTCACCGTCATCGACTTTTCCGCCGACCGCATCCGCCAGGCCTCCTCCTTCGGCTTCCGCATTTATTTCGGCGACGGCACCCGCAAGGACGTGCTCCGCTCGGCCGGCATCGACCGGGCAAAGATCGTGCTCGTCTGCACACAGAAGAAGGAGATCACTGACAAGGTGGTCGAACTGGTGCAAGCGGACTATCCGCAGACGCGCCTTTACGTACGCTCCTATGACCGAATCCATTCGATCGAACTGCGCAACAAGGGGATTGATTACGAGCTGCGCGAAACGCTGGAATCGGGCCTGCTGTTTGGACGGCGGACGCTGGAGGCGCTGGGCGTCTCGGAGGTCGATGCCTATGAAATCGGCGAGGATATCCGCAAGCGCGACGAGGCGCGGCTGGTGCTGCAGGTCTCCGAAGGGCTGCAGGCGGGGCGCGACATGCTGTTTTCCCATCCGGTGCGTCCCGAACCGCTGGTCAAGCCGAAGCGCACCGCCGATCCTTTCGAGGACGATCCGCTGGCGGGAGTCGCGAATGCGGTGGCGGACGCATAAACCTGTTGCCGGAGCTGCGACGGTCGAGCAGTTCGAAAACAGTGGGCTACTGCCAGAATCTGTCAGCATTTCTCTCTAAATATTCTCCTGCCCAATATACAGGAGGTTTTTCGTGTTCGACAGCAACAGCATTCTACTTTTCGTAACCGACGCGCCGAAGAGCGCCAGCTTTTATGCGCGGCTGCTCGGGCAAGATCCTGTGGAGGCCAGCCCGACCTTCGCAATGTTCATTCTGCCTTCGGGCCTGGCGCTCGGATTGTGGGGCCGGACGGGCGTCCAGCCGGCGCCGGCTGCTGCGGGCGGCGGCTGCGAGGTCGGTTTCAAGGTCGCGACAGCGGACATGGTCGATAGGGTCCATATCGAATGGCAGGGCAAGAGCGCGGCGATCCTTCTGCCGCCGACCGACCTCGATTTCGGCCGCAGCTTTGTTGCTGCCGATCCCGACGGGCATCGCTTGCGCGTCTACAACGTCGCGGAGGACTGAACCATGTCCCGCAGCTGGATTGCCGTCGCATCAGCAAACCACGTCCGCATCGGGCGCGCAGCCGGGTTCATGCAAGTCTGTCACGGCAAGGCCGCTCCGCTCAAGCGGAGCGCGCCAGGGGACCGCGTGATTTACTATTCGCCGACTGAAACGTTTGGCGGCAAGGATCGCCTGCAGGCGTTCACGGCCATCGGCGTGGTCGAGGAAACGGCGGCATATCAAGTGGAGGCTCACCCCGGCTTCCGCCCTTGGAGGCGGGATGTCGTCTGGTGGCGGGCCATTGAAACGCCCATCCGGCCGCTGCTCGATCGGCTATCTTTCACGAGCGATCGGACAGGCTGGGGCTATCGACTGCGCTTTGGTCTCTTCGAAATCGACAATAACGATGCCGAGCTCATAGCCGAAGCGATGTTCGCTGAACCGCTGGCGCATGTCTCGCGGACGCCGGCAACGGTGCCCGTGCAAGGTTCCTTAGCGTTTTAGCCGCGCTTCGATCTCGCGGTCGAGGGCGAATTTCAGATCGTCCTTGACGCCGACGGACATAGCCAGCACTTCGCGAGCCTTCAGGAAATCCATGACGCCGGTGCGGCCGACCGTCGGGCGCAGGAAGATGTGCGGCTGGCAAAGCTTCAGCTTCAGCGAGATCGCCGTCTGCATCATCAGCTGTCCGGAACCGAAGATGCTTTCCATGCGGTTGGGAATATGAGTGCCGTCGCCCTCGGGAGCGCCGACGACATCGACGCCGACGACGATGTCGGCAAGATCCATCAGGCACTCATAAGGCACAGGATTGCTGATGCCGCCATCGATCATCACGCGGCCGCGCAGGCGCACCGGCATGAAAACGGCGGGGATGGAGGACGAGGCGGCAAGTGCGGGAAACAGCTCGCCCTCTTCGATGATCACCTCGTTCTGCCCGTAATAATCTGTGGTGATCACCTTTGTCGGCACCAGCAGATCCGCAAAGCGGGCCGGCAGCTCCGACGGCAGGAAAGCTTTGAGGATCCGCTCCAGGTTGAACTGGCCGATGCGGATGCCCTTGGCCACGGCATCGCGCACTGTCGTCGGCCTCATGCCCCAGATGCGGGCGACGACGGCCGTCTTGTTGCCGACGGTTGCCAGCGCATGTTCGCGGATCTCGGCGCCGGACATGCCGGCGGCCATGCCCGCCCCCATGATCGCGCCGATCGACGAACCTGCAATCGCCACAGGGCGGATGCCAAGTTCGTCGAGGGTTTCAATGACATGGATATGGGACAGGCCGCGCGCGCCGCCGCCGCCGAAGGCGACAGCGACCGTCGGCAAATCGCTGATCGCAGGCAGTTTCGGACTGATGATCTCTGCCTGCTGCACGCCCCGCCCCTGCGCCTATTGCGGCTGATACCGGAAGAAATGCACCCTCGTATCGCCAAAGATGCGGCTTTCGAGGAAAACATAGGAAGGGTCGACCGAAACGACAATGTCGGCGCGTTCTTCGAGCACCGCGATCGCCCCCGGCCGCAGCCAGCCGCCAACGGCGGCGGCCGCCATCGCCTTCTCGCCCAGGCCTTTGCCATAGGGCGGATCGGCAAAGAGAACGTCGAAAGGCTCGAGATTGCCGACGCTGCCAAGATCGGTCGCATCGCGGCGCAGGATGCGGGTACGGCCGTGCAGGCCGAGCGCATCGATGTTTTCCCAGAGCAGCGCCCGGCCCTCGACACTGTTTTCGACGAAGAGCGCGTGACGACAGCCGCGCGAGACGGCTTCGAGGCCGACGGCGCCGGTTCCGGCAAAAAGATCGAGGATCCGGGTGCCGTCGACACATTCCGGATAGGCATGGCTCAAAATATTGAACAGACTCTCGCGCGTCCGGTCGGCAGTCGGCCGGATATCGTTGGATTTTGGCACGGCGAGAGGCCGTCCGCGAAACTCACCGCCGACGATCCGCACCGCGCGTCATTCCCTTTCCTCGAGCACCACCTCTGGACGGACCGCCCGCCGGCCTGTCCCCGGCCGGCCTTTCACCGCCTGGCTTGGCGCCCTTAGGTTTGCCGGAAAAATTCTTGGGTCCACCGGGCTTGGCGCCAAAGCTCTTGCCGCGCGGCTTCTCGCCCGGGGCCTTGTCGCCGAACGAGCGTTCGCCGCGCGGACGCTCGGAGCGCCCCTCGCCGGCGAAGCTTCTGGCTGTCCGCGGGCGCTCGTCACCCTCCTCGCGCGGCTTTCGATCGCCACGCGGCTTGCCGGCGAAAGGTCGATCGCCACGCGAAGGTCGATCGCCGAAGGGGCGGTCGCTGCGCGGGCGCTCAGAACGACTCTCGCCGGTGGACGCTCTGGCGGCGCGAGGACGCTCATCACCATCCGCGCGCGGCTTGCGATCGCCGCGCGGCTTGTCGCCGAATGGCCGGTCGCCGCGCGAACGCTCCGCACGGCCTTCGCCACGCGCCGGGCGGTCACCATAACCGCGGTCTTCGCGGGCCGGGCGATCGCCGAACGAGCGCTTGTGGCCGCGGCCTTCGCCCTCATCCTTGCGGTGGGGCTGCTCGCTCGAGCGGATCCATTCGCCGTCCTCCTCGCGCACGCGATTGATCTGCGTGCGCGGGCGATCTTCGATATAGTGGAAACCGGTGCCCTTTGCCTGCGTCTGCTCGCCGCGCCGGCGCGCGGTCTGCGCATTCTTGGCGGCCTTGGCTGCCGCCTTCTCGCCGAGGGGCCGGGCGCCGGGCGCCATCCAGACATTGGCGCTGCGGCGCTGGCCGAGCGACTGGGCGCGCTTGGGCTTGTCTTCATCCCTGCGGCCGCCGCCGCGATCGTCGTCTCTGCGCCCGCCGGGGCGATCGTCGCGCTTGGTGTCGAGGCGGCTCAGCGCCCGTTCGCGCTTATCCTCCTCGCGTCGCGGCCGCTCGCGCTTTGCTGGTGCGGCCGGTGCCGAAGCCTCTTCCTCTTCTTCGGCAGCGACGGCGGGCGCATTGTAGATCGGCGCGTCGAAATTCGCCTTGGCTTCCTCGATCAGGCGCGGGCCGAGTTGGTCACGCAATGTGCGGCCGCGCACCTCGACGACATGGCCTTCCGGCAAGTCACCGAGCTGGAACGGCCCATAGGAAATGCGGATCAGACGGTTGACATCGAGACCGAGCGCGCCGAGCACATTTTTGATTTCGCGGTTCTTGCCTTCGCGAAGGCCCATGGTGATCCAGACGTTCGAACCTTTCGTGCGGTCGAGGGTCGCCTCGATCGAGCCGTAGAGCACGCCGTCGACGGCGATACCGTCCTTCAGCTTGTCGAGCGCCTCCTGATCGATCTCGCCATGGGCGCGGACGCGGTAGCGGCGCAGCCAACCGGTCGCCGGCAGTTCGAGGGCGCGGGCGAGACCGCCGTCATTGGTGAGCAGCAGTAGGCCTTCGGTGTTGATGTCGAGCCGGCCGATCGACATGACGCGGGGCAGCTCTTCCGGCAGGTTGTCGAAGACGGTCGGACGGCCTTCCGGATCGGCATTGGTGGTCACGAGGCCTGCCGGCTTGTGATAGAGCCAGAGCCTGGTGCGCTCGATGCCGCGGATCGGCACGCCGTCGACCTCGATGCGGTCGGCAAGCGTGACGTTGACGACGGGGGTTTCGAGAACCGTGCCGTTCAGCGTCACACGGCCTTCCATGATCATGCGCTCGATGTCGCGGCGGGAGGCGACGCCTGCACGCGCCATCACCTTGGAAATGCGTTCGGCCTTGGTGTCGCTGTCGGCTTCCGCCGCCGCCGAGCGCGCGGTTGCGGCCTTCGCCGGCTTCGCACCGCCCGCCTTCGGCCTGTTATCCCGTGAAAGGGGCTTTGCGCCCGGGCGTTTTGGCTTGTCTTTGGGTGTCATTTGCTGTTTGCCTGCCTTTTGGGCCTGTCTATCAGGTCACGCATCTGCGGTTAAGTGGAAATTCTTGCGATCGTGAAGACAAATCGTTTCATGGAGATGGCGCTTGAAGAAGCGCGCGCCGCCGGAGAACGCGGCGAGGTGCCGATCGGCGCGGTCGTCGTTGTCGACAATATTGCTGTTTCACGCTCGGGAAACCGCACGCGCGAGCTCAACGACGTTACCGCGCACGCCGAAATCGCCGCAATCCGGCTCGCCTGCGAGGCACTTGGGCAGGAGCGCCTTACCGGCGCCGATCTCTATGTGACGCTGGAGCCTTGCACCATGTGCGCGGCAGCCATCTCGTTTGCGCGCATCCGCAGGCTCTATTACGGCGCCGAGGATCCGAAGGGCGGCGCCGTCGACAATGGCGTGCGATTCTATGCGCAACCGACCTGCCATCACGCGCCGGAAGTCTATTCGGGAATCGATGAGGTGCAGTCGGCCGAGATTTTGCGGCGATTCTTTGCGGAACGAAGAGAGGCGCCGTAATCTCAGGGCCTGCACAACACCGTCATCCCGGCAGGCGGATGAGGGGCCGGTCCGGTGATATCGATAGAACTCGAACCAACCAAAAAGCATGGGCTACAGGCCGGTCAAAGCTGCTACTGCAGGAAGTTCCACCACTGCTTGCCGGAATTGGCGATTGCCGCGTCCTTCTTGCGCTTCTTCTGCTTCTTGAGCTCCGGCTCGCCGACGTCATCGAGCTTGGCCGGGTCGTCGACGGTTCGGTAACCGGGCGGCGGATCGGAAATGTAGCGACGCTGATCGACGTAGGAGCCCTTCTGCAGGGCTCGGGCCTCGCGATAGGCCTGGGTCTGGGCTTCGGTCGTGCGCCGGCCGCCTTCGATGGCGGAGCTTGCCAGCGGGGAGCGGTAATTCGGATTGTCCGAATTGGCGTCAGCCTCGGAGACGAGGCGGGCGCGGGTCTCCTCCGGCGATTCAAGCCATTGCGGATTGTCCTTGTTGGCCACCGTCGGCTGCGGCGCGACGAGGGTCTCTCGCTGGCCCTCAGCCGGCAGCACCAGCGTCGGGCGCGGCGTGTATTTGACGCCCTTGTTCTTCGGTTCCGGTCCGGTCAGAGACACGGACTGGCCAAGATCGTCGGTCAGCTGCTCCATGGCGGTCTTGTCGGTGCCGTAGGTCGGGCTGCTGGCGCAGCCGGACACAAGGGAGCATCCCGCCATGACAACAGACAGGCAGGCGCCAATACGGAACCAATGCGTTGCGAACATGAAAACCCTTCCAGCCACCGGTGCAATCGTCGCCCTACCGGACAACCGTCCCCCTGACGCAAAAATCCGGCCATTTTCAGGCAGCTTTTACCGGATGAACGCCGCAATGGCAATTCACCCGGCAAATATCTTCAGGCGCGGATGCCGAGTTCGCGCAAGGCGGCGGCGTCGCGCGCCGAGACGTCGGGATAGTCCGGATCAGAACCGACATCGGTGGTGATGCGCCAGGAACGGGCGCATTTGACGCCTTCGGCAGGCTTCGGCACGACGGCGACGTCAGGCACCTCGGCCAAGCGGAAAGCGTCGGCCGGGCCGGCATCTGACTTGATCGTGATGCCAGAGGTGATGCAGACTTCGCTGAAATCCTGGCCCTCGAGCGCCTCGCGAAGCGCCGCATCGGCGACATAGACAACGGGCGCCGCCTCGAGCGAGGAACCGATGCGCTTGTCCTTGCGCTCGATTTCGAGCGCGCCGGTCACGACGCTGCGGATCGCGCGGATCTTCCTCCACTTTTCGGCCAGCGCATCGTTGCGCCATTCCTTGGCGACCGGAGCGAACTGCTCCAGATGCACCGAGATAGCCGAGGGATTGCGTGAGAGCCATGCCTCTTCCGTCGTAAACGGAAGCATCGGCGCAAGCCAGGTCACCACGCAATCGAAGATCATGCGGATGACATAGAGCGCCGAGCGACGGCGGAGGCTGGAGGGCGCATCACAATAGAGCGCATCCTTGCGGACGTCGAAGTAGAAGGCCGAGAGCTCGACATTGGCAAAGTCGATCAATGCGCGGGCGATCTTCTTGAAGTCGAAGGCATCATAATTCTCGCGCACGAGCTGATCGAGCTCGGAGAGACGGTGCAGCATCAGCTGCTCCAGCTCCGGCAGATCGGCAAGCGCGATGACCTCCCCCTTGTCGTGAGCGAGCGTGCCGAGCATCCAGCGGATGGTATTGCGCAGCTTGCGATAGGCATCGACATTGGTCTGGATGATCGTCTTGCCGACGCGGAGATCATCAGCGTAGTCCGAGGTCATGACCCAGAGACGCAGGATGTCGGCGCCGGCATCCTTCATCACCTCCTGCGGCGAGGTGACGTTGCCCTTCGACTTCGACATCTTCTCGCCCTTCTCGTCCATGGTGAAACCATGGGTAAGGACGGCGTTATAAGGCGCGCGGCCGCGGGTGGCAGCCGATTCCAAGAGCGAAGAATGGAACCAGCCGCGATGCTGGTCGGACCCTTCGAGATAAAGGTCGGCCGGCCATTTCAGGTCGGGGCGATCCTCCAGCGTGAAGGTGTGCGTCGAGCCCGAGTCGAACCAGACGTCGAGGATATCCATGACCTGTGTCCACTTGGCCGGGTCGTGCTCGTTACCAAGAAACCGTTCCTTGGCGCCTTCGGCAAACCAGGCGTCGGCGCCTTCGGCGTCGAAGGCATTGAGGATGCGCTGGTTGACGGCCTCGTCTTTCAGAACTTCGCCCTGCTCATTCACGAAGACGCAGATCGGCACACCCCACGCTCTTTGACGGGAAAGAACCCAATCCGGACGCTGCTCGATCATCGCACGCAGACGGTTCTGCCCGGCCGCCGGCACAAAACGGGTGTCGTCGATCGCGCCGAGGGCCCGGCTGCGCAGCGTCGTTCCATCCGGCAGCGTCTTGTCCATATAGACGAACCACTGTGGCGTATTGCGGAAGATCACCGGCTTCTTCGAGCGCCAGGAATGCGGATACTGGTGCTTCAGCCGACCGCGGGCAAAGAGCGCATTGCGCTCGATCAGCGCCTTGATGACGCGATCATTGGCATCGCCCTTCTTGCCGTTGTCGTCGATGACGCGTGCGCCTTCCAGACCGGGAGCATCCGCCGTGTAGAAGCCGCCGTCGTCGACCGGGAACGGGATCTTGGTCTCGATGCCGCGCGCCTCGATCTCACGGGCATGCGCCATCCAGACGTCAAAGTCTTCGCGGCCGTGGCTGGGTGCGGTGTGCACGAAACCGGTGCCGGCATCGTCGGTGACATGATCGCCCTCGAGCAGCGGCACGACAAATTCGTAACCGCCTTCCAGGCCTCGGAGGGGATGTGCGCAGGCCATGCCGGCGAGATCGGCAGCCGTGACATCGGCTAGGCGCCGGTACTGCAGCTTCGCCTTGGCAAAGGATTCCTCGGCCAACTTGTCGGCGAAAACAAGCTTCTCGCCCGGACGCGGGCCGAAATCATTCTCGGCAGCCGTGACCTCGTAAAGGCCGTAGGCGACACGTGAGGAATAGGCGACCGCGCGGTTGCCGGGGATCGTCCATGGCGTGGTCGTCCAGATGACGACGAAGGCATCCTTGACGCTGTCGGGGCCTTTCGCGATGGGGAATTTCACCCAGATCGTGTCGCTTTCATAGTCGTGGTACTCGACCTCGGCTTCCGCCAGCGCGGTGCGCTCGACCACCGACCACATAATCGGCTTGGAGCCGCGGTAGAGTTGGCCGCTAGCGGCGATCTTCAAGAGCTCACCAGCGATGCGGCTTTCCGCATGGAAGTTCATCGTCAGATACGGGTTTTCGAAGTCGCCCACGATGCCGAGGCGCTGGAACTCGTCACCCTGGACCTTGATCCACTTCTCGGCATAGGCGCGGCACTCGCGGCGGAAGCCGATCATCGCCGCCGGCTCGCTCAGGTCAGGCTTCGCCTTTCCCTTGGCGCGATAGTTCTCTTCCTCGATCTTCCATTCGATCGGCAGGCCGTGGCAATCCCAGCCGGGCACGTAGTTGGCGTCATAGCCGCGCATCTGGAACGAACGGTTGATGACGTCCTTGAGGATCTTGTTCAGCGCATGGCCGATATGGATGTTGCCATTGGCATAGGGCGGGCCGTCGTGCAGGACGAATTTCTCGCGGCCGGCGGCGGAGGCGCGCAGTTTCTTATAGAGATCCATCTGCTGCCAGCGGGCAACAAGCTCCGGTTCCTTCTGCGGCAGACCGGCGCGCATCGGGAAATCGGTTTCAGGCAGATAGAGGGTCTTCGAGTAATCGATCTTTTCGGCTGTTTCGGTCATGTGTGACAATCGTTTCTGGCAGCCCCGTGAGGGCGCGACGGACGTGAAAATAGGTGGCGGCGGAAGCGCCTGCTCGCAAGCGCCGAAAACCCGGACCTCCCGGCCGCTTAGCGCGCGCGGAAGGCCGGGCCGATAATTCGTATCGTCATTGCCAGCCGAAGTTTCGTCATAGCGCCGGTTCATAGGCGTTTTTGCCGGGAAAAGGAAGAGAGGAAATTGCCTGCCTACGATCGCGAGGCACTGCCGAATCCGGCATGCACCCGGAACATTCCGACCAGTGCACTCTCAGGAGAAGCAAAGCTTGCGATCGAGTTCGCCCAATGGCGCCACGCCCGCCAGCAGCGCCCTCGCCTCTTCCTCGTCGCGTTTGATCTGGACGACAAGCGCATCGAGGCCATCGAATTTCAGTTCGGGTCTGAGATAGCCGAAGAAGGAGACGGCGCAGAGCTGGCCGTAGAGATCGCCGTGAAAATCGAACAGATAGGTTTCGAGCAGCGGCGCGCCGTTTTCCGTCACCGTCGGGCGGCGGCCGTAGCTCGCGACGGCATCGTGGAGCGTTCCGTCCCGGCGGCGGAAGCGAACGGCGTAGATGCCGGCGGCAAGTTCGGCCTCGGGCGGCAGGCGCATATTGGCGGTAGGAAAACCGAGTTGCCGGCCGAGCTTTTCGCCGTCGATCACCTCGGCTTCGACCGTATAGCGGTAGCCGAGCATGCCGGCGGCTTCGCTGACATTGCCGTCCTTCAGCAGCGCCCGGATATGGCTCGACGAGACGACATCGGCGTTCTCGTCGCGGAAGGCGTCGATCAGGGTGACGCCGAAACCATAGGTCTGGCCGGCATTCATCAGGAAGGCAGGCCCGCCTTCGCGGCCGCGGCCGAAATGGAAATCGAAGCCGGTGACGACTTCGGTGGCGCCTAGCCAATCCTTGAGGATCGAATGGATGAAATCGTCGGCCGAGCGCTGCGAAAATTCGTAGTCGAAAGGATATTCGATGACTGCGTTGAAACCGAGCGTTTCCAGAATCCGGGCCTTGAGCGGCGCGGGTGTCAGCCGGAAGACCGGTGTCTGCGGCCGGAACACCGTGCGCGGATGCGGCTCGAAGGTCAGCACCAGGGCAGGAATACCGCGCGCCTTCGCTATTTCGAGCGCGCGGTTCAGCACCGATTGATGGCCGCGATGCACGCCGTCGAAATTGCCGATGGCAATGACCCCGCCCTTCAGATGGGCAGGCAAGGCTTCGCGGGTTTCATTGCGGTGGAAGACGGTCATCGGCTGGCTTCTCTTCATGCAAGGCGCGGCATCCACCACTTCGGCGCGGCCTTCTCCCGCTCGAGATAGGCGTTGAGGATCGCCTCGTCGGTCTCGCCGTTCAAGGTGTATTCCTTGGCATGGATCCCGCCGCTGATGTAGAGAAGATCCAGGCCGAAATTCAAGGCGCCGCGCACATCCGTCGGCATACCGTCGCCGATCGCCAGCACACGGTCGGTGGAAAAATCGCCGCGAAGCTCGCGGGCGGCCGAAAGCGTCGCCTCGTAAATCGGCCGGTGCGGCTTGCCGGCAATGCGGGTTTTACCGCCGAGCTGCTCGTAATAGGCAGCCATGGCGCCGGCACAGGGGATGATGCGATGGCCGCGTTCGACGACGAGGTCGGGATTGGCGCAGATCATCGGCACGTCGCGCGCCTGGAAATCGAGGAGCATGTCGGTGTAGTCCTCGGGCTTTTCGGTCTCGTCGTCGAAAAAGCCAGTGCAGACGAGCGATTGCGCTTCACCGGCCGGCCGGCGCTCGACGCCGATGCCTTCGAGAAGCGCCTTGTCGCGCTCGGGGCCGAGCAGAAAGACCTTCTTCGGCCCCTCGGAAATCAGCCCTCGGGTGACGTCCCCCGAAGTGACGATCCGGTCATAGGCGTCATCGGGAACGCCGATATGGCGCAGTTGCTCGACCACCTGCCAGGAAAGGCGCGGCGAATTGGTGATGAGGACGACGGCAAGGCCGCTCTCACGCGCGGATTGAAGGGCGGCGGCGGCCTTCGGAAACGGATCCACGCCGTTATGAACGACGCCCCAGACGTCGCAGAGCACCACGTCATAGCGATCCGTGATCTCCGAGAAGTTTCCTATCCGCCTGGCCATTCCAATTTCCCGATTTGCTTCAGTCACCGGTGACATTGCAAAGGCGCAAGGCGATGGCAAGGCATTTTCTTCACCTTGGCAGACAAGATCCTCGGCAACACCGGCGAGAGGGGACGGCAAGGCCTGGCAACGTTGCTATGCCAGACAAGATTTCGGCGGTAACCTCCGATAATTCGCCGCCTCTTCACAATTCCGGCACAAAAATTCGTGATTGCTCTCATTGACTCCTCTCGGAGCCATCCCTAAATGCTCGAGCGCTAGCACTCACCAGAGAGGAGTGCTAACACTTATCCATGCGGACCGCTCCGGTCCGCGAATGTCATTCGATCGAGGGATTAGACAATGGCAAGCACCAATTTCCGTCCGCTTCACGACCGCGTCGTCGTTCGTCGCGTCGAGTCCGAAGAGAAGACCAAGGGCGGCATCATCATTCCCGACACTGCCAAGGAAAAGCCGCAGGAAGGCGAAATCGTCGCCGTCGGCTCCGGCGCACGTGACGAGTCCGGCAAGGTCGTCGCTCTCGACGTCAAGGCTGGCGACCGCGTCCTGTTCGGCAAGTGGTCCGGCACTGAAGTCAAGATCAACGGCGAAGACCTTCTTATCATGAAGGAAGCCGACATCATGGGCATCATCGGCTGATCGGCCGATCCGCTTCCCGAAATGGCTGACGGGCTTGTTGCCCGAACAAATCGAATTCAGGAGACACAAACATGGCAGCTAAAGAAATCAAGTTTGGCCGCACCGCGCGCGAAAAGATGCTGCGCGGCGTCGACATTCTCGCCGACGCAGTGAAGGTCACGCTCGGCCCGAAGGGCCGTAACGTCATCATCGACAAGTCCTTCGGCGCTCCGCGCATCACCAAGGACGGCGTTTCCGTCGCCAAGGAAATCGAACTTGAAGACAAGTTCGAAAACATGGGCGCCCAGATGGTCCGCGAAGTCGCTTCGAAGACCAACGACATCGCCGGTGACGGCACCACGACTGCAACCGTTCTTGCCCAGGCGATCGTTCGCGAAGGCGCCAAGGCCGTTGCCGCAGGCATGAACCCGATGGACCTGAAGCGCGGCATCGATCTCGCCGTTGCCGAAGTCGTCAAGGATCTCCAGGCCAAGGCCAAGAAGATCAACACTTCGGAAGAAGTCGCCCAGGTCGGCACGATCTCCGCAAACGGCGAACGCCAGGTCGGTCTCGACATTGCCGAAGCCATGCAGAAGGTCGGCAACGAAGGCGTCATCACGGTTGAAGAAGCCAAGACCGCCGAAACCGAACTCGAAGTCGTCGAAGGCATGCAGTTCGACCGCGGCTATCTCAGCCCCTACTTCGTCACCAACCCGGAAAAGATGGTTGCCGACCTCGAAGACGTCTTCATTCTCCTCCACGAGAAGAAGCTCTCGAACCTGCAGTCGATGCTCCCGGTTCTCGAAGCCGTCGTCCAGACCGGCAAGCCGCTCCTCATCATCGCTGAAGACGTCGAAGGCGAAGCGCTTGCGACCCTCGTCGTCAACAAGCTGCGCGGTGGCCTCAAGATCGCTGCTGTCAAGGCGCCTGGCTTCGGCGACCGCCGCAAGGCCATGCTCGAAGACATCGCCATCCTGACCGGCGGCACCGTCATCTCCGAAGACCTCGGCATCAAGCTCGAAAGCGTCACGCTCGACATGCTCGGCCGCGCCAAGAAGGTTTCGATCTCCAAGGAAAACACCACGATCGTCGACGGTTCGGGCGCCAAGTCCGACATCGAAGGCCGCGTTGCCCAGATCAAGGCCCAGATCGAAGAAACCACCTCCGACTACGACCGCGAGAAGCTGCAGGAACGTCTTGCCAAGCTCGCTGGTGGCGTTGCGGTCATCCGCGTCGGTGGCTCGACCGAAGTCGAAGTCAAGGAAAAGAAGGACCGCATCGACGACGCCCTCAACGCGACGCGCGCTGCCGTTCAGGAAGGTATCGTACCGGGCGGCGGCGTTGCCCTGCTGCGTTCTTCCGTCAAGATCTCTGCCAAGGGCGTCAACGACGACCAGGAAGCCGGCATCAACATCGTTCGCCGCGCTCTGCAGGCTCCGGCCCGCCAGATCGCTGAAAACGCTGGTGACGAAGCTTCGATCGTTGTCGGCAAGATCCTCGACAAGGATCAGGACAACTACGGCTACAACGCCCAGACCGGCGAATATGGCGACATGATCGGCATGGGCATCATCGACCCTGTCAAGGTCGTTCGTACCGCCCTGCAGGATGCCGCTTCCGTCGCATCGCTGCTGATCACCACCGAAGCCATGATCGCCGAGCTGCCGAAGAAGGACGCTCCGGCTATGCCGGGCGGCATGGGCGGCATGGGTGGAATGGACATGATGTGATAGGCGAAAGCCGTCACTGACATCCATTCCGGCACATCCGGAACAGGAAGGGCGGCCCCCGGGTCGCCCTTTTCTTTTGTCCGCTGCGATTCGTTCCGTTGCGCACTATTTTATCCCGTGCAGCGCGTCAGCCGACCTCGAAGCTTTCGTCAGGCTTGCGTCGCTGCTCTTTTTCCAATGCCGGAAAGTGCGCGGGAGATTGCTTCCGGGGGAAGGTTTCTCACGCAATAGATGCTAAACCGTTCGAAAAATGCCGAAACTGGTCACTTCTGGCTGAAGAGCGTGATGATGCCGACATCTCTCACAAATAATGCCGATCCGAACAGGCTCAAAAAGCCGTTGCCGTTTGTGCAAAAGCTCCTATAAATCCGCGGCTGCAATTGATGCGCGCCCGGCCACGATCATTTTTCGCTGTCAGACGAGCGCGGGAAGGCGATGCCTAATGCGTATTCGAAGGGCTCAGGTCCGCAGACTCGAATGGCTGCAACGATCGCCGAAGTAGGCGCGGGCATCATGCCCGCCGTCCCATGATCCTGTTTCTTTGTGTTTGCCGAGCGTGCGGCGGAGGAGCCGCATCCGAACTGGGGAACGCCTTGTTTAAGATCGCCAAAGCCAATGGAGCCGTGCCCTTGATGACCGGCTCGCTGAACGACAACCATCAAAATCACCAGATGCTGGCGCAGTTGTCGGTTTCCGAAAGCTGGACCGGAGATTTTTCGAGCGGCCTGATCCGTCTCGGCAAATGGAGCGCGATGCTGCACGGCCTCTCCGCCGAGGAATGCGGGCTGCTTAACCTGATCCGCTGCTACGATAGCCAGGATCGAGCCCGCGTGCTGGAACTGTTCGAGCAGGCGGCGACGCACTGCTCCTCCTTCTGCTTTTCAACGACAATCATCATGCCGAACGGCTTGCGCCAGCCACTGTTCTGCATGGGCGAGTCGAACGGGCTCGAGGAGAAATACAGCGGCAGCATGACCGGCGTCTTCATCTTCCCTCGCTTCAAGCTCGAAGGCGCAAGGCAGATCACCAGCCGGCAATAAGACCGGCGACGCTAGATAAAGGCGGCTCAGGGCCCAGCTACTAACGTAAATGTGGAATCGCTAAATTTTGCGGTCCACATTTTCAGCCCACGACCGACGGGTCCATTGCAGCCATCCGTACTATTTCTACTCGCATCAAGCGGTCCGACGGCCAATTTGGATTGGGTAGCTTCATCACCCGCCCGCAAGCGGCCGCCGGCCGCAAAATCAAAGAGGAATCGCAGCGTACCCTTTGGCATAGCGGGAATAGTCATGTTTTACGAAACGTCCGCAAGTGGCGGCGCATAGCGGGCCGCGAGGAAGCACGTCTCGATCAGTATCGGTCACCGCGATGCGGCCGGCATGACATCAGCACCATCCATGACATAGGTCGCATAGCGATGGTCGCGGATCAGGCTTATCTCTTGCCCCCGCCATTCGAGCAGCATGAAATAGGAAGGCCCGCTCGCCGGTTCGGCCGAAACCAGGAAAATTTCCCTGCCTTCCAGCCAGGCCGGTTCGACCCGGACTCGCGGATATTCGGCATAATAGGTGAAAAATCGACCGACATCGGCGGCACCCGAGATTTCAGGCCGTCGCGCCTGGCGAAGCCGAACGTCATCGGCCAGCAAGCGACGGAGCGCGTCCCAATCCTGGGCGTTGAAGAGCGCTGCAAAGTTCAGGGCCTCGGGACTTGGCAACGGCGCAACGTCAGACCGCACGTCGGAGATCGCACGCAATCTCGCCCTACCGCGCGACAGATGGGCCTTGACGGCGTCGACACTCAGTTCGAGCAGCGCTGCGATATCCGCAAGCGACTCTCCCAACACATCCTTGAGGATTACTGCGCTGCGTTGCGGCACCGGCAATTCTGCAAAATGACCCAGGGCGACCCGCACCGTGTCCCGCCGGATCAGCGCGTCCTCAGGACCGACTGCGCTGATATCGGGCAGATCAAAGGCCATCTCAAGGGGCTCCGACCGGCGCGTACTGCGCTGGCGCAGGGAATCTATGGCTCGATTGTGGACGATGCGAAACAGCCACGGCCGCAGCGGCGTGCCAGGTGGGATCGAGCCAGCCGTCGCAAATACCCTGGCAAACGCGTCCTGAATCACGTCCTCGCCGTCGATCACCGAACCCACCAGACGAGCAGCGTAACGATGCAGTTGGGGGCGAAGCGCGTCCGCTTCCCTGGCCAGGTCTGCAAGCAGAGTTTTCCTCTCTTCAGTCCCGAGAGCTGGGTCTTTCGTCATTCGATGACCGTCACACCCGTATCCCCACGCACGGCATAGACCATGGCCTCAGCGAGGCCGGAATCGCCGATCAGTTCGGCGACCGTATCACCGAAAGCCCGCGGCGTCATGTCCGGCCAGGTGGCGGCCTGTTCGGCAAATGTCCGACTCGCCTTCGCAGCATAGGCCCCGATTCCGGTATCGCCCACACCAGTTCCAACGAACATCTGCCGGGGAACGATGACCCGGAACCGCAAGCCCAGGCCGAGTTCCGCCGACAAGTCGTCGGCATATTTTGCAATGAACCACTGCGCGCGCTTGGCGCCGGCATAACCTCCCGATAGTGGGGATCCCTGCACGGCGGCTCCGCTGGAGACCAGCACGAAGAGCCCGCCCGGCGCCATTGGCAAGGTCAGGGCAGCCTGTACCCAATGGAGCGCGGCCTTGACGTCTACATTCCAGTTGGTCGTGAATGCCTCCCAGCCAATCCGGTCGATCCGCTCCATGGGCGGTTTCGCACCGGCATTCATCATGACGACATCAGGTCGCGTCTGCTCCATGATCCGCCACGCCGCGTCGGCATCAGTTGCATCGGCCGATATGGCGGTGACGGCCAGTTGCTCAGCCGGCCCCTGCACAGCCGTCGCGGTTCGGGCGACCACGGTGACTTCGGCAGCGCGAGCAAGGAATGCCTCGGCAAGCCCACTCCCCAAGCCGCGGCTCCCGCCGACGACCACAATTCGCTTTCCTTCCAGATCCATTTCTCAGTCCTCGTTCATTCGACCGCTCGACGACGGTCGCAACAACGACGGTTCAAGGAGGTGAAAAGAGTCATCGCCATCTGCGATTTGTGGAAGCCAGCGTCAAAAAAGTCTGGCTCGACCGAATGCCGCCGTGATTGCGGTCGCCAGCCGAAGCGGATCGCGCCCTTGATACGGGGTTGCTTGTTCCGGTTGACCTATCGCGCCGATCCTCCACATCTGAGGCGATCCCGAATTTCGGCCGATGCGGGTTCTTGCAAAGGTTGACGTTCGCTCCCCGGAAGGGACAGGCAATCGAAGCCGCCTTGAATGTCTGAGGAAATCTCCGGCATGAGTAATGCCCCGACCACCAGGGTTATTGGGGTTTTGCTTAAGATGGTCCTCACGATTCCACGTTAGTGGCCGGGCGGCAGGGCGGCCTTTTGCATTTGCCGGCGGATCGTCCGTTACTCCGGTTTGACAGGAATGTTGAGGCCTCTGGCGCTTGCCGGGCGCGCGATGCAGCGCTCTAGCCAATCGGAAACGGCGGGGAACTTCGCATATTCGAGAATCTCACGGCCGCCATAGAAGATATCGGCGCCGCGGACCCAGGTGAAAGTGGTGATGTCGGCAATCGTATATTGATCACCCATGATCCATTGGCGGCCTTTCAGCCGGCCTTCGAGCACGCCGAGCAGCCGCTTGGATTCATCGCGGTAGCGCTCCACGGGATAGGAATTATTGGCGACCTTGTCGGCGGCGAATTTGTGGAAATGGCCGAACTGACCGAGCATCGGACCGATCCCGGCCATCTGGAAAAACACCCACTGGATGCATTCATAGCGGCCGGCGGCATCGGCGGGGATGAGCTTTCCGGTCTTTTCGGCGAGGTAGAGCAGGATGGCGCCAGATTCGAACAGCCCGATCGGCTTTCCCCCAGGCCCGTTCGGATCGATGATCGCCGGAATGCGGCCGTTCGGATTGAGCGATTCGAATTCCGGCGACTTCTGCTCGTTGGCGGCAAAGGAAATATAGTGCGGCTCATAGGGGAGCCCGAGCTCTTCGAGGGCGACCGATACCTTCACCCCGTTCGGCGTCTGCAGTGAATAAAGCTGGATGATATCGGGATTTTTCGCCGGCCAGCGCGTGGTGATCGGAAATGCGGAAAGATCTGCCATAAGAGACTCCATATTATCGGCCGACCATAGAAGACGATGCTCCGGAAAGGCAAGCGAGGGTATTGTTCCATATTGTTGAACGAAGCGTCCCCTTCTGTTTATCTTTCCATGACGGAAGAAATCGGCGACATAGGGGTATCAGAGATCCACAGCGTGCCGGGGCACCAAGATCTCCCGAGCCTTCAAACGGAGACAATATCCATGTCGAACGCCATCATCCTGATTGCCCGCATTCTTCTGTCATTCATGTTCA
Source organism: Rhizobium atlanticum (assembly GCF_030182485.1). Lineage (NCBI taxonomy): Bacteria > Pseudomonadati > Pseudomonadota > Alphaproteobacteria > Hyphomicrobiales > Rhizobiaceae > Rhizobium > Rhizobium atlanticum. The sequence goes on from NZ_JAQJCJ010000014.1 coordinate 135,470, forward strand.
TCCTTTCCGGCTTCATGAAGCTGACCGATCCCGCCGGTACTGCGGGCATGATCGCCGGTGCCGGCCTGCCGGCGGCAACCCTGTTGGCCTATGTCGCAGGCCTTTTCGAACTGCTGGCCGGCCTTGCGGTTCTCGCAGGCTTCCAGGTCCGTATTGCCGGCTGGCTGCTCGCTGGCTTCTGTGTCTTTACGGGCGTTGCCTTCCATCTGCCCTACGCTAGCGGCACGGAACTCGTGAACATTCTCAACCAGATCATGGTTATGAAGAACATCACGCTGGCCGGCGCGTACATCCTGCTCGCCACCGTCGGCGCCGGTGCCTATTCGATCGACGCACGCCGTGGTCTGCAGGCCGTCGCTGCCCGCTAATTCCATCTCCTCCCAAGCATGCAAAACCCGCCGTCATTGAACTGACGGCGGGTTTTCTTACGCGTTGATAGTAGAGATTAGAGGGCGGCGCGCACCGCGTCGACGATCGCCTGCACGACCGGCGAGTCCACGTGGCTCTCCTTGCGGGCACGCACGAGGCAAGCCTCTGAATGCAGAATGACACCGTCTTGGAGCACCTTCAGATGATTGGCCCGTAGCGTCGAGCCGGTGGAGGTGATATCGACGATGATATCGGCCGAACCGGAGGCGGGAGCGCCCTCGGTGGCACCCAGGCTTTCGACGATGCGATAAAGCTGGATGCCATGCTGGCTCGAAAAGAATTGCTGGGTCAGGCGCCAGTACTTGGTGGCGATGGCAAGGCGTCGGCCGTGGCGGGCGCGGAAATCGGCGGCGACATCGCCGAGATCGGCCATGGTGTCGACATCGAGCCAGATCTCGGGCACCGCGACGACGACATCGGCGTGGCCGAAGCCGAGCCGGGCGCAGAATTCGACACGCTTGTCGACCTCGGAAAAGCCCTCGCGCATGAGGTCCTCGCCGGTAACGCCGAAATCGACGGTGCCGTTGCCGAGCTCGCGGGAGATTTCCGACGCCGACAGGAAGGCGATCTCGACATCATCCCAGCCTTCGACGCGGCCGCGATAAGAGCGGTCGTTGCCAACCGCCGAGATCGGCATGCCGGCCCGCTCGAATATCGACGAAGCGTCGTCCTTCATCCGACCCTTCGAGGGGAGCGCGATCGTGATGGTCATGCGGTTGCCCTTTCGGTTTCGATGCGGTCGAGCCAGAAGGAGAAGCCGACAGCCGGAATGCGATCCGTCGCGCCGAGGAAGGTTAAGAGCCGGTCGAAGCGGCCGCCGCCGGCTAGAACCGCGCTCGAACCTTCCACCGTCACCTCGAAGACGAGACCGGTGTAATAATCGAGCGGACGCCCGAAAGCGGCGCGATAGTCCAGGCAGGACAGATCGACGCCGGCATCGGCAAGGGCGGCAACGCGGCCGTTGAAGCGCGACAGCGCATTGCCGAGCTTCAGGCCGGCAGCGTCGGCAAAGCCGGCAAGTGCTGCGGACGCATTGACGAGCGGTACGTGCAGCGACAGGAACTGTTCCAGCACATGGAAGGCGGCATCGTCGAGACGCGTCTCGGACAGGATGAGCTTTTCCTTGAGGCGCCGGGCGATCTCCAGAGGCGAGCGGCTGGCATTCGTCGAGTAACCCGTCGCCTGCATCTCGTGCTCGATATGGGCGACCAGCGCCTGATCGTCGCCTGATGCAACAATCCTGGCGATATCATCGTCAAGGCCGGTGACGAATTGCGGGCTGACGAGGCCGGCCAGCAGCGCCTCCAGCTGCCTCATGTTGCCGAAAGCGTGGATCAGTCGCTTCTGCCAGCCGAGCGGCAGGCCGAGCGCCTGGACGACCGCCTCGAACACCGCCTGATCGCCCAACGTCACGGCTAAGCGCCGGCCCGGCAGCAGGCGGGCGAGAATGCCGGTGGCGTCGCCGATGGCGCGCGCATCGGCGCCCGGTATGTCGATGTCGCCGAGATCCTCGATGCCGGCCTGATAGAATTCATTGGCGCCGTCGCGGCGCTGGCGGAAGACCTCGCCGAGATAGGCGTAACGCTTGGGCGTGCCGGTCGCCGTCTCGATGTGGCGCAGACAGACGGGGATGGTGAATTCGGGGCGCAGGCAAAGGCTGGCGCCAGTTTCGCTCTCGGTCATGAAGATGCGCCGGCGCAGATCCTCGCCGGCAATATCGAGGAACGGCTCGGCCGGCTGAATGACCGGCGTATCGATGCGCTCCGCGTTGCGGGCGTCAAATTCGGCAAGCAGCTCGCTGGAGAATTCGGGGAGGTTGATCAGGGGCATTGGGTTGACTTCCCTCTTCTCCCCAACGGGGAGAAGATGCCCGACAGGGCAGATGAGGGGGATGAGGAGTGTAAACGACGAATGTCCTGAGCGGCGAGCGAAGGACAGCTTCTGCCGTGGCGCCCCCTCATCCGACCCTTCGAGCCACCTTCTCTCCGAGGGGAGAAGGGGAGTTCTCTCTCAAATGTCGTCATCTGTGTCACCGGCTTGAGCGGGATCATATGGAGTTTCGAAGCGAGAGCCTGCCCTCTTCCGATCTTCCGCCTGCGCCGCAAGGATATCTCGCACCTTGGTGACGAGATCGGCTTCCGCAACCGTCTCCTGCGCCACGCGGGCCTCGCGCCAGCTGGCATTGTCCTCGATTTCGCCAGAGAGCCGCTTGCCCTCGATCAGATCCTTGATCTGCACGACGCCTTGGGCGCGCTCGTCGCCGCCCTGGATGATGGCAATGGGGCAGCCGCGGCGGTCGGCATATTTCAGCTGGTTGCCGAATTTCTTCCAGTTGCCCTGGAACATCTCGGCGCGGATGCCGGCGGCGCGCAGCTGCTGGGTCATCTTCTGATAGCGGCCCATCGCCTCGACGTCGCCGTCCATCACCGTCACCAGCACCGGCTCGATCACCGCGCTCGCTCCGAGCTTGCCGAGGTTCTTCAGCGCCGTCATCAGGCGCGAGACGCCGATCGAAAAGCCGGTCGCCGGCACCGGTTGGCCCATGAAGCGGGAGACCAGGCCGTCATAACGGCCGCCGCCACCGACCGAGCCGAAGACGACCTTCTCGCCCTTTTCATTGGTGACGTCGAAGAGAAGCTCGGCCTCATAGACCGGGCCGGTATAATATTCGAGGCCGCGCACGACCGAGGGGTCGATCTTGATGCGGTCGGCGCCATAGCCGGCGCTCGCAACGAGCGCGCCAATGAAATTCAGTTCCTCGACGCCTTCGACGCCCTTTGACGTCCCCGCAACGAGTTCGGCCAGACGTCCGGCGCTTTCGGCATAATCCTTGATGCCGACGAAGAACAGCACCTTGTCGATCTGCTCCTGATTGAGGCCGGCGCCCTTGGTGAAGTCGCCCGATTCATCCTTGCGGCCGGGGCCGAGGAGCAGCGAGACACCTTCCGGCCCGAACTTGTCGAGCTTATCGATGGCGCGCAGAACGTTGAGCCGCTGGCCGGCCTTGTCGTCGCCGCCGAGGCCGATCGCCTCCAAGACGCCGTCCAGAACCTTGCGGTTGTTGACGCGGATGACGTAGTCGCCGCGCTTGATGCCGAGGGCCTCGAGCGTATCGGCCATCATCATGCACATTTCGGCATCGGCCTGAACACCAGGCGCGCCCACGGTATCGGCATCGAACTGCATGAACTGGCGGAAGCGGCCGGGGCCGGGCTTCTCGTTACGGAAGACGTAGCCGGCGCGATAGGTGCGGTAGGGAAGCTGGATCTCGTTGAAATTTTCCGCGACGTGGCGGGCAAGCGGCGCCGTCAGGTCGTAACGCAGCGACATCCACTGCTCGTCATCATCCTGCAGCGAGAAGACGCCCTCGTTCGGCCGGTCGCTGTCGGGCAGAAACTTGCCGAGCGCATCGGTATATTCGAACAGCGGCGTTTCCACAGGATCGAAACCATAATGCTCATAGACTTCCCGGATCTTTGCCGTCATCTCGTTGACGGCGCGGATATCGTCGGCCGAGCGGTCGACGAAGCCGCGCGGCAGGCGGGCCTTGAGCTTTTGCGGTTTCTTCTGCTTGTCGTTCATTTCCGGGAATTCCGCTGACTGTGACAGTGGCGGTGTCCTAGCGGATTGGGCGGGGAGCGGCAAGGGCGAAGGGCCTTGATGGCACTGCCGGAATCGATTGAACGAGAGGCATTGTTCAGAATGCGGATATGCTCATGATCACCGAGGCGCTCCTCTATGCCGCGACGTTGCCGCTGACCGGCAAGCGCCATCGAAAGTTCATCCGCTATTCCGTCAATCTCTGGTCGCGGGCTGGACGCTGCGCCCGTAATTGGGCCGACCACGAAGAGAAGAGCCGCAATGCGATCCGTGCGGCGGCGGCCGGGCTCCGTCAGAAACGGACCGCCGTCGTGCTCGGCTCCGGCCTGTTGCGGGACGTGCCGATCGACGAGCTGGTACGCGATTTCGACACGGTCGTGCTCATCGATCTCGTTCATCTCGCCTCAGTACGGCTGTGGCTTGCGGCCAAGGGCTATCGCAACGTCCGGCTGATCGAGCGCGATCTCTCCGGCTATGACGAACTCGCGGCCGGGCAAGAAGCCGAACCGCTCGGCTTCCTTCGTAGCGTGCCCTATCTCGATTTCGTGGTTTCCGCCAATCTCTTGTCGCAGATCGGCCGCGGCGTGAAACGGCGCCATGAGGCAGAGGCGGCCGGTCGAATGCCTGAAGACACTGTGGAGAGGCTGGTCGCTGCGCATCTCAGCGGCCTTTCGGGACTTTCCTGCCGGCATTGCCTCGTGACCGACATCGCCTATGCCGTCATCGACCGCAACGGCAAAACACATGAGGAGGCCGACTTGCTGCATGGCATCGCCCCGCCACCGGCGAAAGCGGTCTGGACATGGCCGGTCGCTCCGCTCGGCGAAGAGCGCAGGGATTACCGGATCGAACACAAGGTGATTGCCGCCTGGTGAAAGGCCTGTCGCGCCGTCGACGATTGAGATTTGCGTTACTGACTTGGCTTCCGTCGGGATTTGCCTACATTGGAACTCATGCGCACGCTCGCTCTCATGACGATGGTACTCGGCTGGCTGGTCTACAGCGCGATGTCCGCATGGGCAGGCTGTCCGACATGCGCATCGATGAACGGGCCGGCGGCCCCCAAGTCCGCCACCATGGATCACGCGATGGCCGGGATGGACATGTCCGGAGCGACGGGCAAGGCGCAGGCGCTGAAAGATCCCTGCGCTGCCGGCAGGGCGGCGCAAATGCCACTTTGTGCGGCCTGTCTGTTGCTGCCGCCGGCGGCCATGACGGCCGCTGGTGTAAAGCCGGTTTTCGCCTATCCCGCGCCGGCGCTTGCCCGCGTCCTGGATGACGATCGCCCTGCTCCGCTGGCGCCCCCTCCCCGAATGTTCTGATCTCGGATTCTTTCATGCCGAACGGGCGGCAGGCGCCGCCCAAAAACCTATTGTCAGACAGAGGAAGGAACTCTCATGTCTCTGAAAATCATCGCCATCACCGCAGTGCTCGCTGCCCTTGCTTCGCCCGCTCTTGCCAAAGACAAACCCATGGACATGAGCAAGCCGATGACCGGCCACGACGACTCCAGCCAGGCGTTCAAGAAGGCGAACGACAAGATGCACGAGGATATGATGATCAAGTACAGTGGCGACGCCGATACGGATTTCGTCCGCAGCATGATCCCCCACCATCAGGGAGCGATCGACATGGCCAAGATCGAGCTCCAGTACGGAAAGGACCCCGATCTGCGCAAACTCGCCGAAGCCGTCATCAAGGCACAGGAAGCCGAGATTACGGAGATGAATGCCTGGCTCAAAGCTCACGGCAAATAGCCGATCGTCTGGAAACGGGGACGCCGGATCTTTCCGGCGTCCCTGCGAAGTGCTGGACCGGATTTCGGCGATCAGTCCTTCGGCTCGAAATCGGCCGGGCGTCGGCCGGCTCCCTGCCTTGCCAGCATCCAGCCCGGATATTCAGGCGCCAGCGCGCTTACCTCGTCGAGCCTCTGCATATCGCCTTCGTCGAGCTTCAGCCTGACGGCGGCGAGGTTCTGGTCGAGCTGATCGACACGCTTAGCGCCGATGATGACCGAGGTGACGAAAGGCTTTGCGAGGATGTAGGCGAGCGCAACGGTCGCGACGCTGACGCCATGCTTTTCGGCAATCTCGCGCATGACGGCGACGCAGGCCCAGGCCCTGCCCTTGTCGACCGGCGGGAAGTCGAAATTGGCGCGGCGGCCCTCGCCGTTGCCGGGGGCGCCCGGACCATACTTGCCGGAGAGCAGGCCGCCGGCGAGCGGCGACCAGACCATCAGGCCGAGCTTTTCCTCCTGCATCATCGGCACGATGTCCCGTTCGAGATCACGGCCGGCGATGGAATAATAGGCCTGCACCGTTTCGAACCGGGCAAAGCCGCGGCGTTCGGAGAGACCGAGCGCCTTGGAAATGCGCCAGGCCTGCCAGTTGGAGACGCCGATATAGCGCACAAGACCACGCGAAACGAGATCGTCGAAAGCGCGCAACGTCTCCTCGATCGGCGTCACCGTATCTGTCGCGTGGATCTGATAGAGGTCGATATGATCGGTCTGCAACCGCTTGAGGCTCGCCTCGACCGAATCCATGATATGGCCGCGCGAGGCGCCGCGGTCGTTCGGCTTGTCGCCCATGACGCCATAGACCTTGGTGGCGATGACGACGTCCTTGCGGGGGATGTCGAGGTTCTTCAGCGCTTGGCCGAGCAGCCTTTCGGACTCGCCTGATGAATAGACATCGGCCGTGTCGATGAAATTGACGCCTGCTGCCAGCGAGCGCTCGACTATCCGGTCGGCGGCATTCTGGTCGACATCGGCGATGGCGCCCCACATGCTGCCTTCTTTGGCTTCGCCGAAGGTCATCGTGCCCAGGCAGATTTCCGAGACAAAAAGTCCCGTATTTCCGAGTTGATTGTAACGCATGGTCGAAAAAATCCTTTGTGTCTGCCGCAAGAGGGACTTGCGAACGGAAGAACTTCATCTTTTGATTATTGGCCTGCGCGCGACAGGCACAGCCGTGGCTGGCTGCTGGGTGAGGCCCATTCGATGTAGTGCGACGGCGGCGCTTTTCAACGCCAGGCCTTGTCGCATCGAAGGCTGACGCCCTTGTCTCGACTTAGCCCTTGTCTCGACACAGGCGGCCGATAGATTGCCGGCCATAGTTCAAGAGGTGCACATGTGACGACGCGAGCACTGACGACGATCGGCTTCGACGCCGACGACACGCTTTGGCAGAACGAACAATATTACCGACTGACGGAAGCTCATTTTACCGAGCTTCTTGCCGATTTCGCCGAAGGCCCGAAGATCTCCGAGCGGCTGCTGGAAGCCGAGAAACGCAATCTTCGCCACTACGGCTTCGGCATCAAGGGCTTCACCCTATCGATGATCGAGACGGCGATCGAGATCACCGAGGGCAAGGTGCCGGCGAGCGTCATCGCCAAGATCCTCGATACTGGCCGCGACCTGCTCAGCCATCCGGTCGAGACGATGCCGCATGCGCGCGACACGCTGGAGGCGCTCGCCGGCAAGTATCTGCTTGTCATGATCACCAAGGGCGATCTCTTCGACCAGGAGCGTAAGCTCGCCCAATCCGGGCTCGGCGACTTCTTCGATGCCGTCGAGATCGTGTCCGACAAGACTGCCGTCACCTATCGCCGCATCTTCTCCAAGGTTGGCGACGGGCCGGAGCGAGCGATGATGGTCGGCAATTCGCTGAAATCGGATATCGTGCCGGCGATCGCCGCCGGCAGCTACGGCGTCTTCGTGCCGCACGAACTCACCTGGGTGCTGGAACATGTGGACGAACCGACGGAAGCGCCGCGCTTCCGCAAGATCGGCCATCTCGGCGAATTGCGCGAACTGATCGACGGGCTCGCATAGCGCGGCCGCGCCTCACTTCGCCCTGGGAGGCGCCTTCGGAAACAGTGAGGGCGATTCCGGCTCAGCCGGCGGCTGCTGCGGGGCTGCGGTCAAGGGCTCGATCAGGATGCTGAAGGGGGCGCCGAGGCCGCGGCGCGGCGAGACCTTGGAGTAATAGGGCCGCAGCAGCCAGGTGGTATTTTCCTTCACCGTCGTCTGGTAGCTCATGCCGTCCTCATCGGTGCCGAAGAAAGCTTCGTCATCGGGTTTCGACAGGTCGAAGATCGCCAGGAAGGCGAACTTGCTCTTGGTGGAAAAATCGATCTTCACGTGCTGACCGGCGCGCACCGGCAGCGTGTAAACATGGCTATTGCCGAATTTCGTCCATCCCTTGAGTTGCATCGTGACGGCCGGAAACTGCAGCTTCTCCAGCTTCTCGCCGCGATCGAGCTGCGGCGTCTGCGCCGCGGCAAATGCCGGCAAGAAGAACAGGGCAAGGGCAGCGAACAATATTTTCACGGACAGATCTTTCATGGTCGAACCAGCACGGCGCGCATCGCCTCCACCTCGGGCCGGCAGAAACAACCCTCCAGATGATCGTTGACGAGGCCCATCGCCTGCATGAAGGCATAAATTGTGGTCGGGCCGACAAAGGTCCAGCCGCGCTTCTTCAGATCCTTCGAAATGATGACCGATGTCGGCGTCGTCGGATTGGCGACGATGTGGTCGCGATCGACCACAGCCGGCCGCTCGTTGTGGCCGGGTTCGTAGCGCCAGAAATAACCGGCGAGCGAGCCGAATTCGTCCCTAAGTTCGATGGCGCGCCTGGCATTGTTGATCGTGGAGACGATCTTGCCGCGATGACGGATAATGCCGGCATCGGCCAGGCAGCGGGCCACATCCCGCTCACCGAAGAGGGCAACCTTCTCGAAATCGAAACCGGCAAAGGCGGCGCGGAAATTCTCCCGCTTGCGCAGGATGGTCAGCCAGGAAAGGCCGGACTGAAATCCTTCGAGGCAAATCTTCTCGAACAGGCGGATATCGTCGGTGACCGGCCGGCCCCATTCCTCGTCGTGGTACTTGAGATAGTCCGGCAGGTTGGCGTGCCAGTGGCAGCGGCTCCTGCCGTCCTCGCCGATGATGATGCCATTCGTGCTCATGTCCGCTTCATTTTCGGGGATCCGCTTCGCTCACCAGTCATGATTCCGGCTTTACCATTTGCAAACCGTCTTTCCAAACCGATCGGTAACCCTGACGAAAAGTTTATTCGGCCCGTCGGTTTTTCACGGATCAATCTTTACCATTCGCTGGCGGATGGGGTGGCAGCGTCTGTGCGAGCGGATCCGTCCCGCCAGTCCATTTTCGGTCATTTGTAGAGAGTTCGTCCGATGATGAAACACCTTTTTCTAGCCGCAGCCTTCTGCGGCATCTTCTCCACGGCCGCCATTGCGGACGACCGCTACGCCACCCGTCCGCCAATCATCCTCAGCCCCGATCTGACCGGACCGTGGATCAATCAGCTCGGCGGCAAGGTCCGGCCTGTCGTCTATCAGCGCCCGGTGGTGCAGCCGCAGCAGCGTGGTCTTTTCCAGCGCCGCATCATGCGTCAGGCGCCGCAGCCGGCCCCTCAGACCGTTTCGGCGATCAATCCCGGCATACCGGCGATCCGCCATCCGATCGAGCCGCAATATCTGCCGCAGATGGTCGATTACGACACCACGGAAAAGCCCGGGACCATCGTCATCGACACCAACAACCGCTTTCTCTATCTGGTCATGGACGGCGGCAAGGCGCGGCGCTACGGTGTCGGCGTCGGCAAGCCGGGCTTCGAATGGGCGGGCGTCCATAAGATCACCCGCAAGACGGAATGGCCGGACTGGACGCCGCCTTCCGAGATGATCAGCCGCGAGGCCGCCAAGGGCCATTATCTGCCGGCGCGCATGGACGGCGGCCCGGAAAACCCGCTTGGCGCGCGCGCCATGTATCTTGGCTCGACGCTTTACCGCATCCATGGCACCAACGCGCCCTGGTCAATCGGCAGCGCCGTTTCTTCCGGCTGCATCCGCCTGCGCAACGAGGACGTCGTCGATCTCTACGACCGCGTCAACGTCGGAACCCGCGTTATCGTCATGTAACGGCACACGCAAAAGCTGGAGCACCAGCAAGAGTGTTCAGCGGTTTTGCGTTGGGAATTCCGTAAAAACAACGAGATGGAGCATTTTCGTGTTTCGGAGAAATACGGAAATGCTCTATGAAGCCGCTAAGACAGGCGGCTCCACTCGTCAAAATTGCTTTATCCGGCCATGTCGATCTTGAATCGGGCAGAAGATCATGTAGCTTCGGGCGGACTTGCTTGAGGGGAATCGACTATGATCAAAGTGATGCCGGGACTGGCCGCGGCCGGACTTGTCCTGTCCTTGATTTCTACATCAGCCTTCGCCGCGCCGGTCGGCTCGGCTTCCGACAATGCACGGCAGCCGGCGCAGATTGTGCGCGTGGCGCAGATGCCGAAGTACGTAAAGCCGCAGTTCAAGCGCAAGAAAGTGCGCCTGGTGACGACGGAAGCGGCTGGCACCGTCATCATCGATACCAACAACAAATATCTCTACCTGGTCGAAGGCAACAACCGCGCCACCCGCTACGGCATCGGCGTCGGCCGCGACGGCTTCGGCTGGTCGGGCATCGTTAAGATCGGCCGCAAGGCCGAATGGCCGGCCTGGACGCCGCCGGCCGAAATGCGCCGCCGCGAAGCCGCCAAAGGCCACATCATCCCCGCCTACCAGGAAGGCGGCGAGGACAATCCGCTCGGCGCCCGCGCCATGTATCTCTATCAGGGCGGCCGCGACACCATCTTCCGCATCCACGGCACCAACCAGCCTTGGACGATCGGCCTCAACATGTCTTCCGGCTGCATCCGCATGATGAACGAGGACGTGATGCATCTTTACGATCGCGCCCCCGTCGGCACCAAGGTGATCGTCATCGGTCCCGGCAACAAGCAGGGCAACGTGGCGTTCGAAGACAGAGGCATCGACGTTTTGCGCACGATGTTCGGCGGCTGAGCAACACTTTAGAAAAAAACGAAAGGCGCCATTGGAGGCGCCCTTTGTTTTGCTTAGACATTGCGGCGGAAAACTGCCAAAGCTGCCTCAGAGTCGACATATTGCAATTTGGGGTTATTCAATGACGTCTGCGCTGCGCTCCTCCGCCTCCCTTCTTGCGGGCATCGCATTTTTCACCATCTTTTCAGCCGCCTCGGCTTCAGCGGAAGATCTGGAATTCTCCATCTATGGCGGCTACCAGACCGCGCCGCACAGTGGTGTTGACCTTTCCGACGGCACACATTTCACCGCCGGTTGGGAAGGCAAATCCTTCGGAAGCCCGCCCTATTACGGCGGCCGCGTCACTTGGTGGCTCGAAAACTTCAACAAGCCGAACTGGGGTATCTCGCTCGATTACACCCATGACAAGGTCTATGCCGACGACGATACCCTCGAAAAGACCGGCTGGTCGCATTTCGAATTCACCGACGGCCTCAACCTGCTAACCATTAACGGTCTCTATCGCTTCCAGGATCCCACCCGCCGCTGGACGCCCTATCTCGGCGCCGGCATCGGCGTCAACATCCCGCATGTCGAAGTGATTCGCCCCGAGGGCAAGACCTGGGCTTATGAATTCGGCGGCGTGACGCTGCAGGCCCAGGCCGGCGTCGACTTCAAGGTGACCGACCGCTGGTCGACCTTCGTCGAATACAAGGGCACCTATTCGCGCGTCGACGTTCCGATCGATAGCGGTGTGGACCTGAAGACCAACATCTTCACGAATGCCGTCAACGTCGGCGTATCGTTCCACTGGTAACAGAATAAGAGAAACAGAGCGCCGCGAACCCGGTAGGAGGCGCGGCGCTTTTATTGTTTTTTCGTTCCGATTTCGGTCCGCTGCAACGCTGCACGCCTTTCAGAGGCGCAAAGGACGCGAGGACAGTTTGAATTGCCCCGGCGCTATTTCGTGCCGCAACTGACCTTACCCTCGGCGGCGTAAGGTTTGCTGCCGCCATCGATGGCCAGGGAATAGGTGCCGCTGAAATTCGCCGCCGGCTTGCCACGCGCGCCGGCGACCACCACCAGATCCAGCGTTGCGCCGCCGGTATCGTCACCGCCGCCGTCGAAGACTTCCAGGAGCAGTTCGCCATCGCGCGACCAGTGATTGCTCAGATGCTGTGATTCGAACACACGTTTTGCAAAGGCCGCTTGTGCGGGATCCTTGACAATAAGCGCGCCGCGGAAATGGTTGAGCCTGTGGCCGGCATCGCTTGCGAAACCGCTCTCGAGGGTGAAGCGCGCCTGCGCGTCATCGGCGGAACAAAATAGGCGGCTGTCGGCACGGGCCGCGCCTGCCGCACCGAGCAGTCCCGCAAGTACAATCATTCCCCGCCACATCGCCCAACCTCCCGGGAGCGGCCCGAATGGGCCCGCATTGCCTTCAGCCTAACGGCAAACCGGTTAATTTTTCCGGCATAGCGCCGCCATAGGCCCAATCGAGAAGTTCGACCGTATGCAGGATCGGGATCTCGGTTCCGGTGGCGATCTGGGTGATGCAGCCGATATTGCCGGTGGCGATGATATCGGCCTTGGTGGCTTCGATGTTTTTGACCTTACGCGCCTTCAGCGCCGCCGAAATCTCCGGCTGCAGGAGGTTGTAGGTGCCGGCCGAGCCGCAGCAGAGATGGCCTTCGGCCGGATCGCGCACGGTGAAGCCCGCCGCCTTCAGCAGTTGCTTCGGCTGAAGGGTGATGCGCTGGCCGTGCTGCATCGAACAGGCGGAATGATAGGCGACCGTGATGCCCCTCGGCATATGGGCCGGCAGGTCGAGGGTCGCCAGATATTCGCTAATGTCCTTTGCCAGCGCCGAAACCCTGGCCGCCTTTGCTGCATAGGCGGGGTCGAGGCGCAGCATGTGACCGTAGTCCTTGATCGTCGTGCCGCAGCCCGAAGCGGTGATGATGATCGCATCGAGGCCATGACTCTCGATCTCGCGCGTCCAGATATCGACGTTGGTGCGGGCGCTTGCGAGCGCCTGCTCGGCGCGGCCCATATGGTGGACCAGCGAACCGCAGCAAACCTCGCCTTCCGGCGCCACGACCTCGACGCCGAACCGCGTCAGCAGCCCGATCGCCGCCGCGTTGATGCCGGGATCGAGCACCGGCTGGGCGCAGCCGGACAGGATCGCCACCCGGCCGCGCCGCTCCGCCCCGGGCCGATATGTGCCGGGTTTTGAAAAGTCTGAAGGTGCGGGGATGCGGCGCGGTGCAAGCGCCAGCATGGCGGCAAAGGGCTGCAGCGCTGCCCCCCGCATCAGTGCGGCAAAGGGGCGACCGAGACGGGCGAGATGGAGCGCCAGCCGGAACCGGCCGGGAAAGGGCAGCACGGCCGCGAGAATGGCGCGCGTCAGCCGGTTCATGAACGGCCGTCTGTAAGTCTTTTCGATATGGGCGCGGGCGTGATCGACCAGATGCATATAGTCGACGCCCGAGGGACAGGTGGTGACGCAGGCAAGGCAGGAGAGACAGCGGTCGATATGGGTGACGACCTCGGCATCGGCGGGCCGGCCGTTTTCCAGCATGTCCTTGATGAGATAGATGCGACCGCGCGGGCTATCGAGCTCGTTGCCGAGCGTCACATAGGTGGGACAGGTGGCGGTGCAGAAACCGCAATGAACGCATTTGCGCAGGATCTGCTCCGATTCGGCGACATGGGGATCGGCGAGCTGGGCCGGGGTGAAATTGGTTTGCATCTAGCGGGGCCTCCGCTTAGGGGGCGCTGTGCCTGGGGCACCCCCCTCTATCCTGCCGGACATCTCCCCCACAAGGGGGGAGATCGGCAAGACGATCGGCCATCGGTCCCTCTCTGCCGTGTTCGACCGGCAGTGCCCCCGTTGTTTGGGGAAGCCGTCGCCCCGATCCGATCTCGCCCCTTGTGGGGGAGATGTCCGGCAGGACAGAGGGGGGTGACCCGCGCACAGACTCATCTTCTCACCCCATCTTCCCCGGATTAAAAATCCCAGCCGGATCGAACTTTTCCTTCACCCGCCGCGACAGCATCGCCACCGCCTCCGGCTCCGGATGGAACGCCGCCGTTGCCGCCCTCGCTGCCTCCGATGCACGGATCAGTGTCGCATGGCCGCCGCCGAGCGCCTTGATGAAGCGGCGGACCAGATCTGCTTCAGGATCCGCCTCCATCCTCATCCAGACGAGACCGCCCTGCCAGTCGTAGAAGGCGTCGACGCCGGCTTCGAGGCGGAGTGCCGAGACCAGTTGATGGCCGTTTCCCGGCGCAACCGAAACGCGCCAGACCGGCCGCGTCGTGCCGTCGGCATAGGGTAATACATCACGGATTTCTCGCCAGAGTCTGCGGCTTTCCGGCTCATCCAGCCGCGTCACCGTGGCAAAGGCCGACATCGCGGCCGCAAGCTTCTCGATGCGCACGTCGACCGAACCGGGCAAGCCTTCGACGCGCAGAACCGTCGCCTCGCCCTCGGGCAATTTGCCGGCAAGGAATTTCCAGGTCACCGTCAGCGGCAGATGGGCAGCACCGGAGATCTCGACCGGCAGCGCCATCGCCGCCGCCATGGCATTGGCCGCTTCGGCATCGTTGAGGCCGGAGAGCACCAGCGTCTGTTCCGTCTTCGGGCGCGGCGGCACGCGGAAGGTCAGTTCGGTGATGAAACCCAGCGTGCCGTGCGAGCCGGCGATCAGCTTGACGAGATCGAGGCCGGTCACATTCTTCATCACCCGGCCGCCGGCCTTGATGATCTCGCCCCTGCCGTTGACGAAGCGCACGCCGAGCAGGCTGTCGCGGGCAGCCCCCGCAATGAGGCGGCGCGGGCCGGAGACATTGGCGGCAAAGACGCCGCCGATCGTCGGCTCGCCCGATCTGCGCATGATTGGCCGATGATCCATTGGCTCGAAGGCAAGCATCTGGCCGCCTTCGGACAGTGCCGCCTCGACCTCGGCAAGCGGCGTACCCGAGCGGACCGTCATGACCATCTCGCCGGGATTGTAGGCGATGATGCCGGAAAGCCTGGTCGATCGCAGCCGGTCTTCCGATGCAACGGCGTTGCCGAAACCCGAGCGCGTATCACCGCCACAGATAGCGAGCGGCCGGTTCGTCTCCGCATGTGTGAGGACGATCGCCGCCGCCTGTTCCTCGCTTGTGGGCATCAGATCGATCATTGGGACGGGCGCCCTTCGAGCGGGAAGACCTTCGATGGGTTGAGGAGCCAGCCCGGATCGAAGGCGGCGCGCACCGCCATCTGCTGGGCGAGATCGGCCTCCGAATATTGATGGCGCATCAGGTCGCGCTTTTCGATGCCGACGCCATGCTCGCCGGTGAGGCAGCCGCCGGCGTCGACGCAGAGCTTGAGGATATCGTTGCCGGCGGCTTCGGCGCGGGCGGCATCCTCGGGGTCGTTGGCATTGAAGAGGATCAGCGGATGCATGTTGCCGTCGCCGGCATGAAAGACGTTGGCAACCCGCAGGCCGTAATGATCGACGATCTCCGTGGTCTTCTTCAGCACATGGGAAAGCTGGCTGAGCGGCACGGTGCCGTCCATGCAGATATAGTCGGCGATGCGGCCGGTGGCGCCGAAGGCGGATTTGCGCCCTTTCCAGATCAGCGCGGCCTCGGTGGCCGACTGACATTCGCGTACGGTCTTCACAGCATGGCGGCGGGCGATCTCGACGATATCCTTCAGGGTGGCGTCCATTTCGGCTTCCGAACCCTCGACCTCGACGATCAGCAGCGCCCCGACATCGAGGGGATAGCCGGCATGGGCGAAGGCCTCGCAGATCTCGATTGCCGGCTTGTCCATGAATTCGATGGCAACCGGGATGATGCCGGCGGCGATGATATCGGCAACGCAGGCGCCGGCCTCTTCCGAGCTTTCGAAGCCGAAGAGCACGGGACGGGCACCTTCCGGCTTGGCGATCAGCCGCACCGTTGCCTCGGTGACTATGCCGAGCTGGCCTTCGTGGCCGCAGACGAGGCCGAGCAGGTCGTAACCGGCCGCGTCCAGCGCCTTGCCGCCGAGCTCGATCACCGTGCCGTCGACAAGCACCATTCTGACGCCGAGCAGATTGTTGGTGGTAACGCCATATTTCAGGCAATGGGCGCCGCCGGAATTCATGCCGATATTGCCGCCGATGGTGCAGGCGAGCTGCGAACTCGGGTCGGGCGCATAGAAAAAGCCGTCCGCGGAGACGGATTCGGAGATGTTGAGATTAGTGACGCCGGCCTGAACCACGGCGACACGGTTCGGCAGATC
Organism: Rhizobium atlanticum; assembly: GCF_030182485.1. NCBI lineage: Bacteria > Pseudomonadati > Pseudomonadota > Alphaproteobacteria > Hyphomicrobiales > Rhizobiaceae > Rhizobium > Rhizobium atlanticum. The sequence goes on from NZ_JAQJCJ010000014.1 coordinate 151,638, forward strand.
GATTTCGAGAATGCTGTTCATTTTCGACAGGCCGAGCACGACGGCATCCTCCTGCGGAATGGCGCCGCCGGAAAGCGAAGTGCCGGCGCCGCGCGGCACGACGGGAATGCCGTATCGGTGGCAATAGCGCATGATGGCCGCGACCTCGGCCGTGGTGCGCGGCAGGGCGACGGCGAGCGGGAGGCGGCGATAGGACACGAAGGCGTCGGTTTCGAACGGCACCAGCTCGCGCGCCTCATGAACCAGGCATTCCGGCGGCAGAAGATCGGCGAGATCGGCAACGATCCGGGCGCGGCGCGCCAGCACATCGGCGCGCGGGGCGAGAAACGGAATGGCGTCGGACATGGTGTCCTCCCTGACCCTGACGACCGGAAATCGCAGCGGCAAGATGACAGCGGGACGGGCCGCCAGCCTCTGCCGCCGGTGAACCGGCTTAGCACTTTCCCGAAAGTGGCGCAAATGCTAAGCACTTATGTCAAAAGGGAAAAAGTCTGAAAACCTTATGACCAATCTGGGTGATCTCGAAATCTTTGCCAAGGTCGTTTCGACGGGCAGCATGTCGCTCGCCGGGCGGGCCCTCGGCTTTTCGCCCGCGGTCGTCTCCAAGCGGATCAAACGGCTGGAGGACCGGCTCGGCACCCGGCTTCTGCAGCGCACGACGCGGCAGATCTCGCTGACGGAAGCCGGACAGGGTTTTTACGACCGTGTCCTCGGTATTCTCGCCGGGTTGGAGGAGGCTGAATTTTACATTTCCGGCCGCTCGGCGCAGATGCACGGCACGCTGAAGATCTCGGCGCCGACCTCCTTCGGTCGCATGCATATCGCGCCGCATTTGAAGAATTTCATGGAGGCGCATCCAGAGCTTGCCATTAACCTGGTGCTGACGGACGAATTCTCAGACATCGTCGGAGGCGGCTTCGATCTGGCGATCCGAATCGCCGAGTTGACGGATTCGAGCCTCGTTGCCCGGCGGCTGGCGCCGGTGCGACGGGTGCTCTGTGCCTCGTCGGACTATCTCGCTGCGCATGGCCAACCGGGGGACATCGAGGATCTGAAACACCACCGATGCCTTCCGGCGCACAACAACGACACGTGGCGGCTGATCGGGCCGGAGGGTGCGCTCAGCCTGCGGCCGGAGGGCATGCTGATCACCAATTCCAGCGAAGTGATCCGCGAAGCGGTGATCGCAGGCCTTGGAATTGCCCTGCGCTCGACCTGGGATATCGGCAAGGAACTCAAGTCCGGCCAACTAGTGCAGGTGCTGCCGGCCTATGAGGGCTCACAGAATGTCGGCCTGTCGGCCGTCTATCCCAGCCGCCAGTTCCTGCCGGCCAAAGTGCGGCTGTTCATCGACTATCTGGCCGAGCTTTATGGTCCCGTCCCTTATTGGGAGCTCGCAGATCCGCTGCCTCGGCTTAAAGCGCGCCGCGATCTTCTAGATCCGCTCGGCCCACGCTTTCAGTCTTGATTTCCCGACATGCTCTAACGCCAGAGATCGAGATAGGCGCTCGCCACCGTCGCATCGATATCAGAGGGCACCGGCACCACGCAGGCTTCGGCACCGGCCTCGCCTTTCGCGATCCGCTCCAGGCAGCGGGCCTGAAGCGTGAAGCCGAGGTCCATCGACTCGGCGGAATTGCCGAGCGGCCGGGGACCGGCCAGGTTGGCCATATGGCCACGGCCAAGCACGTGGAACGAACGGCCATCCTTCAGATGGAAGGTCTCGATATGCTCGGCCTCATATCGGTTGATACCGGCGACATCGGGATGGCGCCGAAAGGCTTCGACATCGATCTCCAGCGGAAAATGGCCGCCATTCATCAGGATCGCGCCATCCTTGAGAAGCGGCAGATCGGCCGCCGTCACAATAGCGGGAAAACCGGTGACGGTGATGAGGATATCGGCCGAGCGGATCGCGGCGTCGCGCAAGGGCGTCACGAAACCGTCGAGATGGGCTTCGAGCGTCGTCACCGGATCGATGTCGACAACGCTGACGGTGGAAAAAGCATTGCGAAAACAGGCGGCCGTGCCCTTGCCACAGGCGCCATAGCCGAAAACCGTCACCCGTTTGCCATTGGTGGAGCGATTGGTGAAGCGAAGATAGCTCTCGAACAGGCTCTGACCGACCGCATGCCGGTTCTCGGCAAACTGCTTGATCGGGCTGTCGTTGATGACGAGGATCGGCATGTTCAGGCGTGCGCGCATCGGCAACAGCCGCGTGCGGCCGGACGTCGTCTCCTCGGTGCCGCCGAGAAGATTGGCGAAAGGCTTTTCCACGGCGATGGCGAAAAGATCACCGCCATTATCGAGCAGCAGATCCGGCCTTTCGGCGATCACAGCTTCCAGGCTCTGGTGATGGGCCGCGGCATCGGTCGTCAGGGTCGCAAAGACAGTGATGCCCTGTGCGCGCAGGAACTCGACCGTCGAGGGCTGGGTGCTGTTGAGATTGCCGGTGCAAACGAGGCGCGCTCCGCCGGCACGAAGCGTCATGAGAAGCGCCACCGTCTTCGGCTCCAGATGGATGCCGGTGCCGATCGACAGGCCATCTAAAGGGCGCGTGCGCTCGAATTCCGCCGCTGTTGCCTTGAGCAGCCGACAGACGCTGCCGATCCAGTCGATGCGGGTTGCGGTGCTTTCCATCTTCTCTTCCTTTTTCCGTTTCCGCGCCTGTATTAGCGCAGCGGCAGTAAGGCGGACATGGACGTAATTCTGGCGCTGGAGCAGAAAAACTGCCCTTTCAGGCCGGTGTTCCGCAGCGAAGCAGCCAGGCGGACAAGGCCGCTAAGGCCGGCCGCTTGGCATCCGGCGTGCGGCAGCAGAGACTGTAACCCGACGGCCGGGAAATGAAGCCGAAGGGCGCGGCCAGTTGCCCACGTGCGAGGTCGTCCTCTATCGAGGCGCGCGGCGCAAGCGCGATGCCGAGCCCGGAGCGGGCAGCGGCGAGCGCCAGCAGCAGATCCTCGAATTCCTGCCGGCGGGAAAAGCTGACCGGCGGCGTGCCGCTTTCGGCGAACCAGTCGTCCCATAACCGCGGAACGCTGCGGCTGACGAGTTGCGTCAGAGCGCCCATCGCGCCGAGTCCTGCGGACAATGTCGCGGCAAGCGCCGGGATGGCGACGGGACCGAATTCGTCCTCCATGAAGCGCAGCGCGACAATTCCTGCAGCCGGCCGGTATTCGCCGCCCATGATCACCGCATCCAGTTCCGGGTGCATCTGCAGCGGCTCGGCCACGGCCATCGGCACGATGTCAATCAGAGTATCGCCGAGGCTTGCCTGCATATCCGCAACGCGCGGCATCAGCCACCAGACCGCGAAGGCGGAAGGCACGCCGAGGCGAATACGGCCAGGTGCGGCACCCTCGAAATCCAAAGCGGCCCGCTGCAGAATATCGAAAGCCGCGCTCGCAGCCTCGGCGAACACGCTCGCCTCTGGTGTCGGGACCAGCCTGCGGCCGTCGCGCGTGAAAAGCTTCCGGCCGAAGTGATTCTCCAGCGTGGCAATCTGCTGGCGCACGGCGCCGCGCACCACGTTCAGCTCCTCGGAAGCCTTCAGAATGCTGCCATGGCGGCAGACGGACACGAAGGCGCGGACGGCATTGAGGGGCGGGAGACGCATAATTACCACATTGGCAAAATGATAGGGGAACAATTCGTCCCGGCATTGATTAGGGGTCCGGACCGACTCATACTGTACACCTGTGCAATATGACGCATTCGAAACAGGCCGCGACGGATTTCTGAGCCTGCCCCAGCTCGATTTCCCCTAAAAACGGCGGCTAATCATGTTTTGGATAGCCCGCGGCTTTGGATTGCGTCAGGGTTCCGTGATACACGTATATGAGTGATTCCTAACAACCATGCAAAGGTGACCGGACAATTGACTCTTCTCGCCCGATTGGCATCCGATGTGCAACTGATGTTCCGGCGCCCGCCGCGACAGCAATATGGTGCCATCTGTTACCGGGTGAAGAAGAAAAGCGCTGAGGTCGAAGTTCTGCTGATGACGAGCCGCGACACCGGGCGCTGGGTCATTCCCAAGGGCTGGCCGATGAACGGTAAGTGCGCTCATGAGGTCGCCGCGCAGGAAGCCTTGGAAGAAGCCGGCGTACGCGGCGCGGCCGAGGCGGAAACGCTGGGTTTCTACACCTATCAGAAGGTGCTGCGTGACGGGGTGCAGGTCGTCTGCAAGGTGCAGGTCTATCCGCTTGAGGTTACCGACTTGGCGAAGAACTTCAAGGAAAAGGGCGAGCGCACCATCGAATGGGTCTCATGCGACGAGGCGGCCAGCCGCGTCCGCGAACCAGAACTTCGCAATCTCTTCCTCGCCTTCAAGCAAAAGATGACCGACAGACTCTCGGCCAAGGCGACGAAACAAATTCCGGTGGAATGAATCCTGCCATCTTGCACTGCTAGGAAAGCAGCGTAGAAGCAGATTTCATCCTTCAGGAAAAAGAATGCCGCCCCGTCCCGCAGTTCTGACGAAACGCACGCTCGACAAGGACCTCGATAAGATTACCTATGTCGAGGATGCGGCGAAGCATGTTGCGCGGCGGCTGGTGGCGCCTGGGCTCGGGCTGATTTTCGTCGGCATCGTCATGCTCTTTGCAGGCGTCTACGTCTTCGACCGTCCGGGCGCCGTGCTCGTCGTGGCGGCAGCGGCCCTTGCCGGCTACATGGCGATGAATATCGGCGCCAATGACGTGACCAACAATGTCGGTGCGGCCGTAGGCGCACGCGCCATGACGATGGGCCAGGCGCTTGTCATCGCTGCGATCTTCGAGGTCTTAGGCGCTACGATCGCGGGCGGCGAAGTGGTCAAGACGATTTCCTCCGACATCGTCGATGCCGGCCAGGTGTCGCCGGCGGTGCTCGGCTGGATCATGATGGCGGCGCTGACCGCAGCAGCCCTTTGGATCAACCTTGCAACCTGGATGAATGCGCCGGTTTCCACCACGCATGCGATCGTCGGCGCAGTGATCGGGGCCGGCATCTCAGCTGTGGGGCCGGAGCCGGTGAATTGGAGGGTGATGTTTGAGATCACCTCGAGCTGGATCACCTCGCCGCTGCTCGGCGGACTGATCGCGGCCGGTCTGCTCTATCTCGTCAAGACCCTCATCATCTATCGCGACGACAAAATCGCAGCGGCGCGGCGCTGGGTGCCGGTGTTGGTCGCGACGATGGCCGGCGGCTTCATGGCCTATATGCTGCTGCAGCTGTCGCCGATCGGCAGATTTCCGCCCTTCACCGTCATTCTGATCGGAATCGGCATGGGGCTGGTGAGCTGGCTTGCCGTTCGGCCGCTCGTCCTCGCCCAGGCGCGGGATCTCGAAAACCGCAATAGCTCACTGCGGGTGCTGTTCCGGCTGCCGCTGATCGGCTCGGCGGCGCTGCTGTCATTCGCGCATGGCGCAAACGACGTTTCGAACGCAGTCGGGCCGCTTTCGGCGATCGTCCATTCGGTGGGTATCGGCGGCGACGGCGTCGGCCATCCGCCCCTCTGGGTAATGCTGATCGGCGCCTTCGGCATCTCCGTCGGCCTGCTGCTCTTCGGGCCGCGCCTCATCCGCCTCGTCGGCGAAGAGATCACCAAGCTCAACCCGATGCGCGCCTATTGCGTCGCGCTGTCGACCGCTTTCACCGTCATCGTCGCCTCCTGGCTCGGCCTGCCGGTCAGCACCACGCATATTGCCGTCGGCGCCGTCTTCGGCGTCGGCTTCTTCCGCGAATGGTACACCCGCCGTTCCAAGCGCCGCATCGCCTATATCAGGCGCAAGGCCGAGAGCTGGGAACTGGATGAACCGGAGGAGCCGAACATTCATGAAAGGCGGCGGCGCTACCTCGTGCGCCGCTCACATTTCATGACGATCATCGCGGCCTGGATCATTACCGTCCCGGTTTCGGCGACGCTTGCAGCGATGATTTATTGGGTTATGTTCGCGCTCTTCATCTGAGGCTCCAGGTTTTTCGAATGCGCGCCAATTTCCGCATGCAACGGCTTTTCGTCGACGCGCCCCTTTCCAGCGGCGCCGTCGTGGAGGCGAATGCCGATCAGTTCAACTATCTCGCCAATGTGCTGAGAATGGAGAACGCTGCGGAGATCCTGCTCTTCAACGGCCGGGACGGCGAGTGGAAGGCCTCCCTCTCCTTCCCCACGCGCAAACGCATCCAGCTGACGGCGATCGAGCAGACGCGGCCACAGCCGGCGCCTTGCGACCTGCATTATCTCTTCGCGCCGCTCAAAGTCGGCCGCATGGATTATCTCGTGCAGAAGGCTGTCGAAATGGGCGCCGGCTTGCTGCAGCCCGTCATGACCCAGCACGTGCAGGGCAAAATCACCAATGTCGACAAACTGCGTGCCAATGTCGTCGAGGCGGCGGAGCAATGCGGCGTTCTCGGCATCCCTGATGTGGCGGAACCAGTGAGACTTTTCGATCTGCTCGACCATTGGCCGAGCGAGCGGCGCATCATCTATTGCGACGAGGGCGATGCCGGGCAAAACCCGCTGCCGGTGCTGGCAGCCATCCAGGAAAGGCATCTCGCTCTGCTCGTCGGGCCGGAAGGCGGCTTTTCGGAAGAAGAGCGGGCGCGGCTTCGAAGCCTCGATTTCGTCACCGCCATTCCGCTCGGGCCGCGCATCCTCAGGGCAGATACGGCGGCCGTTGCGGCGCTGGCGGTGGTCCAGGCGGCGATCGGCGACTGGACGTGACCGGGAAAACGGTTGACGCGGAAATCACTGCTGTTTTTTTGATGCGTCGTTGAAAGAATTTCACTTGCAACAAACGTGGCTTGGGTCCTAATCACCTTCCAACTGCCCGCCCCCTGGGCGCCTTCTTGAATACAGGTACCCCGCATGGCCCGCGACACTACCGACCAGACGCCGCTCTCTTCGGTTCAGGATCTGACCGATTACATCGCCGCGGGCAACAAGCCGCGGGAGCGCTTCCGGATCGGCACCGAACATGAGAAGTTCGCCTTCTTCCGCGCCGACAACAGCCCGGTTCCCTATTTTGGCGATGCGAGCATTTCTGCCCTGCTCACCGGCCTGCAGAAAAAGAGCGGCTGGGAGCCGATCGTGGACGGCGGCAACATCATCGGCCTTGCCGAACAGAACGGCATGGGCGCGATCTCGATCGAACCCGGCGGCCAGTTCGAACTCTCCGGCGCGCCGCTGGAAACGATCCACCAGACCTGCAAGGAATCGAACCAGCACCTGGCGACGCTGCGCGAGATCGCCGAGCCGATGGGCATCCGCTTCCTCGGCATCGGCGGCAGTCCGAAATGGACCTATGCCGAGACTCCGCAGATGCCGAAATCGCGCTACGAGATCATGACCCGCTATATGCCGAAGGTCGGCACCAAGGGTCTCGACATGATGTATCGCACCTGCACGATCCAGGTGAATCTCGATTTCTCCTCGGAAGACGACATGCGCAAGAAGATGCGTGTCTCGATGAAGCTGCAATCGCTGGCGACTGCGCTGTTTGCCTCCTCGCCCTTCACCGAAGGCAAGCCGAACGGTTTGCTTTCCTGGCGTGGCGATATCTGGCGCGATGTCGACAACCGACGCGCCGGCCTGCTCGACTTCACCTTCCGCGACGACTTCGGTTTCCGCGATTACGCCGAATGGGCGCTCGACGTGCCGATGTATTTCATCGTCCGCAACGGGCGCTATCACGACTGTACGCACGTCACCTTCCGTCAGTTCATGAACGGCGCCTTGAAGGGCGAGGTCGCCGATCCGGAGCCGACGATGGGCGACTGGACGAACCATCTTTCGACGCTCTTCCCCGACGTGCGGCTGAAACGTTTCCTCGAAATGCGCGGTGCGGACGGCGGCCCGTGGCGGCGCATCTGTGCACTGCCGGCCTTCTGGGTCGGCCTGCTCTATGAAGATGCAGCCCTCGAGGCAGCCGACCAGCTGACCAAGGATTGGAGCTTTGCCGAGGTCAGCGCCCTGCGCAACGCCGTTCCGGCCGAAGGGCTGCAGGCTGAATTTCACGGGCACTCGCTTCTCGAGACGGCGCGCGAGGTGTTGGGCATATCGAGGGCCGGCCTCAAAGCCCGCGGCAAGCTCAACGGCGAAGGGCAGGACGAGAGCATCTTCCTGGCGCCGCTCGACGAAGTGCTCGCCAAGAAGGCAACGCTCGCCGAGGATCTGCTGTCGCTCTATCACGGCCGCTGGCAGCTTTCCGTCGAGCCGGTCTTCGAGGACTACCAGTATTAGGTTTGCCGCACCGGCACTCTCTAGCTCGGATACCTCACTCCGCGCCTTTGCCGGAACAGCTTTAAGTTCTTATGGCAAAAAGCCGTTTGCACATTACCTTTTCCGGATATAGTGGCGTTACACGCGTCACGACTCGGGGAAAGGGACCTCCATGCTGCCACTCTTCGACATGATGATGCAGGCGCAGAACGGCGCAGCGATGGAAGCGGTCGCCCGTCAATTCAACCTGGCGCAGGAGCAGGCAACGAAGGCCATGGCGGCGCTGATGCCGGCCTTTTCCGCCGGCCTGAAGCGCAGCACCAGTAATCCTTACGATTTCGTCGGATTGATGCAGGCCGTCGCCTCCGGCAATTACGCACGTTATTTCGAAGATATGAGCCGGGCTTTCACGCCTGAGGGCATTTCCGACGGCAACAATATCCTCGCCCAGCTCTTCGGCTCCAAAGAGGTTTCGCGGGCGATCGCAGCTCAGGCCGCCCAGATGACCGGGATCGGGCAGGAAATCTACAAACAGATGCTGCCGGTGCTGGCAGATACGCTGATGGGCGGGCTCTTCAAGCAAACGACCGGTCAAATGGCCGCGCCCGTCAATCCCTTCGTCAACACGGCGATGGGCGAGACCATCCAGAAATGGCTGGAAAGCACGGGCTTCGCACCGAAGCCAAAGACTGCTCCTGAAGCCAGCATCTTCGACAACCCGTTCACGCAAGCGATGCAGACGATGTTTTCGGCACCGAAGCCCGAACCGGCGCCTCAACCCAACCCCTTCCTCGACAATCCCTTCGCCAAGGCTTTCCAGGAGATGATGGCCGGCCTCAGCCAGCAGCCGGCGGCCCAAAAGCCGGCAGCGAAGACGCAGGCAGCGCCGAAGGAAGAGCAAAAACTCAATGCCGAGAGCTATGCCGAAATGCTGAACGCCATGTTCGACAGCGGGCTGGAGGTGCAGAAGAGCTATCAGAGGAATCTGGAGGCGATCTTCGAAACCTACCGGCCGAAGCCTTCGTCAGAGACCTGACGCGTCGCGTCCCGGCGACATCCGGCACGCATAAAAAGACCCGGCGATGGCTGGGAAAGCCGATCACCGGGTCAAGCGGCAGGGCTATTGGCTATCACCCTGCGGGGAAACTCGCGCTCCTACTCGTCGGAGGAGCGGAAGAACTGCAGGCGCCAACGATTACGCGCCGAGCGCGTCAGATGTTCCGACGGGTCCTCAAAAAAAGTCGAGGCCAGGAACGCCGAGGTCAGGTCGGCCCGGGTGAGGCCGATGTCCCTCAGCTGCGCGTCGTTCAGATCATGCAGCGCGTTGATCTCCATGCGATTGCGGAACACGCGAAAGAGGAAGGTCAACGGCGCAAGGCCTGCCGCCAGACGCTGGTAAAACGTCGGGGTAAGCTTACCGCAGTCGAGTTCTAGTGTCCGGTCTGTCGTGTGCATCGAACTCTCCTTTCTTTCGGGGCACGCAACAACCCACCCCTGCCGCGAGGTCGTGCGGAAGGGAGCAGGCTGGATTCGGCACTGCTTAATTCCTTAAATCGGAATTGATTTAAGGATAAAATTATGCAGCCACTCAAAATGCTACAGCGTCCCTTTGCGCGTCGGAAAAGACGCGCGGCGCTGTAGGACAGGCAGGGTGTCTGTCCTTTACTTTGCTTGATTTGCATCTCGAAGATGCCAAAGACCTATTGATCAGTCCAACGAATGTTTCTAATGATTATCATCAGCTATCTTTATAGGTGAACCCATGTCCGCGCCTCTTGATCTCGACCAATTGCAGACTTTCATCGCCATCGTCGATTCCGGCAGCTTCACCAAGGCCGCCGACAGGGTCTACAAAACCCAATCCGCCGTCTCCATGCAGATGCGCCGTCTCGAAGAGCGCATCGGCAAGCAGCTGTTCATCAAGGACGGCCGCGGTAACCGGCTGACGGTCGAGGGGGAAAAACTGCTCAATTACGCCCGCCGCATTATCCGCCTCAACAATGAGGCGATCGCCGCCTTCGACGACAACAGGCTGGAGGGGACGCTGCGCATCGGTACGCCGGACGATTATGCCGATCGCTATATGCCTGAAATCATCGGCCGCTTTGCCAAGACCCATCCGAACGTCGAGCTCTACATCGTCTGCGAGCCCTCGGTGGATCTCGCCGAGCGCATGCACAAGGGTGAGCTCGACATCGCGCTCGTCACCCACAATCCGCGCGAGCGCATGTCCGATGTGGTGAGAACCGAGCCGCTCTGCTGGGTCGGCTCGGCCAACCATCCGATCCGCGACGACGCGCCGGTGCCGCTTGCCGTCGGCCGCCGCGACTGCCAGTGGCGCCAGCTCGCCTGCTCGGCTCTCGATGCCGTCGGCCGCGAGCACCAGATCCTGTTCACCAGCTGGTCCTGCACCGTCGTCGCCGCGGCGGTGCTGGCCGGCATGGCGGTCTCGGTCATGCCGGAATCGGCGCTGCGGACGGGCATGAAGGTGCTAAGCCAGGCCGACGGTTTCCCGGCGCTGCCGCCGGTGCAGATCGGCATCATGAAGCGGCCAGGCGTCTCGCTGTCGCTGATGAACGCGATTACGGCGCATATCACTGCCTGCCTCGACAACATCACGCCGGCTGTCGTCGACGACGGTCTGGACGCGGATGTCAAATCGGCTCAGGCGCGCCTTTACCCGCGGCCGAAGGCCGCCAACATGATGCCGAGCTGGTAGAAAGCCTCAGGCGGCGCTCGACGCGCTCGCGGCGAAAAGGGAAACGCGGATGACGCGCTTCCACTCGCCGAGCATGCGCCGCGCTATGGTCTCTTCGCTGACAGCGGCAAGCCGGACGACGGCGCCGATCAGGTGGCTGAAAAGGTAAGTGCGCGCGAACATTTCCTCGTCGCAAAGGTCGGGAGCCAACCTGCTTACGGCGTCATGAAAGATACCGGCGACGCGGCCGCTATGCTCGATATTCAGCCGAAGCAGATCCTGATCGGTTTCGGTTCCCATCCAGACGCCGCGATAGACGGGATCGTCGCGATAAGATTCGTAATACCAGTCGATGGTGGCGCAGACGCGATCGAGGGCCTGGTCGAGTGACTGCACATCGCTGAACATCGCCGCCGTCTTCGCCTGGATCGCCGAAGCGTGCTGGTCGAACAGGGCTTTTACGATCGCCGCCTTCTCGGGAAAATACTGGTAAACCGAGCCGATCGGTACCTTGGCGGCGATCGCGAGTTCCGTCATCCGCATGGCGCTGACGCCCTTTTTGGCGATGATCTTGGCGGCGGCGGCGAGGATAAGATCCAGCCTCTGGATACTGCGCTCCTGCTTCGGCTGCCTGCGCAAGCCGATGCGATCCATGCTTTCCGCGCCCATGTCGTTCCCATTCTTATTGTTTCGCGCAGGAGCTATCTGCCACCACCGCATCGAGCGGATATGACATTGCAGGCCTTCATCAGCGGTAAATGGAAAAGTTCACATTTTAGCGACCGGCAAAAGCCTGTGAAATCAAGCCCTCGCAGCATATCGCGATAATTGACGGGGATTGAAAAGACTTCGAAAGGTTGTGTGAGAACAGGGATAAGCGGCGGACCTACCTTGGTACAGGCGCGCGTTCGGTCAGGTGCGATCGACGCAAGTCAGTCCATCGCCATCCACACAGCGAGCCAGACCCACAGGACAGCGAGCACAAGGTAGCCTGCCGCAAAAAGAGGACTGCGATAGCGCATTTCATTGCTGGTGACGTGAACGGCGGCGTGAGCATAACGCAGCGCGACGAAGATCCACGCAAGACTGACGGTGAAGATGTTGTCGGCCTGCGTGATATAAAGGAGAATGCTGCAGGCATAGAAGAGCACCGGCAGTTCGAACTGGTTGGCGAGAGCGTTCTTCACAACGAGGCTTTCGACCGGCTCGCCGCGATTTTCTCGGTAATCCGACCGAGCGACTTTTCCGGCTCGGACCATTTTCTTTCGCCTCAAGCCAAGAAGCGCGTAGAGACCATAGACCAGGGCCACATGGGCAAGGAGTGGCCAGAAGATTTCATAGCCGGTCATGATCGCCACTTCCTTTCCGCTTTCGTATGTCATTGGCAGCATTAGCGGAAAGGATAAGCGGATGCCAGCGGCTCGCCGCCGGCATCCGCAAACCCGATATCGTCTTCACACCTGGGCGCTGCCGCCATCGACGAAGAGTTCGGCACCGGTGACGAAGCTGGAATCCTCCGAAGCGAGGAAGAGTGCGGCAGCGGCAACTTCCTCGGCACGGCCGACCCTGCCCATTGGCACCTGGGCCGCCAGGACGTCAAGCAGGCCCTGCTGTTGCACTGGGTCCTTACCCGCCAATTCGACCAGTCCGGTCGTTTCCGTCGGACCAGGGCTAAGCGTGTTGACCCGAATCCCGCGATCCTTCAAGTCGAGGATCCAGTTGCGCGCAAAACTGCGCAGAGCGGCTTTCGATGCAGCGTAAACGCTGAAGGCAGGTGTCCCGGTCGAGCCTGCTGTCGATCCTGTCAGGATGATCGATGATCCTGCCGAAAGCAGTGGCAAGGCCTTCTGCACCGTAAAGAGAACTCCCTTCACATTCCGATCGAACGTGTCGTCATACTGCTCTTCGGTAATTTCGCCGAGGGGCAACATGGAGCCGCCACCCGCGTTGACGAAGAGCACGTCGACTTTCCCAGCTTCTGCCTTCACCCGTTGATAGAGGCGGTCGAGGTCGGCTGGATTGGCTGAGTCAGCCTGAATTCCCACAACCCCGCCGCCGATCTCAGCGACTGCCGCATCGAGAACGTCCTTGCGACGGCCTGTGATGAAAACCCGTGCGCCCTCAGCGATGAAGCGCTTGGCCGTTGCAAGGCCAATGCCAGACGTGGCGCCGGTGATAACCGCAATCTTCGCATTCAATCGTTGTGTCATTTGTCGTCTCCTTTGGCTCGACTGAAGCTGAGATATGGACGGGGGCATTCTTTCGGAATAGAAAGAATTGAAAGCTATTGTTTCAGGAATGAAATGAACAAGTTTCCGGATTTCGAGGGTCTGGCGATGTTTGCGAAGGTCGCCGAAGAGCGTTCTTTCCTTCGGGCTGCACAGACGCTCGGCGTGTCAGTGCCGACCGTTTCGCGCGCCGTGAGCCGTCTTGAGCACAGGCTGGGGGCAAGGCTCTTTAACCGCACCTCTCGGCAGCTCGCGTTGACTGAATTCGGCCTGCGACTGGTCGACAGCGCCGCACGAATCTATGCGGAAGCCGAGATGGCAGAGGACACTGCGAGGGAGATTGCCACCCGGCCGAAGGGGCTCATCAGGCTTGCCGCACCGATGGCCTTCGGGACACGCTGGCTGGCGCCGGTCCTGCCTGAGTTTTTCGAGCTCTTTCCGGAGATTTCGATCGACCTGCACATGAGCGATGCCGTCGTCGATATCGTGGGAGACGGCTTTGATGCGGCGCTCAGAATCGCGGTGCTGCCGGATTCGTCATTGGTCGCGCGCAGGCTGACGCCGGTGGATCGCTTCATTCTCGCTGCACCCGCATATCTCGATCGGTACGGCGTGCCGGAACATCCGAGCGAACTAGCGGCTCATCATTGCCTCGGATACTCCTACAGGGCGCGGCAGGATGTCTGGCGCCTGCGCAACAGTGAAGGTAAGGAGGAGGTCATCGTACCAAGTGGCTCTCTCAAGGCCACCAATTCGCAAGCTTTGGTGCCAATGGCGCTACGCGGCCTCGGGATCATCGAGCTACCCGAGTTTCTCGCACATGACTATCTCATAGACGGCCGGCTGAAGCCGGTCCTTCCCGGCTGGACGCTGCCAACAGGCGCACTGTATTTCGTCACACCTTCTGCTCGCAACCGGCCAGCGAAGGTCGAGGTCCTTTCCGATTTCATGATGGCGAGACTGTCAAATCCGGTTTGGCGGCGAAAGAGCTGATGCCGCTTCAGTCCTGGCCTGTCGACAGCCAACGGGCGACGGCAAGCCGGGCGGCGACGATGAAGCAGATAGCGAGGCTTGCGAATTTCAACCGCGTCATCCACGGCAGCACGTGCATTGCAGGACCTGCAGATGCGCCGTTGCCGAAAGCAATCAGGCTGGAAATGTTCTCGCCGTAGTCCGAGATGCCGTAGATGAAAGGCAGCAGATAGATCACCTTGGCTGTGAGCGGATGAAGTGACCGGCCGAACCACGAGCCGACGGGGCCGAGCCTCACGAAGACAAGGAACAGCAGCGTCGTGAGCAATGCCGGAAACATCAGCTCCGGCCCGAAATACATGGCGCTGAGCAATTTGGCCGCCGTCTCGTTTTCATCGAGCAGCTTCTGCATGTGGAAGACGGCCGATTCGTCGTAACCGGCGAAATAGGTGTCGAGTACCGCCTGCCCGGTTTCGTGCTTGAAAGGCACGACGAAGCCGAAGGTCGTCCAGGCGAGCACGGCAAGACAAAGGGCGGCGAGCAGCGCAACGATCCAGAGCGGAATTGCGCTGCCCGCCTTCATGATCAGAGGCCGGCGCCCGGATAGTTCGGGCTCTCGCGGGTGATCGTCACGTCATGGGCGTGGCTTTCGCGAAGGCCGGCGCCGGAGATGCGCACGAAGGTGGCGCGCTCCTGGAAATCCTTCAGGTCCTTGCCGCCGACATAACCCATGGCGGCCTTGAGACCGCCGGCGAGCTGGTGGACGACGGCCGAGACAGGTCCCTTGTAGGGCACCTGACCCTCGATGCCCTCCGGGACGAGCTTCAGCGTGTCGCGCACCTCAGCCTGGAAATAGCGGTCAGCCGAGCCACGGGCCATGGCGCCGACGGAGCCCATGCCGCGATAGGCCTTGAAGGAACGGCCCTGGTAGAGATAGACCTCGCCCGGGCTCTCATCGGTGCCGGCGAGCAGCGAGCCGATCATGACGGCGGAGGCGCCGGCGGCGATTGCCTTGGCAAGGTCTCCGGAGAATTTGATGCCGCCATCGGCGATAACGGGCACATCCTGATCCTGGGCGGCCTGGACGGCCGACATAATGGCGGCGAGTTGGGGAACGCCGACGCCGGCGACAATGCGCGTCGTGCAGATCGAACCCGGGCCGATGCCAACCTTGACGGCGTCCGCACCGGCATCGATCAGCGCCCTGGTGCCGTCATAGGTTGCGACGTTGCCGGCCATGATCCTGACCGAGTTGGAAAGCTTCTTGACGCGGGTCACGGCATCGAGGACGCGCTGCGAATGGCCATGGGCGGTATCGACGACCAGGAGGTCGACGCCGGCCTCGATCAGCCGTTCGGCGCGCTCGAAGCCGTCGTCGCCGACGCTGATGGCGGCGGCGGCGCGAAGCCGGCCCTGCGCATCCTTGGAGGCGTTCGGGTTCAGCTGCGACTTCTCGATATCCTTGACGGTGATGAGGCCGACGCAGCGGCCTTCGGCGTCGACGACCAGCAGCTTCTCGATGCGATGCGAATGCAGCAGGCGCTTGGCCTCCTGCTGATCGACGCTCTCCTTGACGGTGACCAGATTGTCCTTGGTCATCAGTTCATGGATCTTCTGCTCCGGATCCGAGGCGAAGCGGACGTCGCGGTTGGTGAGGATGCCGACGAGGCGGCCGGACTTCTCGACGACCGGGATGCCGGAGATGCCATGCGATTTCATCAGGGAGAGCGCTTCGGCAAGCTTCGCTTCCGGGCCGATGGTGACGGGGTTGACCACCATGCCGCTTTCGAACTTCTTCACCTGGCGGACCTCTTCGGCCTGCTCGATCGGCGTCAGGTTGCGGTGGATGACGCCGAGGCCGCCCGCCTGGGCCATGGCAATCGCCAGCCGGCTTTCGGTGACGGTATCCATGGCTGAAGAGAGGATCGGGATGTTGAGATCGAAGTCGCGGGCGATGCGGGTGGCGATGTTCGTCTGGCCGGGCATGACCTCGGAGTGCCCCGGCTGCAGCAGCACGTCGTCGAAGGTAAGCGCGTCCGCGCCGGTTGCCGTTTCAATGATGCGTGCCATGGCCAAATTCCTTCGTTTAAGAAAATGCAACCGGCCCCGGAAACGAATCGTCCGCCCCGGCGGTGTGCATGAGTTGCTTGGAAGTTGGCGAGGGCTGGTAACACGTCTATGACAGGAAGGAAATAGCAAAAAGCCCGGTACATCGGCCGGGCTCGTCATGGGTGCCATGCACGGAGAGCAATTCCCAGCTAAATCGCGAAGCAGGTTTGCCGGAAATCGCGCCAAACAAGGGGATCGAGCGGTTCCTCCTTCGGTGAAAGCTGAACCGCCCTGGATCAAATGTCGAACTGATAGGTCTTCGGCACGAAACGATAGCCGCCATCCTGCTTCTCGGCGAAACCGACCGCCGGGAAAGGCATGTGGTAACCGAGGAAGGCGATCTTCTCGGTGGCGATCATGTCGAAAACCTTGCGGCGGCTGGCTGCCGCCTGTGCCTTGTCCATATCGAAGCGCACTTCCCAATCCGGGCGCAGCAGCGACAGAATATAATGGTTGGCCGTATCGCCGGTCAGCACCAGGCGTTTACCCTCGGATTCAACATGGAACACCATGTGGCCCGGGCTGTGACCGGCTGCCAGCATCGCTGTCATGCCGGGCGCAACGCTGTCACCGTCTTTGATGAAGGTGGCTTTTTCGACGAGCGGCGTCACGTTGGCGAGCACGGCTTTGTGGCCGCCTTCGGCGGGCGTACCTTCGCGTGATTTGTTCGACCAAAAGTCATATTCCGCCTGGCCGATGACATAGCGGGCATTCTTGAAGGCAGCTGCGGCATTCTCCGTCAGGCCGCCGATATGATCGCCGTGCAGATCGGTGAGCGCCACGACGGTGACGTCGTCGGCTGAATATCCTGCGGCTTTCAAGCCTTCCGCAAGGCGGCCGGCGCCGCGCACCCGCCCGGCTGCACCGAAGCCGGTATCGACAAGAATGACATCCGAGCCGGTATCGATGAGGGCAGGCGAATATCCGTTGAGAAATTTATCTGCCGGCAGGAAGTTTGCGGTCAGCAATGCCTTGACCGTTTCGGGGTCCTGATTGGTGCCGAAGGTTTCATGGGGCTTTTCGGAGATGTTGATGCCGTCGCGCACGACGGTAACCTTGTAGGAACCAAGCTTGAATTGATCGATTTCGGGCAAAGGCGCTGCATCCATAGTGCTGCTTTCTCCAGTCACGGCCGCTTCGGCCTTCTCTCTTAAAATCATCGGCGCCGCCAACAGTCCGAGGCTTGCGACAAAAAGCGTGCGCCGCTTTATATGCGTTGAGATTGCCATATCCACTCCCCTTTGATGCGCAGTGTGCCGCCGCGCTGCCCCGACGATGTGTCTGCCCGGATTTTCTGTCCGGAACATCTGCCAATCTTGATAGGGAAGGTTTTCGCGCAAGCCATCTCACGCAGACGTGAACCAAACGTGCGATCGAAGCGGATTGAAGGATTGGCAGGCCCTGGAACTGCGTCTACACAGCAAGTGCCTTCCCTGCTCCGATCCGCAGCCTATCAAGGCTCCCGCCTATGAACCGCATCGTCCCGCTGATCCTTGCCGTCGCTCTCTTCATGGAGCAGATGGACTCCACCGTGATTTCGACGGCGCTCCCGGCAATCGCCAGGGATCTCAATGTCGGGCCGATCACGCTGAAGCTGGCGCTGACCTCCTACATGGTGGCGCTGGCGGTGTTCATCCCGGTCAGCGGCTGGATGGCCGACAGGTTCGGCGCCAAGAAGATCTTCCGCCTTGCCATCTCGGTCTTCGTCATTGGCTCGATCTTCTGCGCCGTCTCCTCCAATCTCGTCGAATTCGTTTTCGCCCGGTTCCTGCAGGGCATGGGCGGCGCGATGATGACGCCGGTCGGCCGTCTCGTCCTGGTGCGCACCACGCAGCGCAGCGACCTTGTCTCGGCCATGGCGCTGCTGACTATCCCCGCCCTCGTCGGCCCGCTCACCGGCCCGCCGCTCGGCGGCTTCATCACCACCTACTTCAGTTGGCATTGGATCTTCCTGATCAACGTGCCGGTCGGCATCATCGGCATCTGGCTTGCAACGATCTTCCTGCCGGAGGTGGAAGCGATGGCGCCGCCGAAGCTCGATTTCACGGGCTTCGTGCTGACCTCGCTTTCAGCCGCCGGCGTCGTCTTCGGCCTGTCGGTGGTAAGCCTGCCGGCCCTGCCGCCGATCATCGGCATCACCGCGACCTTGGTCGGCCTTGGCTGCGGCGTCCTCTACATCAGCCATGCGAAGCGCCACCCGGCGCCGATCCTCAACCTCAATCTGTTCAAAAATCCGACGTTCCGGGCTTCGACCATGGGCGGCAATCTCTTTCGAATCTGCGTCGGCGCCATGCCGTTCCTGACACCGCTGATGCTGCAGCTCGGCTTCGGGCTGACGCCGTTCCAATCCGGTCTCATCACCTTTGCCGGAGCGATCGGTGCGATCACCACAAAGTTCATGGCCAAGCGCGTTTTCGCCGCCACCGGCTTTCGCACGACGCTGATCGGCGCCGCCATGGTGACGACGCTCGTGACCATCGTCACCGGCCTCTTCACGCCGGCAACGCCGCATCTCGTCATTATCGGCGTGCTGCTTCTCGGCGGATTCTCCCGCTCCTTCATGTTCACCGGCGTCAATGCGCTTGCCTTCGCCGATATCAACGATGCCGAAGCCAGCCAGGCGACATCGATGAGCTCCGTCATGCAGCAGGTCAGCTTGGCGCTTGGCGTCGCGGTGGCGGCCGCAATATTGGAGACCTCGATCTATATCAGGGGCGAGCCGCTTGATGTGGCCGATTTC
Organism: Rhizobium atlanticum; assembly: GCF_030182485.1. NCBI lineage: Bacteria > Pseudomonadati > Pseudomonadota > Alphaproteobacteria > Hyphomicrobiales > Rhizobiaceae > Rhizobium > Rhizobium atlanticum. Next base: position 170,588 of record NZ_JAQJCJ010000014.1, read on the forward strand.
CATCTGGCTTTCTACATCATTGCGGGACTGACGGTGATTGCGACCATTCCCTTCATCCGCATGGATCGCAATGCAGGCGCGCTCGTTTCCGGCCACCGCTCGAGACGCGTGGCGGCATCTGCGATCGAGGCCGAGCAGCAAGGAGTGAAATGAGCTTCCTATTCAGGGCTCTCGCAGACGGCAGAGAGTTTGTTGCCGTCGAGATCGCGGACATAGGCGGCATAGAAATGGGCATGGTAGGAGCGCAGACCCGGCCCGCCTTCATCGGCGGCGCCTGCCGCCATAGCCGCCGCATGGAAGGCATCGACGGCTGCCCGCGTCTCGGCTGTGAATGCGACCATGGCGCCATTGCCTGATGTCGCCCGGCGGCGATTGAAGGGCGTCACCACCCAGAAGCGGCAGCGCGTATCGCCTGGCACAGAATAGCCGATCTCCTCCTGCGAACAAAGCTGGCGACGATAGCCGAGCACCGGCAGAACGGCATCGTAAAAATGCCCTGCGCGGTCGAGGTCGTTGGTTCCGAGGGTGACGTAAAGAAGCATGGGATCATCATCGGCTGGGATCGCCCCGAGATCAAGCTTGCTCTGCGTCAGCTTCCGCCTTGCGGCCTTTGAAGCCCTTGGCCAGCCGCCTCCAATATGCAAGACGTCAGCTCGAAACAACGGGCGCAAAGCGTATGCTGCCTCGATCCGTGCAGATAAGTGCGACCATATAGGCGAAGATAGGGTCCAGAGCCTTCTGGTTGAACATGATGCCAAAGCTGCCGGTTATGACGTAGCTGCTGAAGAGCAGAAGAGCGAGCGCAATCGCCAGATCGCGGCCCGGCCCGGCTTCTTTTCTCCACGCGCCGATCACCGGTGTCAGCAGCATCAGCGAAAGCGCCGCGATGCCGAAAACGCCGGCATCGATTCCAGCGGTCAGAAAACCGTTGTGGACATGTGTGAAAGACAGTTGTGGCCTTATGTTATCAGGCAACTCCGCCAGAACCGAAGCCATCCGGTTTTGCGGGCCGTAACCAGTCAACGGGTCCTTGCTGATTGCCGATAGTGCACCTTTGTACAAAGCGAACCGCGCACCGAGCGAGGTGATCTCACCGTCGGTGCGTTCCAGCGATGGCAGTTCCCCTCGCAACGCTTCGATGCGATGAAGGATCGGGCCGCTGCCTAAGGCAATGAGGCCCACCAATAGTAGGGAGCCTATGATGCCGAGGCTGCGCAGGCTCAGATGGAAGCTATGTTTGCGAAAATACCAGAGAAAGATGATGAGATGGACGGGAATAACCAACCAGGCCGAACGCGTTCCCGACAGCAGAACGCAACCAATACCCGCGGCATATCCCAAAATCGCAATCCTTTGCTCCATGCTTTTGGGAGATTGAAGGTTGAGGAGCGCAATGCCGCCGAAGAGAATGCCTATGATCCCGAGCAGTGCAGCGTTCGTTGTCCCGCCCTCCGCCCGGTCCATAAGAAACGCGATCTGCAGGAGACTGAGCAGAAAAGTAACGATCATGCCGATCCCAGCGCCGAGGATGAAGAGCGGCACGAGACGGCCATCGGGAGATTGGCGCATCCGCGGCAATACCAGCCAGATCGAAAAGAAGGGCAGCAGCCGGAGTATCCAGTGCAATTCTTCGGAGTAAGGCGGATTGATGAATATGCTCGCGATCATCACCAACGGGTATATCGACATCCCAACGGCAACCAGCCGGTCGGATCTCGACAGGTTCAAGGCAAGGCGGCCTGTCGCCAGGCAGTAGGCGCCCCACAGCATCGACGCGAGGAGGATGAAGGAGTTAAAGTTCGGCGAAAGTCCTGGAACGATTGCAAAGAGAAAAACCGCAATGCCGTTGTCTCGATCGTCTGCACTTGCAGCTCCATTTCCGGGATAAAGCACTTCTATCATGAGTTGTTTAAAGTATTTCATTTTACCGGCCTAATCGTATCGGTCCTGCCTCGCTACGGATCGTGATGTCGGCTGTCAAGCCGGGGCGCAATCCATAACCTTATTCAATGCGGTGTTCAGACAACAGAATTCCAAATCGCCGTAACCCAATTTCCACAATGATCAACGACGCGACGCACGGATCAAGTTGATCGGCAGAAAGACACGCCGAGGTGCAGGCTGATTTGATCTCTGATCGGTATCGCTTGCATGCAAGACACCGTTAATCGAGCGGTGTTTAGCAGCTATCCTTGCCCGGAACCGTATGGACACGATCGAATGCGCCGCTAGGGCAGTCTTGTCTCCCACAAGACTTGGACCGACATAAGAAAACCCGGATCGAGGATCATCAGACAAGACTTCCCGAAGATCAAGCCTGCTATTCAGCTTCCGCCTTGCGCCCTTTGAAACCCTTTGCCAGCAGGAACATCTCGACCGATTCGGCGCGTGACGAGTTCGGCTTGACATGGACGACCTGGCGGAAGTTCTGCTTCAGCATGGCGAGCAGGTCGCGCTCGGTGCCGCCCTGGAAGGTCTTGGTGAGGAAATGCCCGCCCTCCCCCAGCACCTCGATGGCGAAATGGGCCGCAACTTCGCACAGATGCATGGTGCGAAGATGATCGGTGCGGTGGTGGCCCGTGGTCGGCGCGGCCATATCGGAAATAACGAGATCGGGCGTGCCGCCGACAGCCTCCATCAGCTTTTCCGGCGCACTGGGGTCGAGGAAATCGAGCTGCAGGATCTTGACGCCGGGAAGCTGGGCCATTTCGAGGAAATCGATCGCGGCCACACGCACGTCCTCATCCGTCGAACCGGTGACTTTGGCGGCGATCTGCGACCAGCTGCCGGGAGCCGCCCCCAGGTCGATGATTCGCCTGGCGCCGCGCAGGATGTGGTATTTCTCGTCGATCTCGAGGAGCTTGAAGGCGGCGCGGGCGCGATAGCCTTCGAGCTGGGCGCGCTGCACATAGGGATCGTTGATGTGGCGCTGCAGCCATTGGCGGGAGGATGCCTTCATCTTCTTGTTCTTGACGCGCTGACCGAGCTTCCGGCCGGTGCGGTTTCCCGCGATCGGTGCCTTTGTCATGCCCTTCCCCTTATTTCGCCCGCTGGCCGCGGCGGTTGCGGTTTCGCCGCCACACGCCGTCGTCGGCCATCATGTCGGTGAGCAGGCCTTCCCTCAAGCCGCGATCGGCAACGCGCATGCGCGGGCTCGGCCAGCGGCGGCGGATCGCCTCGAGGATGGCGCAGCCAGCCAGCACCAGATCGGCCCGGTCCGGCCCGATGCAGGGATTGGCGGCGCGGCTTTCGAAATCCCAGGAGAGGAGCTTTGCCTGCATGGCGGAAACCTCGTCATCCGAGAGCCAGATGCCATCGACCTTGCGCCGGTCATAACGCGGCAGGTCGAGATGGACGCCGGCAAGCGTCGTCACCGTGCCCGACGTGCCGATGAGGTGGAAATCGCCGGTCTCAGCGATCTCGATCTCCGGGCAATCGAAGCATCCGAGCATGGCTTCGACCTCGCGCACCATGCCCTCGAAAACATCCGGCGTCACGTCGCGCCCGCCGTGACGTTCCGACAGCGTCACAACGCCGACCGGCAGCGAGGTCCAGTGGGTGATGTGATTGGCGAGCCGGCTGAAGCGACTATCGCCGATACGGATGACGGCGATCTCCGATGAGCCGCCGCCAATATCGAATAGGACGACGGAACGGGTCTCGCGGCCGACCAGCGAGGAGCAGCCGGAGACCGCAAGCCGCGCCTCGGTCTCCCGGTCGATGATCTCAAGCTCAAGGCCGGTTTCGGCGACGACGCGTCCTAGGAATTCCGCACCATTGACCGCCTGACGGCAGGCTTCGGTGGCGATCAACCGCATGCGGCGGATCTCCCGGTTCCTGAGCTTGCCGGCGCAGATCCTCAGCGCCTCGATCGCCCTTTCCATCGCCTCGTCAGAGAGACGGCCGCTGGCGGCAAGACCCTCGCCGAGGCGTACGATGCGGGAAAAGGCATCGACGACGCGGAACTGACCCGGCCGGGTCGGCTGGGCAATGAGCAGACGGCAATTATTCGTGCCGAGATCGAGCGCGGCATAGAGTTCTTCCGGCCATGCGTGCTCGCCAGCCTGGCGATCCCCCTGGTGACCGTTGCTCTCCTGGCGACCTTTGCGGCCGGCGGCCGCGCCGTTCTGCATCTCGTGCAGGACGGCACTACGCGCCGACTCTTCGACGCGGATTTCCTGCAGCGGGACATGGGAAGGCTTTGCCGACGACAGCGGCCGGCCCTGCAGCCCGCGCTTGCCGCGATGCTTGCGGCGGTTGCGCCGGCTTGATGCCTGTTCGCCATCGGACCGGGCGGCACTGGCTGCCGCGCCTGTCTGTTCGATCGCCTGGGCTTGAATCGAACCGTCCTGCGAAACACCTTGACCGCCGCGACGGCGGCGCTTTCGCTTGCGAGCCGGATGTCCGGCCGCATCGTCCATGGGGCGCGCCGGCTGCCCGGCACTGCCGGAGAGCTCATGCGGAGCGGCTTGAGCTGCGCTGCGGGTTTGCCCGCCGCGCTTGCCCTTGCGACGCCTGGACTTCTTGCCGTCCCTACGCCCTGCCGCCGTCGCCCCGTCAAATTGCGGCTTCGCGCCGCCTTCGGGGTCTTCCACGTTGTTTTCCACCGCGCCGCGCAAGTCCTTGAGATATGCAGCAGGCGCTCATTTGATTTTTGCGTTGCCGCAAGAATATCAGCGCCCGCCAAAATCACCAAATTCTTTTTTGACAGAGGGCTTTGCCGAAGAGTTTCACCCCCAGCTGAGAAGGCCGATTTTTTTCAAAACAGGTATTTGCAATCGCCGGGCTTTTGTTTATAAGCGCCGCACACCAGCCGAACCGCCCACCGGTTCGCTTGCTGGGGAATAGTTCAATGGTAGAACAGCGGACTCTGACTCCGTCGATCTTGGTTCGAATCCAGGTTCCCCAGCCAAAATTTTTCCAGCAAAACATACAGTCATCGCCGCTGCTTCTTGCTGCCGATTTCACGTCGTATTTACTGCAAGAAATTTCTCAATGTCTACAACGGCTCTCATTTATTGACGGCAGCTCCGTGCGACATGTATGCGACACGCCGGCCCGCCTAAGACTGAAGAAGCTGCTGGCCGAGCAGATGTTGGACGCCGCAGCGCTCCGCGAGCTCCTTGCAAAAAATGGTAGGGCCTGCCGCCAAGCGTGAAGCCGTCATGCATCTGAAGGCCGTCATGGGTCTTTCGGAACGGCGGGCCTGTCAGACGATCCGCTACCAGTCGAACCGACCGCCGGAGACCGAGTTGCGAGCGACGCTGCGTGAGCTTGCAAACGAGCGTCAGCGTTTCCGCTACCGTCGGCTGTTCGCCTGCTTCGGCGGGATGGCGAGCCGTCCGGGGTCAATCGCATCTATCGTCTTTATCGCGAGGAAGGGCTTTCCCTTCGAAAGCGAAAGGCTCGGCGCCGTGCTGTCGGCACGCGTGCAACGATCCTGGTCAAGGCGAAAGCCAATGCCCGCTGGTCGCTGGACTTCGTCCACGACCAGTTCGCCTGCGGACGGAGGTTTCGCGTGCTCAACATCGTCGATGATGTGACGCGTGAATGCCTGGCAGCGATCCCGGGCACGTCCATCTCTGGTTGAGGTGTCGCCCGAGAACTGATGGCGCTGATCGAACGACGCGGCAAGCCCGGAATGATTGTCTCCGACAACGGCAGCCAACTAACGTCGAATGCCATTCTCGCCTGGTCGAGGGATCACAAGGTGGAGTGGCATTACATCGCGACGGGGAAGCCAATGCAGAACTGCTATGTCGAGAGTTTCAACGGGCGCATGCGCGACGAGCTGCTCAACGAAAGCCTGTTCTTGGGCCTCGATCACGCCCGCAGAGCCATTACTGAATGGGCCGACGATTACAATCCTGTTTCATAACGCCCATCTTTCTATGCCATTGAAGGGAATAGGTTTTCCTGATCTGGAGGCGATCCCGCGGCGTGGCGAGGGTTCTTCCGGGCACGATCGAGGATCAGACGTGCTTGTGGGGTCGCAAGTTTTGAACGGCTAAAGATCCATGGGCCATCGGGTAGCGGATGAACCGCCTCAATATCGCCAGCCTCGGCCGCCAGCCGCAGCGTCTTTGGCGTTATCCCGAGTAACTTCGCCGCACCGCCCAGATTAAGCCATGGCTCGACCCCGTCGATCTGGGGACGGAAGACCGGAATCTTGCGGTATGACCTCAGCGCGGTGACCCGCTCCCGTGTCCAGCGATTGCCATTGCCGGTGGTCAGTCCGTTGCGATTGAGGACACCGGCAATCACATCATCATTGGCGATCAAGACGAGTTGTCTCACGGCGTCGACAATGTCGTCAGGGGTCGCGTTTCTTTGGCCACGGCGTCGCTTCGGCAGGCGCAGCTCGGTGTGGACGCCTCCAACCCAATGAATGACGAGGACGATCTCAGAGGTTCCATCATCGAGATCGGCGACCACTTCATTGATGAGCGTGCGCACGATGCGCTTCTTCAGCCTTGCATCGGTTGTCGGCGCCGTCCAGACGGTGCGAAGGTTTCCCGCAAGTGCGGTTACCTGTGATGCGGACATGGGGAACGGCTGCGGCGTAACTGTCCGATGTTTGGCAATCCTGGTCTCGATTTCGCCGACGCGTGCGAGTGTCCTATTCCAGCGCGCTTCGAGCTCTGATGTTACAAGTCTGTTCTCCGGATCAGCCGCGTCATATTGCCGGAATGCCCGGTCGGCTACATAGCGCGCTGCCTCGAGGTCGCGCAGCAGGGCATCCTGAACCTGATCGCGTTGGCTGGCCATATTGCGTTCCGCCTCGACGGCGGCGGCAATGGCTCCCGGTTCGACCACGCCGAGCAGCGCCTCCTCGATCGCATCATCGACCCGCAGACCGCCGAAGGCGATGCAACGTGGTTCGCCATTATCGAGTAGACCACGCCAGCAGGAATAGCGCGGGATGTTATGGTTGGCTCCTGTGTAACGAACCGTCAGCTTCCGGCCGCACCTTTTGCAGCGGAACAGGCCGGCAAGCAGAGCGTCGCCATGCTTCGGCGCTCCATGATGGCGACTGGCCGGTACATTGTCGCTGACCGTCTTGCGGATCTCCTCCGCCCGTTCCCAACTGATGTAACCTTCGTGCGCGTCCGGGATCAGGGCAAGCCATTCATCACGCGCCTTGCGGCGAATTCCAGATCGACCATCGTATCCCGGTACGGAACGACTCTTACCATAAGCATAACCGCCGCCGTAGATCGGGTTCGCAATCATCCGGTGGATGGTGGCATAATTTGGCCTGCGCCAGATGACGTCACCGTTGGCGCACCTGACGGGCAGGTCCAACCCCTGTTCAAGGAACCATAGCAAGGCCTGCCGGGCACTCCCGAGTTCGGTGACCTTGTTGAAGACGAGTGCGATGGCTTCCTGGATGCGTCGGTCTGGATCCTTCTCGATCCTATCACCAGCCTTTACGAAGCCGGCCGGAACAGTGACGACGAGTTCACCGCGGCGAGCCTTCTCATAGCGGGCGGAAAGGGAACGCTGACGCAAGAGATCGAGTTCATATTCGTTGAGGCTGCCCTTCAAACCCAAGAGCAGGCGGTCGTTGCCCTGGCGGGGCGCATAAACTGCTTCCTGATCGACCAGGACGGTATCGACAACGCGGCACATCTCGATGAGTTGCTGCCAATCGCGGCTGTTGCGGGCGAAGCGCGATACCTCACGCGCGGCCACGGCGCCGACCTTGCCAAGGCAGACTTCCGCCACCATCCGATCAAATCCAGCGCGGGTCACGCCGCCGGCGGCCGAACGACCAAGGTCGTCATCCACCGTTTCTATATGTGACCATCCAAGCGCTGCCAGACGGTCGCGCATGGCGTATTGGAGTGCGCTGCTCTCTCGATTGTGCAGAACCTGGTGAGCCGAGGACTGCCGAACATAGAGGATGGCCTTCCGCTCCAGATGATGCGGCCCGATCTTGTCATGCATCATGACCGGCCTCCTTCTGTTGCGAGGCATGTCCGCACTTTGCGTGATCGACGAACAGCCGCACGATGAGCACCGTCAATGCTTGGCGGGTCTCCTCCGGCAACTCCGGCCATTGCGGCGTCCCTGCCGTCTTCCCCCGCTGCGGGGCCGAGAACAGATCGAACTGGCATGTCATGGGCTGGCGAGGCATGAACATCTCTCCGACTCGTTTCGTGAGAGACCAATGCTGCGCCCATTACCGAAGAATGCGATGAGGCATCAGCGTCCTTCAGCAATCTTGCCAAAATATGCAGGCTTGCGAGATCGACGTGCGGAACCGGCAGGCTGCGCCAACAACCACTTACTGATCGATCGAACATCCACGACGGGACCTCAATAAGTCGACCAGAAGAAGAACCAGAAAGGCTGCAGCGGAAAATATGCGTCCCTTTGGACACCGCCTCATGCACGTGAACGAGCCGTCCGGACCAGGGATGCCACGGATACAAAAGCTCGCGAACCTCGGTCCCGTGGGCGTTCTGTCGTCGTGTTGTACAACAATTTCCGGCCGCATTCATCGCTCGGATAACAGACCCCGGCAAGCTATGCCGATACCATTGCCGCAACCGGCTCCAACGCTGCGCGAGATGAAAGCTTCGCGTTTCCGCCGGTTGCTCACACCCGCGCCACTTGGCGTATTCAAAACCGCCGAAGCTCTAATCGCCGCCGGATGAAAATTCAGGTGGCAGGTCACTGTTGCTCGGCGACGACGCTCGCCACGGCCTCGTCTGCACCGTTCGGGCGGCAGGCCGAGGGTCACGAGTCCGCCCGTTGCCAGCGGGCAATGCCGGTTTCTCCGCAATCGGCTGATTGCCGTAACGCTATTTCGCGCCGCCTTCCACCCAGGAGTAACCAATGGAGAAGCTGCGTTTGCCGCCACTAAAGAGATAGGGCAAGGTCAGCGTGTTCAACTCCTGCAGGTGAATGCCCGATCTCACGAGACCGTTCGCGAAATCGGGGGAAATTGTTGGGTCATCGGCGGTCTCGCCGCGCCAGATTACGAGCACCGGCCCCTTGGCAGTCGCATATTCGGGAACCCCGGAACCTCGAAAAAAGGGGATCACGACGGGAACGTCAGGGAATTCCAGCTTCATGTTGCCGGCCACGAACTTGGTTTCCGCTACGATCAGAACCGGCTTGCGGGTGGCGGTCAGTTCGGCCACGTAGCCGGAGAAGGGCACGTTGGTTCTCGTATAGGTGCCGATATATTGTATCGCGACGATCCGCAGCAGAAGGATCGCCAGTATGACGACCATGAAGACCGGCACCACAGGCCGGAAGCGTGTAAGGCCGGCGGAAAGATCGAAGCCTGCGGTTTCCAGCTTCAGGAACAGATAAATCAGCAGGACGAGCAGGCAGGGGTCGAGCCAGCGCTCGTGGATATCGCTCGCGCCGGCGACGATGACGACACCGACGAAGGCGAGCAGGCTGACGATCATCATCCGCTCGATGACCCGGATCATCGGGCTGGACGCGGAACGCGCACGGAAGATATCCCGTCGGAAGGCTGCCGCGAAGAGAACGATCGGCAATGCGACGAAGCCGAGGACGGCGATGACGAGGGACAGCAGTCCCTGTCCGATGCGCGGAAGGCCGGCGGCTGCCTCATGCTCGGCGGTCATCCGCTTCAGGGTCGGCAGCGAAGCGCGGGCGAGGTTATCGGGCAGCCAGAGCGCGTGCGGCAGCACGATCAGAATGGCGATTGCGATCGCCGGCAGCAGACGCCAGTCGAAAAGGCGGCTGCGCCACTTCCTGTCCGGGAACACGGCGATGAAGGCAGCAAACGGCAGGATCGCGAAGTTATATTTGGAAATTAGACCGATGCCGGTGGCGATGCCGATGACAAGATAGCTCCCGATCGTCGGCTGGCGCAGCGTGCGGAAAAAACCGAAGAGAAAGAGCGAGGTCGCAAACAGCAGCGCGACAGTATGGGTCAGTTCGCGCTGCGCCATCAGCCCGACCTGTGGCAGGGTAATCAGGCTCAGCATTGCGATGGGTGGGAGCAGACGGTCCTTCAGCGCCTCGCGCGCAGCCAGGCCATAGAAAAGATAGCAGCCGAAGAGGATGATGTTCTTGGGTACCGAAAGCGCCCACATCGATATGCCGGTCACCGAAACGATGGTATATTGCAGCCAGTTGTAGAAGGGCGGCTGCGGGCCGTAGCCGGCAAGCAGATATTGTGAATAGAAGGATTGCTCCGCCTCGTCGAGATCGAGCGTATGGGGCAAGGCGATGCGAAGTACGATATTCAGCAGGAAATATCCCGCCAGAAAAATGCTTGCGTTCGTAAGACTTTTGGTAATCCGCTCCAACACATCGATCTCCAAGTCAGGCCAGTGCCGTCATCTACCGGTCGCCGCCCGGATTGCCGGCGTGGAAGAGTTCGCCATCGCCATCAACTCCGCTGTTGTGACGCAACCTTCATTTCTCATAAAAAGCCTGCGCTTCCTTAAATCCTTCGCGTTCAACGGTGAAGTATTTTCGCACCGGTGATTCGCCGTTCTGCTGCCCCGACGCTGTCGCATTCTTCTTTGAGACGAGCGCCCGCTCGAACTGCGCCTCGTCGATTCCGACGGCACCGACGTGAAGTCCCGGGCGAAGCATCACTTGGATCTCGGAGGTGCAGTTGTCTGATTATCAGCAATATAGCTACCAACGCCTTCAGCAAGGAAGGCGTTGTTGGCCTCACGTATCTTTGCGACCGCATCATCGTACAGAAACGAATAGCGGCGTCCTCGCGCAACCGTTGAAACGGCATGAAGCAAAGAGCACGAGAAGATCACTGCGCCTCCGGCCGGAGCCTTGAAGCTCCTACTGCCGTACTCGGGAAAACTTACTTCTCCGCCATCGAAATCATCGTTCAGGTTCACTGAGGGGGCAAATCGGCGGTGTGCTGTGCCTTTAGTCGTGTTATCCCGATGGGGGCGGAAATGGGCTTTGTCCTCAGCCGCATAGCAGGAGACGATATATCGCTCCGTCCTGATGACGGTAAACTGATGGAGCTTCTGCATTTCCGGCACGATTCTGCGCATGAACCGCCCCTGCGTTTCGGCGATGATGTCCTTTTCCTGGATGTCGTGGTCCTTACGGCGTTTGTCGCCATGATCCTTGACCTCGACAGTTTTGCCGTCGACCTCGCGCATGAAAACCTGATTCCTTACCGCCGTTCTGCTCGTTGAGATCTATCAGCTTCTTGCAAAGTTCAGGTTCGAATACGTTAGGAACTACGATGATGGGCGTGGAGTTCGATGCCGGTGAACCGGTCGATCGGAGGCAATGCGGCCACAAGCGACAACACGGCCTCGATATCGCTTCCGTCTTGCGCAAACGGAAGCACCTTCAGAACACGCATGGTAGGGTCAAGTACTACCAAGAGCTGGCGTACAGGCACCTGGCGGTCTCCGGGGTTGGCGTCGATCGGAATCCCCGATAGAGGCGGCTGATGGCGCCGTCGAAGTCCAAAAAAAGAAGCGGGAGCCCGGATACCGCTCGGCAACGCGTTGCTCAGTTTCGTCAGTCGAATCGATCGTGACACCAAAGAACGATGCCTTGACATCATCAAACATGTCCGATCTTTGAAGAGCTGCCGCTATTGCGGCTTTGCTCGCCGGATGCGAGGTCGATCCGAAGAAGCAGAGGACGAGGTATCGTCCCGCAGCGGTGTCGAACGCATAACGGGGCGTGGCTATCGATCGCTGGTAAAACCAGGGGGCCGGATCGCCAGGTAGATGTTCGCGTAAGCGTCCATGAACTTGTCAACCTCTGTGAATTTGCAAGCGGTCAGGCTATGACAGCAAATCCTCTCTGGCAGTGTTGCCACCGGATAGGTCGATTTTGCGAGGCCCCCCTTTGTCTCCAATCTTGTTCCGCAGGCAATCGCCTTGCTTACCGTGAAGCCTGGATGTTATATCCGGCTGACCCTCAAAGCGATATTACCGATGTTGACGACATTTGCGACGGCAAAGAAATACATCTCCCGCCGGATCAAATATGTCTTGCGGAACCCCAAGCCGCCGATTACCCCAGCGCCTTTTAATGGGCCGGTGGTGGTGCTGGGGTCGGCGCCGACCTCTCATAAGCCGCTAGGCCTCGACGCTACTTATCGGATCATTTCCGTGAACGCATCACAACTCGCGCTTCAGTCCTGGGGCATCGAGGCGCCTGACATCACGTTGATGGGTTATAACGAAATCGAAGGCACCAATCAGAGTGCCATAGAAACAAGACGCGTTCTCGGCGGAAAGCGCACCGGCTCGCTTTACGTGCTGGCCTGGCGGCATGGCCGCGAGCGCTTGCAGGCAGGTCTCGAAGCATTTGGCTACCGCTGCACTGAGGCCCACATCATCGATCGCTATCAGCGGATCGCTCTATTGCACAAGGTCAGCGGCCAGCTAAATCTTGAGCTCGACGCCGATACCAAGTGTTCAAACGGCATCATCGCAGTGCTTTTTGCGCTCTACAATGGCGCGACGGCAGTGATACTTTCAGGGATAAATCCGAACTCCACAGGGCATGTCTACAATCACGCCAATCTGGAGCGTAAACATGTCCGAACGGACAGCGAAACGCTAGTGAGGCTTGTCCGGCTCGGCTACCCCATCTACACCGCCGATCCTCAAGTAGCCGAGAATGTCGGCCTGCCGCTCTGGCAGGGCAACGGGCAAGTAAATCTTGCTTGATGGAAGGATACCCGACCGCCAAAGGTATCACCCGGAGAATTCTCTCCGGGTAATGTAACAGCGGTTTTGCGGCCTTTTAAGCGTCCCTACGCGCCCTGCTGTACAAATAGCATGCGTTCTCGAGCGGCGAACCACTCTTCAGCGTAATCATCGTCTTTGTATTTCTCGAAATACGGTCCACCGTCGGTGAAGTGGACGTTCTTGGCGTCTTCGCGATAGTCATATTCGTTGACGAGGTAGTTCCACGTCACCGGCAATTCGCCGATTTGATCATCATTTTCCAGCCACTTGAACTGATGCAATTGCAGGCCGGTCGCCGTGTTCACGTAGTCGGGCGTCAGTGTTCGACACTTGTCGTTGTTAAACATGATGAAGCTCGACCAGTTCTTCTTTTCATACTTGGTCTGCGTCTGACCGAGGAACTTGGTGTCGATCTTCGGCTGGTAATCGTGTTTGACGCACATGACGGCGTAACGTTCGTCGCGCAAGGCCCAAACCTCGGCAATATCGGCCCGCATCAGCATGTCGCAATCCATGAAGATGCTCCAACCCCGATAACCGCTGAGATAGGGCGTCAGGAAACGCGAGAAGGAGAATTCAGTGGATTGGAGCGCATTGCGTTCGCGATTGAATACTCCACTGAGATTTGAAAGCACGAGCGGTGAGAACTCGACCGGAAGCGAGGATTTCTCAATGATGCTCTGCACCAGGACGTGATAAGCGACGACTTCCTTGGAATCAAATCCCACAAAAATTCGGACAGTCTGTTGTTCCATTTTGTACCCCGAGAACCATAGAAGCGGATTGAACTTAGAGGCAGCTCTACCACGTCAGCTAAGTTAGCTACAATTATTCGTTGGGTTTTTCCAGAAAACGCTGCTTGCGAGTTTTCGGTTTGAACCGCCGAAAGAAATTATCGACGGCGCGGATGAATTTGGTGACGGACATCAGCCTGTCGATCTGGCTGTTCGTATTGTCGAGCCGCTCCGACAAGACCTCAGCCGCAGCCATCGCGATCTCGATCGGCGGCACCTCAGGAAACCGTTTGGCAAGCGCCGAATAGGGGCTGGCATCGACGCCGCCCATCATCGAGATCGAACCCATGCGCGCAAAGAGACGCAGGAAGATCTGCTCGAACGTCCAATCGTGAACGTCGAACACCTTCCACTTCTCGCTCCGCTTCGCCGAAAAGCCGGCAAGCAGGATCTTGCCCGGCAACTGCAGATCGGCGAGCCACAGCGCTACAGCAAAGCCACTCGTCGCGATCTTGCCGATCGGATAGAGATCGGCAAGCATTTGCGTCAGATCGAGGTGACGGGCCTTAGCGCCTTCGAAGCAGCTCTTTTCGCTGAAATTTTCCTCGACGGAGACCCGGATATTGACGACGCCCAGAAAATCGTCGCCGCCAAAGAAGCGCAGAACATCCCCCACCTCGCGTCGGTGAACGATATTGGCGCCCATCACGCCGCTGCGGGCCACCAGCACCGCATGCCCGGCGAAGGGTTCGTCGAGCACCTTGTAGACCTTGTTGAAGAAGACGTAGAGCGCCGTCTCCGGCAATTCGCTCCGCAGCCGCTCGAAGTCGACTGCCTCGCTGTTTGCTACCAGCACGATATGGGAATAGCGCGACAGCAACGCCTTCCACGTATCCGCCGTCAAGACATCGAAAACTTTCATTCGCCTCCGCCGCAGTTACATGCAATTTCTCAACAATGCTCTCGGCGCATCGGCCGGTGCCAATTCAATATTCTCGTCGTCGACTTACGCTCTTGCGACAATTTCCGGGAGCAGCAAGTCTTGCGGCGGGACCACAGATTCGCGCACCGTATTGACATTAGGGCAGGACATCACGGCCCTCTGCTCAAAAATTCCAGCCCACGAAGCAAGACTAAACTAGTTAGCTTGAGAACGCGCTGCAATTGCAAATTACCAGACAAAATGTCGCCCCGCTAGGCGCACAGGATCAGCCCAGCAATCATCTCGAGGAGCTCCGGCTCTTGATCTCGTCCCAATACGGATAGAGCTCGACGCACCTCCAATGCGTCTCGACCGTCTTCGATTGCGAAAAGCCGAAGCTTCCACACTTCGCGCAGCCTTCGATCACTGCCGATCACCTTACCCGTCTCGACTTCATTGTTCTCGATGAACTCGGCTACCTCCCGTTCGCCCAGGCCGGAGGGCAATTGCTGTTTCATCTGATCAGCAGGCTCTACGAGCGCACCTCGATCATCGTCACCACCAACCTGGCATTCGGCGAATGGCCTTCTGTCTTCGGCGACGCCAAGATGACGACTGCGCTGCTGGACCGGCTCACTCATCACTGCGAGGTCATCGAGACCGGAAACGAATCCTGGGGATTCAAGAACCGATCTCAAAGCTAAAGCCGAAGGTCCCCATCACCCGCACTTGGCCCACCCTCTGCAACCCCGACCAGCGCCGGGCGTGCCAAGTGCTGATCGCTTGTAGGGCATCAACATTGGACGCCGATTGGAGTGCGCCCCTCGGGGTGGACAGATCGGGATGAGGAATTGACCGGCCTTCCGGGTTTTCGGAAAGATCACCCATGGCAAAGCACCGCAGTCACAGCGTGGAATTCAAACGCCAGGTCGCGCAGGAATTCCTCGCCGGCGAAACGCTGCATGGTCTGGCAAAACGCCACGACGTGTCTCGCAACCTTATCCGCATCTGGGTTCAGAAGCACGAGCAAGGTGCATTCGACGACGATGAGCAGGCCGCCGATATCATCCAGGAATACGAGGCTCGGATCGCGGCGCTGGAGCGGCTGGTTGGCAAGCAGGCTCTGGAACTGGAGTTTCTAAAGGGGGCTCTGAAAAGCGCACCGCGCCCGAAAAACGGGACTATATCCGTCATCACCGGCCCTGCGGCATCTCCGTCGCGGAAGGATGCCGACTGATGGAAATCGCGCGCTCCACCTATTATGACCTTCCGGAACGTCCCGCCGACGACACCGCCATCGTCGAAGCGATGTTCGCGATCTGCGAAGAGTTCGAGTTCTACGGCTACCGCCGCGTCGGTGCGGCCCTGCGGCAGCAGGGTCTGTCGTGAACCACAAGAAAATTCGCCGCCTCATGCGCGAACACGATCCGAGGCCGAAGATCAGGCGGCGTTTCATTGCCACAACAGACAGTGTCCACCACGGCCCGATCTTCCCGAACCTGGCGATGGATATCATCCCGACCGGCCCCAACCAGCTTTGGGTCTCCGATATAACCTACGTCGCGCTGCCGACCCGCTTCATCTATGTCGCCATCATCCTTGATGCTTGGTCTCGCCTTATCGTCGGCTACGACATCGGCCGCTCAATTGACGCACGCCTTACGGCCGCGGCCTTGAGAACTGCCATTGATCGCAGAAAGCCGCCACTGGGCTGCATGCACCATTCCGATCGCGGCTCGCAATATGCTGCCGAGCTTTATCGGCAGCTTCTGACCGACCACGGTTTGATCGGCTCGATGGGCCGCAGAGGTAATCCCTACGACAATGCTAAGGCCGAGAGCTTCATGAAGACGCTCAAGGTCGAGGCGGTCTATCCCATAGCTTTTGAAGCCTTCGACGATGTCACCGAGCATCTTCCCCACTTCATCGAGGAGGTCTACAACAAGCGCAGGCTCCATTCGGTACTCGGCCTATCTGAGCCCAAAACAGTTCGAGGATCAACACATCCGGCAGGTTGGCAAAACAGCAGCCTGATCAGTGTCCACCCCGAGGGGCGCACTCCAGATAGGGGTCAGTTTTGTGCGCCGGTTGACAGCCTGGCGGGTTTCAGATGTCTCGGGACTCGCAGACGAGCCTCAGCACCGCGGCGGTTGCTGGATAAATTGCATCAGCAAGGCAAGGCCCTCCTCCCTGAGTTCGCCGCCTCTTGCGTTTCGACGACGTCGAGCTTAGCTGTCTGATGCAGGCTTACAAGGATGACTGTCAGGAGAGAATAACGCATATGTGGCGCGGGCTTAAGGACACGCTCAGAAAACGCCGCCAGGCCCGCAACGGAAAAATTCTCGTAAGGGAACCCATCGTTGTTCCGCAGTCCGTCGTGACGACACACCCTGATCATTATTTGTCGTGCGTCACAGTCGCAAAGAATGAGGGTGAGTATCTCGATGAGTGGATTCAATTTCATCTGCTGGTTGGCATTTCTCACTTTTATATTTATGACAACGGCTCGACGGATCAGTCCTTGTCGATACTGAGAGCCTATGAGAATGCCGGTATTGTTACTGTCGTGCCGTGGCGTCCCTTTAACGTTTGGGCAAACACCCAGATTTTAGCCTATGCTCATGCCGTCAGCAATTTCGGATCACGCAGCCGCTGGATGGCTTTCTTCGACCTCGATGAATTCATGTTTCCGATGCATGCGGCTTCCTTGATCGATTTTTTGCAGGCGCGGGAGCAGGAACAGGCGATTTGCGTCGCCGGTGTCAATTTTGGAACGAGCGGCCACGCGGTTCGGCCCACGGGTCTGGTCACGGAGAACTTCCGACAGGCAGTCCCCATGGATGCCCAGCGCGAATATCCAAAGCTTCTAAACGTCAAATCAATCGTTCAGCCAGCTCAGATCAGATCGATCGAGAGCGCCCATTGGTTCAACCTGAAAGGCACGAACAAGATCGGCGTGAACGAGGACGGCGAACCGCTACCACGTTATCCAAGGGAGGATCCCTTAAAGCTCAAGGCCAATACTATACGCTTCAATCACTATTATACGCGCTCGCATGAGGAATTCGCGGCGAAGGTCAACGGATCCAATGTGCGTGGACCTCATCTCCCGGCCGATGCCGAGCAACGCTGGGGATTGTTCCGACAAATTGAAGAGTTCAGCCAACCGGACGATACGATACAACGATTTATTCCCGATCTGAGGGAGAGGCTCTCTACCTGCAGGAGGGCTTAACCGCACCGCCGCTCTTTCGTCAGGACAAGAGAACGGCTGCGGGACGGTTTGTTGCCGATCCGGTCGCCGGCTCATTTCCGCAAAATCCGTGATCGCCGCCAACTGCGAATGGCCACCCGTCATTTTTTCTAGAGCAATTCCTTGCTTATCGGAATCGTTGCGGGATTCCCATATGTGGAACGGCTCTGCGGTCAAGGTGTTCAATCGTTGATATTCCGAGGGCTGGTGCGCCCATATGTCCGGCCTTTTCGCGCAGCAATTGGGCTACTGGCCTTGATGACGTTCGCGACTGGAGTGACCTAGAGCACGCTTCGATTTTTCAGAATCGCAGATTCGCAAATCAGCTGAAATATGATTCTCTGTCCTACCGGAAAAGGACGGCCGGCAAGGATGACGCACCCATATTCTGAGGATCTTCGCGAACGGGCGATGGCGCGCCTGAACACCGGAGAAACGATACGATCGATCGCAGCAGCACTTGCGATTGCTCCCTCCTGTGTTTCGAAGTGGAAGAAGCGCCTTGCGGAGACCGGCGCTCTGACGCCCGGCCGCGTCGGCGGTCGCAAGCAGCGGACTTTGTCCGGCGAACGGGCCGAC
>NZ_JAQJCJ010000015.1:0-186304 GCF_030182485.1 Rhizobium atlanticum
TGTTCCAGCCCGATTACAGCACGCCGGCTTCGTTCTTCAGCTTGTCGACGAGTTCGGCGACCGACTTGACCTTGACGCCGGCCTTGCGGCCGGACGGCTCCTCGGTCTTCAGCACCTTCAGCCGCGGCGCCGTGTCGACGCCGAAATCGGCAGGGCTCTTCTTGTCGAGCGGCTTCTTCTTCGCCTTCATGATGTTCGGCAGCGAGGCGTAACGCGGCTCGTTCAGTCTGAGGTCGGTGGTGATGACCGCCGGCAGCTTGATCTCGATCGTCTGCAGGCCGCCGTCGACTTCGCGGGTCACCTGAGCCTTGCCGTCACCGATCTCGATCTTCGAGGCGAAGGTCGCCTGGGCCGAGCCCAGCAATGCCGCCAGCATCTGGCCGGTCTGGTTCGAATCGTCGTCGATCGCCTGCTTGCCGACGATGATAAGGCTAGGCTGATCGGCATCGGCCACACCCTTGAGGATTTTGGCGACGGCCAGAGGCTCGACCTGATCATCGGTTTCGACCAGGATCGCCCGGTCAGCGCCCATGGCGAGCGCCGTGCGCAGCGTTTCCTCGGCCTTGGCCGGGCCGATCGACACCACCACCACTTCTTCCGCCTTGCCGGCTTCCTTCAATCTCAGCGCCTCTTCCACCGAGATCTCGTCGAACGGGTTCATCGACATCTTCACATTGGCAAGCTCGACACCCGTGCCATCCGGCTTCACACGGATCTTCACGTTGTAGTCGACAACCCGCTTGACGGGCACGAGAATCTTCATGGCAAACCCCTATGTCCAAAGCGCGTCGCGATCTTTCAGATTCGCTTGCTCTGCGCTTTAACTCTTTCTTTTTACGTAAGCCGTTGTCACAACCGCCGCACAGCTTTGCGCGACATGCTTTAGACAGCCGGCCGTCAATGCGACCGCTCGGCAAGCAACGCCCAGAAGGCGAAGAGCGGCGTCTCCACCGACCTCATCGCATGTTTGATCCCGGGAATATTATAGAACGATCCGCCGATACCAGGCGAAAACCAGTTCCCCTCCCCCTGCTGGAACTCTCCCTTGGACAGCACCAGATAGACCTCCTCCGGCGCATGGTCGTGATCGGGATAGCGCACGTGAGGCGCCATCAATGTCACGCCGAACCACAGGTCACTTCGCTCCTCCAATCCACCCGGCCCGACGATCATGGCATTGGCATGCCCATCAACGAAATTGTCGCTGGCCGTGGTGTGGTCATACTTTGTGCGGCGACGCCATTCAAGCATTGGCTCGATGCCTTTGAACCCCTCGATCAATCGCGCCAGCGAAGCATAGGACGTATCGACTGCGAGCGCCATATCGAGGTGAGCGCAGACCGGTAACCGGCTTCCCTCTCCCGCGCGGGCAGTCCCCGGGCGCCCCAGCGCCGCGAAGAACTGCCCGATCGAGCGGCGGGCTTCTGTAGCCTCGGTGAACTGGTCGAAAGCGACCGAAGCGGCTTCCAGGCAATGCTGGAGGCTTTCGTTGCGCACACTCATATCATCCCCTCCCGATCGGCCGGCAGGCGGCCGCTCTGACAATCATATATCCTTCGCGATGCGCAGACCGTCATAGACAGCGGCATGCGTGTTACGGGCAGCGACAGCGTCGCCGATCCGGAACAGCTGGAACTTGCCCTCGGGATTGCGGATGACCGATTGCGGTTGCCCCTGGAGAAGCTGATCGTGCGAGACCTCGCCCAGATTTTTCGACTTGGGCTTCAGCTCGAAATAGAGTTCGTCGAGCGGGATGGTCCCGTGATTTACGACGATCTGGTCGTAGCTGTGCTGCCGGGCAATTCCGCCGTAATCGCTGCCGATATGGGCGACGAGCTGATTACCGCTCTTCTCGACGGCCTCCAGCCGATAGGTAACGGTGAAGGTCACGTCGTACTTTTGGAGTGAACGCATATAGGGCACCAGGTTCATGGCCATGACCTCCGGCGCGAAGGACCGGTCCGGCGTCATGATCTCGACCTTGGCGCCTGATTTGGCGAGGAACTCCGCCGCCTGCAGCGCTGCATGATCGCCAGCGTCGTCGAAAACAAGCACGTTGGAACCGGGTTTCACATCGCCGGAGATGATGTCCCAAGACGAGACCACCAGTTCGTTGCCGCTGGTGAGCACCTCTGTATGCGGCAGGCCGCCAGTGGCGATTATGACGACGTCAGGATTTTCGGCCTCGACCGTGTCGGCTTCCGCCCAGGTGTTGAAGTGGAAGGTGACGCCGTATTTCTCACACTGGCTCATGCGCCAGTCGATAATGCTGATCATTTCCCGGCGGCGTTCGCTTTGGGCGGTGAGGCGGATCTGACCGCCTGGATTGTTCGCCGCCTCGAAAACGGTCACTTGATGGCCGCGCTCTCCCGCGACGCGCGCCGCCTCCAGCCCGGCCGGGCCGGCGCCGACGATGACGACCTTCTTTCTGACCTCGGCCTTTGCCGCGACATGCGGCATCGTCAGTTCGCGCCCCGTGGCGGCATTGTGGATGCAGTAGGCCGCCCCGCCCTGATAGATCCGATCGAGACAATAATTGGCGCCGACGCAGGGGCGGATATCCTCTTCCCGCTTCTCGATGATCTTGCGGACGATATGCGGGTCGGTCATGTGGGCGCGGGTCATGCCGACCATGTCGACTTTGCCGGCTGCAATCGCATGACGCGCCGTGGCGACGTCGGGAATCTTCGCCGCATGGAAGGTCGGGAAGTTGGTCGCGGCGCGGATTTCACCGGCAAAATCCAGGTGCGGCGAGTTCGCCATGCCCTGGATCGGGATGACGTCGGTCAAACCCGGATCGGTGTCGATGTGGCCGCGAATGACGTTCAGATAGTCGATAAGCCCGCTGTCGCGCAGCCGCTTGGAAATCTCTATGCCTTCGGCCTGCCCGTTGCCGCCGGGCAGACACTCGTCGGCCGTATAGCGCACACCGAGGATGAATTCGTTCCCGACCCTCTCGCGGATCGCCCTGAACACGTCGAAACAGAAGCGCATGCGGTTCTCGAGCGCACCCCCATAGGGGCCGTCGAGTTCGTTCGTGAGCGGAGACGCGAACTGGTCGATCAGGTGGCCGTAGGCCTCCAGCTCGATTCCATCCATACCGCCGGCCTTCATCCGTTCGGCCGCATCGGCGAAATCCTTGATGATGCGCTCGATGTCCCAATCTTCCAACTTCTTTGGAAAGGCGCGATGCGAAGCCTCGCGATGATGCGACGGGGCGACGACCGGCAGCCAGTCGCCCTTGTCCCAACGCGTGCGCCGGCCGAGATGGGTGAGCTGGATCATGATCGCCGCCCCCTCTTCGTGCACGGCGTCGGTCATTTCCCTGATCCAGGGGACGATCTCGTCCTTATAGGCGAGCAAGTTGTTGAAAACAGGCGGACTGTCCCTGGAAACCGCGGCGGAGCCTGCCGTCATCGTCAAGGCCACCCCGCCCTTTGCCCGCTCTACCGTATAGGCCCGATACCTTTCCTTGGGCATGCCGTCCTCGGGATAGGCCGGCTCGTGCGAGGTTACGATGATGCGGTTGCGCAGCGTCAGATGCTTGAGCTGGTAGGGCTGAAGAAGAGGATCGTTCGACATGGGCCGTGGTTCCGGATTAAAACATCGGAGCAGACGCTAAGCGCAATGTACACAAGTGTCAATCTTGAAAACATGAAGGTCATTGTTTTCGACACCACTGTACATTTTTCTTGTGCGAGGCCGCGGAATTTGGTAGGAGAGAATGCATGGACCAGGCTCTAAACGACACCGGTTGGCGCGGATCGCAGGAGGGTTGGCTGGAAGCAGCCTACCAGTCACTGCTGGAATCCGGCGTGGATTCGGTGAAAATTCTGCCGCTCGCAAAGAAACTCAATCTCTCGCGAACGAGCTTCTACTGGTTCTTCAAGGATCGGGAGGAACTCTTGAGCGCGCTCGTGGCGCGGTGGCGCGAGAAAAACACCGGCAATATCGTCAAGCAGTCCGAAGCCTATGCGGAGTCGCTCGCAGAAGCGATGCTCAACGTTTTCGATTGCTGGCTGAACACCGACCTCTTCGACGCCAAATTCGAGTTTGCCGTGCGCAGTTGGGCCTTGCAGTCGGACGAACTTCTGGCCGAGGTCCAGCAGGCGGATCAGATCCGGCTGGAGGCGCTCAAACGCATGTTTATGCGGTTCGGGGTACCAGAAACGACATCGGATGTCAGAGCGCGGACAACTTACCTCGTTCAGATCGGGTACATTTCCATGCAGTCGAAGGAGGAACTCGCCGTCCGCATGAAACGGATTCCCGAATATATCGCGATCTACACTGGCGAAGTGCCGCAGCAGAGGGAGCTCGACCGCTTCTTCGCGCGGCATGGCTATAGGCCCGGCTGAGGAAACCGAGATGAGCGTTTCCTTGAGGATCGGTGTTATTGGTGGTGGCGGCTGGCTCGGCGGAGCCATCGCCGGCTCGATCCTCGATTCCGCCCTGGTCGATCCCCAAAATCTCTGCCTCTCCTATCGCAGCCGGCAGCCCGACCGTTTCCCGGATTCCTTCTGGACCACCGACAGTCAGGAACTTGCCGACCGCTCGGATGTGATCCTTCTCTCCATCCGCCCGGACGACTGGCGTCGGCTCGCCGTCGACGCCTCCGGCAAGCTCGTCATCTCAGTCATGGCCGGAATTCGTTTGAACGCCCTTTCGGAGCGCCACAAGACCGGCCGCGTCGTCCGCGCCCTGCCGAATGCCGCAGCCGAAGTGGCAAAATCCTATACGCCCTGGATCGGCGCGAGCAGCATTACCAGAGATGACCGGGACGTCGTCCGCGCAATCTTCGAAACCTGCGGATCTGAGGACGAGGTCGCAAGGGAAAGCGACATCGATTATCTCACGGGCCTTTCCGGCTCCGGGCCGGCATTCCCGGCATTGCTCGCCGCCGCCATGATGCGCGACGCCGTCGCCCGCGGCCTGCCGGCCGAGGTTGCGCGCCGCGCCGTCAATGCGGTGATATCAGGCGCCGGCCGGCTGCTGGAGCGCCGCAACGAATGTCCCGACGACATCGTCCAAACCTTTCTCGACTATCAGGGCACCACCGCGGCAGCCATAGAAGGCATGCGCGCCGCCGGGTTCGACGCTGCGGTGGCGGAAGGACTATCGGCAGCATTCAAGAAATCGGTGAGTATGGGAGCTGTTTCCTGACGACCGCTTTGGGCGGGTACTGCGGCACCCCGCCTGGCCAGATCAGCCGCTAAATAGAGGGAACGAGAATGAAGAAACTACTTGCATCGACATGTTTGGCGTTCGGCCTGATCGGCGGCGCGTCCTTCGCCGGCGCCGCCGAATGCGGCAGCGTCACCATTGCCAGCATGAACTGGCAGAGCGCCGAAGTTCTCTCCAACCTGGATAAGTTCATCCTGAACGAAGGTTACGGCTGCAGCGCCGACATCACCGTTGGCGACACAGTCCCGACGATCACCTCCATGGCCGAAAAGGGCCAGCCGGATATCGCGCCCGAAGCGTGGATCGACCTGCTGCCTGACGTCGTCAAGAAGGGCACGGAAGAAGGCCGCATCGTTCAGGTCGGCTCGCCGCTGCCGGATGGCGGCGTACAGGGCTGGTGGATTCCGAAGTATATCGCCGATGCCCATCCCGATATCAAAACGATCGGCGATGCGCTGAAGCATCCGGAACTCTTCCCCGATCCCGAAGATCCGAAGAAGGGTGCCATCGTCAACGGCCCGCAGGGCTGGGGCGGCACGGTCGTCACCTCGCAGCTCTACAAGGCGTTTGATGCCGAAAAGGCGGGCTTCACCCTCGTCGACACCGGCTCTGCCGCCGGTCTCGACGGTTCGATCGCCAAGGCTTACGAGCGCAAGGAAGGCTGGGTCGGCTATTACTGGGCGCCGACCGCGCTGCTCGGCAAGTATCAGATGGTCAAGCTCGAAGCCGGCGTACCAGAGAATGCTGCCGAGTGGAAGCGCTGCATCACCGTTGCCGACTGCCCCGATCCGAAGCCGGCGGCATGGCCGGTCGATCACGTCGTGACTCTCGTTGCCAAGCCTTTCTCCGAAAAGGTTGGCCCTGAGGTCATAGACTACCTGAAGAAGCGTTCATGGAGCAACGATACGGTCAACAAGCTGATGGCCTGGATGACCGACAACCAGGCGACCGGCGAAGACGGTGCCAAGCACTTCCTGGAAGAAAACAAGGACCTCTGGACCAAGTGGGTCTCGCCTGAGGCGGCCAAGAAGATCGAAGCTGCTCTCTGAGCCAAAATAGCGGTGCGCGAAAAGCGCACCGCTTCTCACGCGCCGACAAAATCAAAAAAGACTGCCGCGGCACTTTGACGAAAGGGGAACGAGATGGAATGGTTTTATAAATTCCCACACATGAACGATGACGCGCTTCGCAATCTGAAGAAAGCGATCGATGACGGCTTTCGCGGATTTACCCGCAGCTACGGCGACGGCATCGAAAGCCTCTTCGTCCCGCTGCAGCATTTCCTCATCGCTGCCGAGCGCTTCATGACGCAAACGCCGTGGCCGATCATTACCCTGATCATCCTCGTCATTGCCTGGTTTGCGAGCCGCAGCTTGAAGATCGTCCTCGGCTGTCTGGCGACGCTGATGCTGATCGGCTACTTCGACATGTGGGACGACACGATGCGGACGGTCTCGATGATCTTCGTCTGCACGGTTCTTTCCATCGCCATCGGTATCCCGATCGGGATCCTTATGGCGCGCTCCGACCGGCTGCAGCGCGTCGTCAATCCGATCCTCGACGTCATGCAGACCATGCCGAGCTTCGTCTATCTCATCCCCGTCGTCATGCTCTTGGGTATCGGCAAGGTGCCGGGCCTGATCGCCGTTGTCATCTACGCCATCCCGCCGATGATCCGCCTGACCGATCTCGGCATCCGGCTCGTCGACAAGGACGTGCTCGAGGCCGCAGATGCCTTCGGCACCTCCAGATCGCAGAAGCTCTTCAAGGTGCAGCTGCCGCTGGCGCTTCCCACCATCATGGCCGGCATCAACCAGACGATCATGATGGCGCTCGCCATGGTGGTCATCGCTTCCATGATCGGCGTCCAGGGCCTCGGCCAGCCGGTGCTGAAGGCGATCGCCAACCAATACTTCACGCTGGGCATTTTCAACGGCCTTGCCATCGTCGGCATCGCCATCATCTTCGACCGGGTCAGCCAGGCATATGGCAAAAGGCTCCAGAAGCATCGGGAGACCGTCCATGGCTGAGCATCGTTTTGGCGGCATCAAAATCCGCAATCTCTACAAGATCTTCGGCCCCAATCCCACGGCTTATATCGAAGCGGTGCAGAAGGGCCTGACGAAAGCCGAGCTCAACGCCAAACATGGGCACGTGCTGGGGCTCAGGGATATCAATGTCGAGATTCCCTCCGGCCGAATCCAGGTCATCATGGGCCTTTCCGGATCGGGCAAATCGACGCTCATCCGGCACATCAACCGGCTGATCGATCCGACATCGGGCGAAGTGCTGGTCGACGGCATCGATGTCGTGAAGATGAACGAGACCGAATTGCGGACGTTCCGGCGGCAGCAGACCGCCATGGTGTTCCAGAAGTTCGCGCTTCTGCCGCACCGCAACGTCCTCGACAACACCATTTTCGGTCTCGAAGTGCAGGGTATGGAGCGCGCGAAAGCCGTTGACGTCGCTATGCGCTGGATCGAGCGCGTCGGCCTGAAGGGCTTCGAACAAAAATACCCCAACCAGCTTTCCGGCGGCATGCAGCAACGCGTCGGCCTGGCGCGGGCGCTCTCCAATGATGCCCCGGTTCTCTTGATGGACGAGGCCTATTCGGCTCTCGACCCCTTGATCCGCACGGATATGCAGACGGTCCTTCTCGATATTCAGAAAGAGATCAAGAAGACCATCGTCTTCATCACCCACGACCTCGACGAGGCTTTGCGCCTGGGCGACCAGATCGCGATCCTGCGCGACGGCGAGGTTATCCAGCAGGGCACCAGCCAAGATATCGTGCTGCGCCCTGCGGATGACTACATCGCCAACTTCGTCAAGGAGGTCAACCGAGGCCGGGTCATCCATGTCGAAGCCGTCATGACACCTTTGCACTCCGCCGCAGCGCCTGGCGGCTTGACGATCGCATCGGGTACGACCGTCGAAGAAGCCGTCCGAATACTGGCTTCGACACCGAACGATGATGCCAAGGTGGTGTCGCCGTCGGGGGAAACCTTGGGCCTTGTCACCTTCCGCCAGCTCGCCGGTGCAATGGTGAACTCGCAGGAGGTGGCTGCCCCACGCGAAAGCGCCCTTTCGGTCGCGCTCTGAACCTACGGGCGCGGGGTCCCTCGGGCTTGCCGGCGGCACCGACGTTCGGCGCGTCACCACGCACCGCAACCGGCAAGCCGGCCGCCTGAGGGATCACGAATGCGGCCTCGGGGGAGATGCTCGGCCGCCCGAGCGGCGCCTGGCAAAGCTCGCGGCTAGTCGTTAGACTTGCCTGTTATATCGACCCGTCGGATGTCGAGGCCGTCGGTACCGATCCTGTCGCCCTGCCAACGGGTTTGATCCTCCGAAACCTGCTTTCAGAAGGCTCTGTCGAGACACTCCCTGGCATCGATAAATGAAGTGTCTTTACACCAGATCTCTATGCCTTCTCCGACAACAGGCGAGTCGGACTGGATCTTTAATTCAGGGGCACCCAAAGAGTGGGGAGGGAGGGCCAGCCTATACGTTTTGCGCAGGACCAGTCCATACTGCGTCACGAAAAGCCGATCGGCCGACAATATCGGCGCCTGACAATTGCTCCATCGCCGTAGAACACTAAACTCAGTCCGACCGGGGCCATGATGGTCTACGGTTTGCAAGTCCCCCTCCATCGCTGACCCCAAATGATGGACGGGGATTACATCCATACGCACTCCATCCCGTGCGTATGCCAACTGCCTGTCAGCCTGCCGAAGGCGATCTCGAGCGGTCCACTTCAGAACCTTCGGCAGGCGACTCTTGGATGGCGCCTTGAATGTGCCCTATGCGCAGGCTGGCTAATCGTTTCATCACGGGGTCACCATCAAAGCAGCAGTTCCAAGGCCTTGCCAAGTGCAGCCGGTTCTGTCAGTTCCTGCCGACTGGCCAGGAAAATCCGACAGATGGGAATTATCCATAAAGCATTTAAAAGGTCTGCGTTTCCGACGCCCGCCACGCGCGAGCTCTGCCTGGATCGGCTTGCCCTGGCCAGCAATACCGACACCTGGATAACGTTGAAACTTGCCCGCCTGGCTGCCGCTTACTGCGCTCTGGCTTCTTATCCGCTAATATACGGCCAAGCCTCGTCCGTCATGCCCCGGCAAGCGTGAGGAGAAAGATGACGCTCGGCGACGTGCGAACAAAAAGAGGGACGTACTTCATTCTGATCCAAGTGGCCGAGGTGTCGCGTTATGCGCGACGTCAGATGAAATAAGGAGGGGAGCATGACGAAAAACAGCGCCCAGCCATTCTCCTTCCGATTCCACGGTTCGTCTTTCGATAATATGGTGGAAACCCTCGGCGGCGCTTTCGGCGCGTTTGATGCCGAGCCTGTCGGCCGCGCCAAGGACTTTCATTGGGGATTGGATTTTTCGGTGGCCGAGAGCGCCGTCCTGCTGACGGGCTATCATGAGGCGGAGTTCCAATTCAACATCGAGCCGACTGTCAGCACGGCGGAGTATCTGTCGCTCGTCGTGCCGCGCCGTGGCGGCATGGGAGTGACCTATGGGACGCGCAAGGCCGAGGCCGGGCAAGGCAAACTGCTTCTCTACAATAATTTCGAACCCGACAGCGTTCTCATGCACGGGCAAGGCAACGTCATCGACGAACTGCTGATCAACTGGCCCGTCATCCTCCAGACGATCGGCCATACGTTCGAAATGCCGTTCAGCGGCTCGCTCGACCTTCTGCCCGAACTGGATCTGTCGACGCCGGCCGGACGGACGATCGGCAACCTCACCGAAACGATCATTTCAGGGATGCGCGACGACGGTCCCCTGCTGCAGTCGCCGATCGCTATGGCTCACATGACCCAAGCGCTCGCCGATCTCGTCGTGCGCATGGTGCCACACCGGCTGTCGCATTTTCTTGACAAAGGCGCCGCCCTTATCGCTCCGAGGCATGTGCGCAGAGCGATCGAGTTCATGCAGGCCAATATCGATCAGCCGATCACCATGCCAAAGGTGGCGGAAGCGGCCGGCGTCTCCAGCAGAGCCCTCGAAACCGGTTTCCGCGCCTTCAAGGGAACGTCCCCGGCCGCTTATCTGCTGACGCTTCGTCTGCGCGCGGCGCGGCAGGATCTGATCGATCCCGAGTGCACGGAGACGATGAAGGCCACCTGCCTCAAATGGGGATTCTTTCATTTCGGCCGCTTTTCCGCGGTCTACAAGGCAACCTATGGCGAATACCCGTCCGAAACGAGAAAGCGCATGAGCCGCCGGTAACTTGCAGCTGAAGCGCACCGCGATCTTTCAGCTTCGCTCTTTGCGCTTTCGGTTTTTAAGGCTTGGCCAATCGGTAGTGCACTCGCATTGTCTTCGGATCCCGCTTGACGACTCGAAGCATATCATCACGCTCCGCCAGCGCGCTGAGGTCCCGCAACACAAGGGCATGCGCGATCCCCAGCATGCGCGCAAAGGAGCGGCTGTCGGACGCGATCCCGAGCTCGGCAGCGACGAGCAGACCGGCCTGCAAGGAGGTCAGTCGGAGGTCCCTATCCTGCGCCGCAGCGACAAGGGCAAGAAACCGGTCGGAGCCGATAGCCTCGTTGCTCACGCGGCGTCTCGCTTGCGCAAGGAAACCATGATCGATTTCGAGGTCGGCGTATCGCTTTCCTCGCCGGCGCTGCCAAGCGGCACGAGCACGTTCAGTTCAGGGTAATAGCCGGCAATGCTGCCCCGCGGAATATCATAGGGCACGAAGCGGAAATCCCGCGCGATACGCTCGATGCCGTCATCGTGCTCGCCGATCACGTCGACACTGTCACCGGCCTCGGCATTCATCGCCTTCAGATCCGCCGGATGAATGAAGATGACCTGCCGCTCTCCGTAGACACCGCGATATCGGTCATCCAGACCGTAGACAGTCGTATTGTATTGGTCGTGCGACCGGAACGTCTGCAGAGCGAACCGCCCCTCGCCCCTTCGCGCACGCTGATGCACCGTCTCCTCAGGAAGCGGCTGGCATGAGAATGATGCCCTGCCTGCCGGCGTCTGCCACTCCCGATGGGCGGCCGAGTTGCGCAGATGGAAACCGCGCGGCTTGCGCAGGCGGGCATTGTAGTTTTCAAAGCCGGGAATGGTCGCCGCGATATGATCGCGGATGCGGTCGTAGTCGTTGGCGAGTTCCGCCCAGTCGACCACGGAGGAGCCGACCGTCGCCTGCGCAATGCCGGCAATGATGGCGACTTCCGAGAGGAGATGCGGCGAGGCCGGGCGATTGATGCCGGCGGAACCATGCACCATGCTCATCGAATCTTCGACACTGACGAGTTGGGAATGGCCGGCAGCGTTCAGATCCATCTCGGTACGCCCGAGGCAGGGCAGAATGAAGGACGCCTCACCGGGCAGCAGATGCGAATGATTGAGTTTGGTGGCGATGTGCACCGTCAGCTTCAGCCGCCGAAGCGCTTTTTCGACCAGTGCGCTGTCGGGCGTCGCACGGGCAAAATTGCCGCCAAGCCCGATGAAGGCCTCGGCCGAGCCGTCGAGCATCGCCCCGATCGCGGCAAGGACATTGTGACCATGCTCGCGCGGGACGGTGAAGCGGAAATGTTTCTCCAGCGCATCGAGGAAATCGTCCGACGGCTTTTCGTTGATGCCGACGGTGCGGTCGCCCTGCACATTGGAATGGCCGCGAACCGGGCAGAGGCCAGCGCCCGGCTTGCCGATATTGCCGCGCAGGAACATGAAGTTGGCGATCTCGCGGATCGTCGCCACCGAATGCAGATGCTGGGTCACACCCATCGCCCAGGTGCAGATGACCCGCTCAGCCCTGATATAGACCTCGGCCGCCTGTTCGATCTCCTGTCGCCTCAGTCCCGATTGATCTTCGATATCAGCCCAGGCCGTCGCCTCGACCGCTTGCCGGTACTGCGCAAACCCGGCGCAATGTTCGGCCAGGAACGCATGATCGAGAACCGGTGGCAGACCGGCGGCAACCGCAGTGTCTTCCGCGGCAAGCACCGCCTTTGCCATTCCACGCATAGCGGCCATGTCACCACCGAGCTGCGGCTGCAGATAAAGGCCGGCGATATCGGTTGCGCCGCCGCGCAGCATCTCGATCTTGTCCTGCGGATCGGAGAAACGCTCCAGCCCCCGCTCGCGGATCGGATTGAAGACGACGATCCGCGCGCCGCGCATCGCCGCCTGGCGCAGGTCGCCGAGCATTCGGGGATGATTGGTGCCGGGGTTCTGGCCGATCACGAAGATCGCATCGGCCTCCTCGAAGTCCTCCAGAAGCACGGTGCCCTTGCCGACACCTACCGCCTGGTTCAGGGCGATTCCACTTGCCTCGTGACACATGTTGGAACAATCGGGAAAGTTGTTGGTGCCGTAGATGCGCACGAACAGCTGATAGAGAAAGGCAGCCTCGTTGCTGGCGCGGCCGGACGTATAGAACTCCG
The DNA here is from genome assembly GCF_030182485.1 of Rhizobium atlanticum. Lineage (NCBI taxonomy): Bacteria > Pseudomonadati > Pseudomonadota > Alphaproteobacteria > Hyphomicrobiales > Rhizobiaceae > Rhizobium > Rhizobium atlanticum. Next base: position 12,608 of record NZ_JAQJCJ010000015.1, read on the forward strand.
CCCGATTGGGATTATCGAGGCCCTTCAGAATGCCGCCGATCTCGGCAAAAGCATCCTCCCACGCCACCGGCAGGTAACGGTCGCTCGCAGCATCGTAACGCATCGGATGGGTGAGGCGGCCATTGAGCTCCAGCTCGTAACCCGACATCCGGCGAAGCTCAGAGACCGTGTTCGCCGCGAAGAAAGCGGGGGTCACCCGCTTTTCCGTGGCCTCCCATGCGACGGCCTTCACGCCGTTCTCACAAAATTCGAACGAGGATCCGTGTTCCGGATCGCCCCAGGCGCAGCCCGGGCAATCGAAGCCGTCCGGCTGGTTCGCCTTCAGCATCGTCCGCGCCCCCGAGACCGGCATGCCGCTTTGCAGCAATTGTTTGCCGCAGCTTTTCAGAGCGCCCCAGCCGCCGGCTGCCGCCGATTTCTTCCCAATGAATTTTGTGTCCATGCGCCCTGTATTGATGAAGGGCGCTAAACATCAAGGGCGTACGAATGATGGTTCGATAGAAGAAACCTATCGAGAGAGAGCTGAAGCGCGTGCTTCTAACCGGTTTCCTTCAGTGCATGCCCGTTCTCGCGGGAATGCGCCAGGATACGGTTGCGGCCTTGTGTCTTGGCCTCATAGAGCGCGGCGTCGGCCTCTGCCAGAAGCCGGTTCGGGCTGGTCCGCAGGGTCGCGCCGGTGGCGCAGGATATGCCGATGCTGGCGGTGACCCGCCCGAATTCGCTGCCGGAATGAATGATATTCTCCTGGGCTAGGCGACGCGCGAATTGTTCGGCGACGATCATCGCCCCCTTGGCGCTGGTGTCGGGAAGGAAGACGGCGAATTCCTCGCCGCCGTAGCGCGCGACGATGTCCGCCGGCCGACTGACGGACTGGCGCAGACATTTGCTGACGACACGCAGGCATTGGTCGCCGGCGGGGTGACCATAGGTATCGTTATAGGCTTTGAAGCGGTCGATATCGACCATCAACAGGCTGAAGGGCGTATTTTTCCTGGCGCTGCCCGCCGTCTCACGTGCGAAGGCCTCGTCGAAAGCGCGGCGATTGACGATGCCGGTGAGCCCGTCGGTCTCGGCAAGATTCTTCAATTGCTCCGCCGACAGCCTGAGCGCGATCTCCGCCTGTTTCGTCGCCGTGATGTCCGAGACGACGGCCATCGCCGTGCCATCTCCGGCAATCCTTGTGCGGATGCTGCGCCAATCACCGTTGTGAAGCTGAACCTCCTCGTCCTTGTTGCTGTGCAGGGTCGCGCTGACGGTCTTGATCCACTCTTCCGGGTCACCCTGGACGGCGCCGGGCCGCTCGCCGGTTTCGACGACGCGGCGCAGGATGTCACTGATATGCGCGCCGACCACGCGGGCGCCGCCGGACAGCGGAAAGGCGTCGCGATATTGGTCGTTGCAGAAGACAAGAAACCCTTTGCTGTCGTACATGGCGATGCCGTCGGACATGTTCGCCATCGCATGCGACAGCAGCTTCTTGCTTTCGCGCAGCTCCCGCTCCAGCGCTGTGCGCTCGGTGACGTCGCGCGTTACGCCTGCAAGGCCGATGATCCGTCCCTGCTTGTCCCGCACCGGCACCTTGGAAGCAAGCAGGAAACGGCCTTCGATCCGCTCGGTGGAGTCGATCAGCGGGGTCCCTGTCTCCATCACCTGCTGCTCGAGATGATACAATTCTTCGGCGAGCGGCTGCGACATCAGATTGAAATCCGACAATCCGGTCATCTCCGCCGTCGTTCTGAAACGGAAGAGGCGCGTCATGTTTTCATTGACGGTAATGAACCGGCTGTTTCGGTCCTTCACATAGAGATAGTCCGGCGATTGCGAAAATGCCGTCACCAGGATGCTTCGTTCGAGTTCCCATTGCTGCGTCTTCAGGAGCACAAAGCCACCGATCACGGTCGCCAGACAATTCAAGGCCGTCAGGGGAAAGCCCACTCCGGCCAGCACATGAGCGGTCACGAGAGTGGGAAGCAGGGCCATCGCTGCAACCAGTATCGCGCCAAGGGCAAGGCCCAGCAGAACAACATCCGTGAAGCCAGGAGATCTCTTCCGGGTCCAGAAATGGCCGGCCACGCCGATGCCGGTTGCGAATGCAATTGTGATCATCCCGTCGACCATCGCCGTGCCGCCGACAGCAAAGCGAAAGACGATCGCCAGCGACGCAGCAAAAGCCGCCGCAATCGGCCCCCCGAACATACCGGCCAATGCAAGCGGCGAAAAACGCAGGTCGATATAGATGCCGGGGTGGAATTCGACCGCCAGCAATATGGATCCGATCGACGCGCCGCCGGCTATTATCCCGAAGGCGATCTTCTCCTGCGTGAAGGAACGGCGCTGAAACTGGATCGAAAACAGAGCCCAGAGCGACATCGCCAGAGACACGAAGGAAAGGTTGCCACCAAATTGCGTCCAGATGCCATTCACCGCGTTGGGTCCACCTTCCAAACCATGTAACAACCCTGTCATACACAATAGTGGTTTGGGCTTCGTTAAATCGGGCAGCTGGATGCCCTATTCGCCGGCTGATGCACCAGATATCACGCTCCTCTACGGATGCTTGCTGGGTTGGCGCCCTTGCCCCGGGCCATCGCAGGCCAAGGTTCCTCGTTTTAGCTCCGATTCCAACCGGAAGCGTTATTGGTTAGACTGCAGTGTCGAGCACGAGCGGCAAACGAATATGGGGTGCGGATAGCTGACATGAAGACGCGACATTGGGACCGCAGGGGAGACGGCGGGCTTACCTTTACCGAACTCGGGTTCGGCACCGCACCACTCGGCAATCTTTATCGGGCGATAACAGATGAGGAGGCGGCAGCGGTTTTAGATGCGGCCTGGCAACACGGCATCCGCTACTTCGACACCGCGCCGCTCTACGGGCTTGGCCTCGCCGAGAGGCGGGTTGGCCGCTTCCTCGCAACGAAGCAGCGTAAAGACTACGTCGTGTCGACAAAAGTCGGCAGGCTCCTCAAGGTATGCCGACCCGAACAGCGGACCGGCATCGGCAAATTCTTCGATACGCCCAGTCGCCAAGAGGTTTTTGACTACAGCTACGATGGCGTCATGCGATCTTTCGAAGCTTCCTTCGAGCGCACCGGGCTCGACAGCTTCGATATTCTGTTCGTGCACGACCTGGATGTCTTCAATCACGGCACCGAGGCGGCCTGCGACCATTATCTCGAGCAATTCATGAGTGGTGGCTATCAGGCCATGACCTCGCTACGCGACCAGCGAGTGGTGAAAGCCATCGGTGGCGGAATAAACGAGTGGGAGATGTGTCAGATGCTAGCCGAACGTGGCGACTTCGACCTGTTTCTGCTTGCCGGACGCTACACTCTGCTTGAGCAGGAGGCGTTGGAATCCTTTCTCCCCCTGTGCGTCGCCCGCAATATGGGCATTGTGCTCGGCGGGCCGTATAATTCCGGCATATTGGCGACAGGCCCCATTGCCGGCGCGCAATATAATTACTCTGACGCCCCGTCACACATTCTCGATAAAGTCCGGCGCATCGAGCACGTCTGCCTGAAATATAATGTCTCTCTCTCAGACGCGGCTCTCAACTTTCCGTTCTTCCACCCGGCTGTCGTTTCCGTCATCCCGGGCGGCCAGTCGATCGATCAAGTGACGTCAAACGACCGGGCGCGGAACAGACAAATCCCTCGCGAACTGTGGGAGGACCTGAAGTCGCTCGGCCTGATGCGAGGTGATGCGCCCGTCTCGCGCTGACTTCCCTACTAGGAAACGCTCCATTCGACTCGGGCCTCTGACGCTTGTCAACTGACAGCTGCCTCCTACAGGCGCCCCCAATCTCCTCCTCCTCTTGCTCGGTCAAATCACGGCGGGAGATGACCGAACGACGACACTTCCGCACTAAAAGCAATTATGACAGCTTGGAGGCCCCTTTAGCGTGACTAAGTGAAACCACGGACGGTGAGTGGAACCAGATCCCTCATCCGCGTATTCGTTCGGAATTACCTTCATAGCGGATGAGCAAATGGCCTTGCACATCAAACGAATCTACGAGCCGAAGGAAGACCGGGACGGTACGCGTATTCTGGTCGACAGGCTGTGGCCGCGCGGCTTGAAGAAGCAGGAAGCGGCCGTCGACGTCTGGCTGAAGGACATCGCGCCGAGCCCGGCGCTGCGCCGATGGTTCGGCCATGACCCAGCCAAATGGAACGAATTTCAACGCCGCTACCTGGACGAGCTCAAAAAGAACTCATCAGCCGTAGAGGAGCTCGAACGCCGGATCGGGCAATCGGATGCCACGCTTCTCTATGCGGCGAAAGACCAGGCCTATAATCATGCAATCGTGCTTCAGCGTTTCATCGGCGAAGACTGAAGCGGCCGGCAACCATCTCCCGCTTCGAAGATTTCCGGGAACCTTTTCGAGCGATCTGCATCCAATGTTCGCTTCCATCCGACATAAGGAGACAGATCATGTTGAAACGAATTCTCGGCGCAACCTTCATCGCGGCGTCGCTCGGCACCGCCTCGATCGCCGCCGACGCCAAGCCGACCGATCCTCAGATCGCCCACATCGCCTATACGGCGGGGCAGATCGATGTCACCGCCGCCGAGCAGGCGTTGAAGAAGAGCAAGAATGCCGAGGTCATCGAGTTCGCCAAAACAATGGAGCGCGACCACAAGGCCGTCAACGACCAGGCGCTCGCCCTCGTCAAGAAGCTGCAGGTGACGCCTGAGGACAACAAGATCAGCCAGTCGCTCTCGGCCCAGGCGAGCAAGGAACTGAAGACGCTTGACGCCCTCGACGGCGCTGCCTTCGACAAGGCCTATGTCGAAAACGAAGTCGCTTATCACAAGTCGGTCAACGATGCCCTTGCCAAGGTGCTGATCCCGTCGGCTCAGAACAAGGAGCTGAAATCGCTGCTGGAAACGGGCCTTACCCTGTTCAAGCAACACCAGACGCATGCCGAGCATCTCGCTTCGATGATCAAGTAGGGTCGCGATGGGATCGCTGATGAAATTGCTGCCGCTGTTGTTGGCGCTGCTCTGGGCAGGCAGCGGGGTCGCTTCAGCGGCGGAATATCAGGTCACCATCGCAGGCATGAAATTCGGCGCGCCGCCTGCCGAGCTGCATGTCGGCGATGTGATCGTCTGGCGAAACAATGATATATTCCGGCATACGGCGACAGCTCGCGACAAGAGCTTCGATCTCGATCTGCCGCCGAAATCGGAAGCGCGGATGACGGTCGGCCGGGCGGGAGCGGTCGATTTCTATTGCCGTTTTCATCCCGCCATGACGGGCAAACTGGACGTCCGGCCGTAAGGCCGGGCTCCGATCCAAAGCAATGCGGAGACTTGCATGACAGCCATTGCCGTTCCTGTCGCGCGACGCCGGCAGAATATATCAGCACTCGCCGATGCCGAGCTCGTGTCCCTTGCAAAGCAGGGTGACGAGCCTGCCATCCGCGCCATTGTCCAGCGTCACAACCAGCGCCTGTTCCGCACCGCGCGCGCCATCATCCGCAGCGATTGGGAAGCGGAAGACGTCGTGCAGGCCGCCTATGTCAAGGCCTTCACCAATCTGGCGACATTCCGCGGCGAGGCCGCGCTTTCGACATGGCTGACCCGGATAACGCTTAACGAGGCGCTGGGCCGCGTGCGCGCACGAAAGAACACCACCGGGCTTGAGGAAATCGACATGCAGACGAAATCGGGGGGCGGCGAAGTCCTCCAGTTCCCCTCCTCGCTCTCCGCAACCGATCCGGAAAGTGAACTGTCGCGAAGCCAGGCGCGGCATCTTCTCGAACAGGCCGTCGACGGACTTCCGGACGAATTTCGCGCCATCTTCGTGCTTCGCGAGGTCGAGGGCATGAGCACGGAGGAGGCCGCATCCTTTCTCGGCATCAAACCCGAAACCGCCAAGACCCGGCTGCATCGGGCGCGCAAGCTGATGCGCCAATCGATCGAGAAACAGCTCTCCGGCGCATTCTCGGCTTTGTTCCCCTTCGACGGCGCCCGCTGTGCCTCCATGGGCGACCGCGTCATCGCAACGCTTCGTCAGACAGCGTGATATCGGGCAATAGCACGCGCGTGCTTCGACGCGGCAGGTGAGAGACGGGCTCGCTCACCCGCGAGGCCACATCTCGCTCGGGCTGGAGCCGCCGACCGGAGAGCGCAGTGTGAGAGCGATGATATCCGCTTTCGGCACTGCCTTGCTGTAAAGGAAACCTTGCGCCGAGCCGCATCCGTTTGCGGCGAGAAAGGCAGCCTGCTCGGCGGTCTCGACCCCTTCCGCCACGACATTCTGGCCGAGACAGCGCGCGATCGAGAGGATCGCCTTCACCAGTTCCTCATTGCGCCTGTCGGCGCTGTTGATGAAGGACCGGTCTATCTTCAGTGTGTCGATCGGAAAGCGCGCCAGATAGTTCAGCGCCGAATAGCCGGTGCCGAAATCGTCGATGGCGATCGAAAATCCCATGCTGCGAAGTTCAGAGAGCGTCTGCAGCGTCTCGTCCTTCTGATCGAGGAGAAGGCTTTCGGTGATTTCGATTTCGATCCATTCGGCGCGGCAACCGGTCTCTCCGAGAATCTCGGCGATCGACTTTACCAATCCGGCGGATTGGAATTGTTTGCCCGACAAGTTGACCGCTACCTTGTGCGGCGCCTGGCTGCCGGCATTCAATTCGACCGCGGTCTGGCAGGCTTCGCCCAGCACCCATCGCCCAAGCTCGACGATCAGGCCCGTATCCTCTGCGACCGGAATGAAACGGTCGGGAGGGATCATCCCCATCTCGGCGTGACGCCATCTTAGCAAGGCTTCGGATCCGACCATCGCGCCGCTGTCCAGAAGCACCTTCGGCTGGTAGTGCAGTTCCAGCTCTTCGCGCTCGATCGCTCGCCGCAATTCCGATTCCAGCCGCATGCGTTCCTCGGCGTTCGCCGTCAGGTCCTTGGAATAGAAGCGAAAATTATTTCGCCCCGAACGCTTGGCGAGATACATCGCCGAATCGGCGTATTTCACCAGGTCATTGGCGTCGGCGCTGTCAGCAGGATAGAGCGCGATGCCGACACTGCAGGAAATGAAAACCTCCTTGCCATCCAGCAGGAAGCCATCCTTGAACTTCTCGAGAATGTTGCTGGCGATGCGGCCGAGATCGTCGCCTTGCCTGAGATCGGGCAGCAAGATCGCAAACTCGTCGCCGCCCAGACGGGCGACAGTGTCGTAATCGCGCACGCTCGCATTGAGGCGCGCGGCGGCCTGACAGAGCAGATCGTCGCCGAGGGGATGGCCCATCGTGTCGTTGATCACCTTGAAATGATCGATGTCGATCAGTATCACGCCTGCCCGCTGGCCCCGCGATCCGGCCGAGGTGATCATCTGCCGCAGCCGATCGTTGAACAGCGACCGGTTCGGCAGCGAGGTCAGGGGGTCATAGAAGGCCATCTGGTGGATCTTCTGGCGCGAGGCATTCAGCTCCGTCACATCCCGCGCCACCCCAAGAACCCCGACGACCTCTCCCGCCGCATCCATGACCGGCACCTTGCGTGTTTCAAGAAGAATGGATTGGCCATTCTCCTGCGAAACTACCCACTCCTCATCGCTGAAGATGCACTCGCCAGCCTTGATCGCCGCCTTGTCCGATTCCAGAAAAAATCGAGCCCTTTCGATACCGAACAGATCGAAATCCGTCTTTCCGACAACCTCGGCTTCCGTCAATCCGGTCAGCCGCTCGAAGGTGTGGTTGCACAGGAGATAGAATCCATCCATGTCCTTGACCCAGATCATGTCGGGCATGGTTTGAAGCACGCTGAGCAGCTGCGTCCGCATTGAATTGATGGCGTCTTCAGCCCGTCTTCGCTCAGTGATATCTCGCGAGAATGCCAGGAGCGTGGTGGCAGTGGTCGGATCGGCGCTCGGTCGTCTCGCCACGGAAAGCTCGAACCACCGCGTTTCGCCGCTCGGCAGGGCGATGCAGATGCATCGGCCGTAGGCAACTCCCTCCTGGCCGGCCGTGCGAAGAGCCTCCATCGCGATAGCTGCCTGCTCCGGCGCAAGAATCTCGTTGACTGTCTTGCCGAGCAGCATCTCCTTCTGCTGGGCCAGCAGTTCCGGGTTTCTTGTCCAGACCTGGAGATAGCGGCCGTCCTCATCCACCTCGAACAGAACATCCGGGATGGCGGTGAGGATACCTTCCGCGAATTCGAGCGCCTTCCTGAGCTCCTGCTCCGCCTGCTTGTGCTCGGTAATATCGACAAGGGCGCCGATCAGGCCGGCCGGAGCACCGTTTTCCCCTGGCAACACCGCCTTGTTGAAAACGACGTCCCGTACCGCACCGTTCGCGGTGAGCATCTTTCGTTCGGAGTGCTGGGCTCCGCCTCTGTCGCGGTGCGCCGCGTTATCGACGAAATGGAGTTCAGGCAGATGGTTCGAAGTTAGATCGAAATCGGTTTTCCCGATGATCTCTTCACGTCGGTAGCCGGAAAAATCTTCGAATGCCTTGTTGCAGCCGAGATAGTGGCCTTGCGGGTTCTTGTAAAAAAGCGGAAGCGGAAATGGCCCCAGCAAAGCGTCGAGAAGCGCTTTCCGGTCGATTACGACGTCCTGATGTTGCATTCCTTTTCCCTCGCCCTCTCCATCTTGCATAAGAAGAGTGGGCTGCCGAGGCGACTGGAACGAGGACTTCGTCATGCGTTTACTCACCATGAGTAACAACCGGATATCTCATCCACCGGCTGAGTTTTCTTCCAAGAAAGCCGCCCAAGTCATTTGAGGGGCGCGGATCCGCTACATCAAGCACGTCGCTCGACCCGGAACACTGCGGTCAGAAAATTAAGAGATCGCTCCGTCTGCGGCGGCGCTGCAATTTTCGGCGCGCGATACGGATCGTCCGCGCGCAAAGTGGATAGTCTCGTCGGCAAAATCCCGCCCGCTCGGTCTTTCATTTTTGTTGCGGGAAGACTTGCAGGGTTTTAGCGGGACAGCTTTGGACGCGTAGCCGGCGGGCGACTGGGCGAGGACGAGCTTGCGGCGCGCGGCTACAGCGTCGGCGAGGATTTCGATTGCAGCCTCGCTCCCGGCACGTCGATCGCCTATTTCATGGTGATCGACGCCTTCGCCTTCCCAATCACCAATCGCGACAGCACGACCGAGGGACAGGAAGCCTTCGCCCGCATGGTGCTCGATCGCGATAATCAGGTCGCGTTCAGCCGGTTCAGGGAATCGCTGAGGTCCGCACCGACGTCGGCGGGCTCGATCATTGCGGCAAGCTCGGATCGGAGATGATCAAGGCCAAGAAGGGTGAAGTCAGCGCCCAGTCGCAGGCCATGCCGAGGCAGATGTCGGAAGGCTGGATTGCCGTGGTGGGAGACGTTTTCAACAACAGGACCATGTTTTCGCAAGAGGTTCAAAGACGACTTCACGACCTGCTGATGCAGCGCTGAGAGAGGCTCCTCCGCATTCGCCGATAGCGTAGCGAATATCCATAATTCGCAACCATGTCCAATAAGCGCAGCAAACGGTGTGCCGACGGTGCATCTTCTACCGGAAATTGGGAAATTAACAAACGCTCAAGTTTTCCAGATACATCTTTCTTTTGCTATTTTTTGTCTTGCGTCATGGTGTGTTTTGAAGTTGGCTCTTTCATACTCGCTTGCTCGAATTACGAGCGCCCTTCGCAGTCTCGGAAGGGACAGGGGCGGCAACGTCGCGATCGTCGTCGCCCTCAGCCTCGTGCCGATGCTCGTCGCCGTCGGTGCGAGCTTCGACTATATTCGCAGCTACAATGTCCGGCAGAGGATGCAGAGCGATCTCGACGCGGCCCTGATCGCAGCGGTCAAGCAGATCAACAACACCGAGGATACCGACGCTCTGAAGGAGAAGGTTTCCGACTGGTTCCATGCGCAGGTGGACAACAGCTACACGCTAGCAGATATCGACATCGATACCGTGAACCACAACATCACGGCGACGGCGAACGGCACCGTTCCGACGACATTCATGAAGATCGCCAACATCGAGACCGTCCCCGTCAGCGTGGCAAGCGCCGTCAAAGGCCCCGCCACGTCCTATCTCAATGTCTATATCGTCATCGACACCTCGCCGTCGATGCTGCTGGCGGCAACGACGTCAGGTCAGTCGACCATGTATACCGGCATCAAATGCCAGTTCGCCTGCCACACGGGTGATTCGCACACCATCGGCAAGACGACATACGCGACCAATTATGACTACAGCAAGGAAAAGAAGATAAAGCTGCGCGCCGATGTCGCCGGCGACGCCGTGCGCGAAGTGCTCGACATGATCGACGAATCCGACGAGAATCATGAACGCATCAAGGTCGGGCTATACAGCCTCGGGGATACGCTTTCAGAAGTTCTCGCCCCAACGCTGAGCACGGATACGGCGCGCGCCCGCCTCGCCGACAGCAGCTACGGCCTCACCAGCGCGACCTCGAAGGCCGCCACTTATTTCGACGTTTCTCTTGCGACGCTCAAAAAGAAAGTCGGCGCCGGAGGGGACGGGACCTCCTCGGGCTCGCCGCTCAAGCTGGTTCTCCTGCTGACGGACGGTGTCCAATCACAGCGCGAATGGGTGACGAATGGCTCAAAATACTGGCCCAAGGTAGCGCCCCTCAATCCCGCTTGGTGCGACTATCTGAAGAACCAGTCGAACACGATGGCCGTGCTCTACACCGAATATCTGCCGATCACCACGGACTGGGGCTATAACGCAACCGTCGGCTCGACCATGGCGAGCGCCAACTGGAAGAGCACCTGGGGCGGCACCATGGGCAGCGGCGTGTCGACCAGCATTACGAGACGCGATTATATTCCCTACGCACTTGCCGACTGCGCATCGTCGAAGAGCCTGTTCATATCGGCATCGTCGTCGACGGAAATCACAGCGGGCCTGTCGACGCTCTTCACTCAATATCTCTCTTCCGTCCGGCTGACCCAATGACCGCAAGAAACCGCTTTGCACTGCTTCGCCGCCTGCTCGGCGATCGCAAGGGGGTGGCTGCGATCGAATTTGCGATCCTGGCCCTGCCGCTCTTCATCATGATCTTCGGCATCATCGAAGTGTCACTGATGTTCTTTGTCAACTCCTCGCTGGACGCTTCCGTTCATAAAATCTCCCGGATGATCCGCACCGGCGAGGTGGCGTCATCAAAGATCACACTGGCCACTTTCAAGAGCAAAATTTGCGAGGACATGCTTCTGTCTTTCAGCTGCTCGAGCGGCCTCGTCGTCAAGGTCAGCGTGCTTTCCGACCTGTCGTCCGCTACCAGCGCCGATCCGATCGACGACAGCGGCAATCTCGCCGTCACCGAGACTTATGATATCGGCAAGGGCAGCGATTACATTCTGGTACAGGCGTTTCTGCCATGGGAAGCCTCGGTCAATTTCTTCAGCCTGTCGAGCGCCAAGCTGTCGGACGGCCGCTATCTCCTTGGGTCCTCCGCTCTGTTTCGCAATGAGCCCTTCTGAGATGATCATGACACGGAACCTCCCCCTTCTCAGCCGCGCCCGATCCTGCATCGGTCGCCTCGCCTGCGACCGCACGGCCGCTTCGGGCGTGGAATTCGCATTGGTGCTGCCGATCCTGATCGTGCTGCTATTCGGCACCGTCGATCTCGGCCATGCCCTCACCGTCAGCCGCAAGATAGACGAGATCGCTTCCAGTACAGGCGATATGATCGCGCAGCAGAGCACCTGGGCGAAGACCGACGTCACCAAGCTTCTTTCAGGCGCGAGCTTCATCCTCCAGCCCTATGAGACCACCGGGCTGACGATTACGGTCACGGTCAATGATGTCGACAATAGCGGCAAGGCGACCGTCAATTGGTCCGCCGCGTTCAACACCTCGTCGCTTGTTTCCGGGACGACAAGCACGATCGACATACCGGCGAAGATCCAGGAGACGGGCGTCCAGGTGGTGATGACGCGGGTGCAATACACATTGACGACACCAGTGTCGGCGTTTTTCTCGAACTTCACCGGACAGAACGGCTACAGCTTCGACCACCATTTCTTCAATCGCCCGCGCGTGAGCGACACGATCAGTTACAACTAGACTGAATGTTCGTGGTCGGTGGATTATGAGGTCCCCGGTCGCTTGCCGTCACGCCGACGATGATGCATTGCGCTCGGCCGGCCTCCTTCGGCCGAGAAGAATGCGGGATCAGCGCGCCACTATGGAGAGTTTGCCAAGACATTCGAACAGCAGAACGATTGAATGACATGCATATGAGCGCGTCGCTGCAACGGCGATCCAGCGCTTCGCCCTATCGCAGGCCGATTACCCCGAGCCGGTTCACCCCGCGAGCTTGACGATGCCGTAGGGATTGAACTTGAACTCATCCACGTCATAGCTGGAATCGAAGGAGAGGCTTGCGCCCCGCGCTTTGAGCGTCGGATCGAGACCCTGCTTGCCGATCTCGTCGGCAACTGCATCCATAATGGCAACGACCTGGCTTTCGCTGCCTGATGTCTCCGGCACATAGACCTCCGGCAGCCCCACCAGATGGAAGCCGACGCTTTCCAGATAACCACGCGCCGAGAGCGGCCGCTTCGCGAAAGCCAGCCGCCCGATGCGCTGCTGGGCGAGCGGATCGCCGGCATTCTGCGCTTCGGCGCCTTGGCCGATCAGCACTCTCCATCGATCGAGCCCATGTGCGATGCCGGCGCTTTCGCCCTTGACGGCAACCGCTCCCGCCTCGATCAGCCGCTCGACGAGACGCAGCGCCGTCATCGACACCTTGACGGTGTCTGCCTGCGTCATGCTCGGCCCGAGGACGTAGAGGACGGATTGATGATCGGCGACGGCTTTCTCGTCCGTCTCGTTCCAGGCGTCGGGCTCGACCCGATCCCAGCAGACGTCGAATGACCGGTTCATGCGGTCATCCGGCACTGCCTGCGAATAATCCTCATCGACGCTGAAGCCGGTGGCGAAATCACCGATCGCTTTGGCCGCCGCTTGGGACAAGCGGCCGAGGTCGCGATCTCTCCCGAGAAAACAGAGAACATGGCGGGGTGTCACCGACGACGCCTCCTCCCGGGTGATTGCTTCCGGGCTGGTGTCGATAGCGAAAGAAGGTTTCCAGCCGATCAGGCCCCACAGAGACCCCAACAGCGCGCGACGCACGATATGCAAGATCAATGCCTCCGTTCGGTCGAATCTTTACACCTTCCGCTTGTAAACATATGGCGTACCAAACGAAAGCGGGATCATCGCCCAGGCGATGCGTCGCGCCCTTAGATTAGCTCAGGCCCAGCTGTCCTCCGGCGTAGATGCGGATGCGGCATTGTCGATGACGGCATGAATGCGCCCCGCCGCTGCGAGCGCATCGCGCCACAACTCAAGAGCGCCGTCAGACTGGAAAGATCGGCCTAACCGGTCAATCCGTTCCGCCGATCTTACGGAGCAGGGCTTCCGCTCCTCACCTGTCGCCGCCATAATGGATTGTCGCGCTGGACCGCTGAGAGCTAAGGAGTGATCAGGTGAACATCAAAAGCATCGGATTTGTCGGAACCGGCGTTATCACCGAGGCGATGGTTCGCGGGCTTCTCGCTGATCCGGCCTATGCCTTGGAGATTCACGTCTCTCCACGAAGCGCCCACATCGCGGAAACGCTGGCGGGCGCATTCGCAGCCGTGAACATTGCCAAGGACAATCAGGACGTCGTCGATCGCAGCGACATGGTGTTCCTGGCGATACGGCCGCAGGTCGCCGAGGAGGTCGTGCGGGAATTGTCGTTCAGGGCGGGACAGACCGTCGTCAGTGTCGTCGCGGCGACAGAGCGCCATTCCCTCCTCGACTGGATCGGCGCCGACGTGCATCTCGAGCAGGCAATCCCCCTGCCTTTCGTCGCAACGCGCCAGGGCGTCACCGCCATCTATCCGCCCGATGATACGGTCGCAGCGCTGTTCGACACGCTTGGGACAGCCGTCCAATGTCAGTCGAGGAAGGAATACGACCTTCTCGCAGCCGCAAGCGCAACGATGTCCACCTATTTCGGAATCATGGAAACGGTCGGCGTCTGGCTGGAAACGAGCGGCCTCGAAAGAGCGAAAGCAAATGCCTACATCGCCCCTCTCTTCGCGAGCCTGGCGCAAAAGGCAAGCGGCCCCGGCGCCGAGCCGTTCAGCACGCTGAGCCGCGAATTCGCAACCAGGGGCGGGCTGAACGAGCAGGTTCTGACCGACTTCGAGACAAAGGGCGGCATCGCGGCGCTGACCGAAGCGCTCGACGGCGTGCTCGCCCGCATCGAGGGCAGGAACTAAAAAGTAGGCGGCGTGCAGGCGCTGATAACCTCGCAGGCCACCGGCCCGATGCAGCGGAACCGGTGCGGGCGCCGGCTTTCGAAATAATAAGCGTCACCTGGCCCCAGCACGCGTCGTTCGTCGTCGACCGTGACCTCGAGCCTTCCCGAGAGCACGATCCCGCCCTCCTCTCCCTCGTGGACAAGAGGAATTTTTCCAGTGTCGGCACCCGGCTGGTAGCACTCCTTAAGCATCTGCAGGCTGCGCCCGAACAGGGTTTCGCCAACCTGCTTGTAGGAGATGGCACCCTTGCCGATCTCCACCAGTTCCTCAGCCGCGTAGAAAGCCTTTTTCGGACGTTCAGGTTCGAAGGCGAAGAATTCCGCCAGCCCGATCGGGATGCCGTCGAGAATTCGCTTCAGGGCTCCAACCGACGGATTGGAGGCGTTCGATTCGATCAGCGAGATCGTCGAGTTCGGCACACCGGTGCGTTTGGCGAGCTCGCGCTGGGAAAGCTTGTGGGCGATGCGAAGATGGCGAAGGCGGCTGCCGATATCGACTGACATGATGGATCCGTTTGCGTTGTTCAGGATATCTAAAATGTGTCGCATGGGCCAAGATATTTCAACAACTTGCGCCGGCAAAGAAAAGGACTTGTTTGCAAAGGAGAAATCATCATTCTCGACCCATCCCAAGGAGGCCAGAATGGATCAGATGAACAAAACGAATGCGCCCGTACTCGAAAACTTCTGGATGCCATTCACGGCCAACCGGCAGTTCAAGGCCACGCCGCGCCTTTTGGCCGCCGCGGAGGGCATGTACTACACCGACGTTGACGGAAACCGGGTTCTTGACGGCACGGCCGGGCTCTGGTGCTGCAATGCCGGCCACGGCCGCAAGAAGATCTCCCAGGCGGTCGAGCGCCAGCTTGCCACCCTCGATTATGCCCCGACTTTCCAGATGGGCCATCCGATCGCCTTCGATTTCGCCGCGAAGCTCGCCGCAACCGCGCCGGGCGGGGCTGACGCCAAGCTCGACAGAGTCTTTTTCACCGGCTCGGGCTCGGAGTCGGTCGATACGGCGCTGAAGATCGCTATCGCCTATCAGCGCGCGATCGGCCAGGGAACACGCACGCGCATCATCGGCCGCGAGAAGGGATATCACGGCGTCGGCTTCGGCGGCATTTCCGTCGGCGGCCTCGTCAACAACCGCCGCGTCTTCCCGCAAATCCCGGCCGACCATATGCGCCACACGCTCGACATCGAGCGTAATGCCTTTTCCAAGGGTCTTCCCGCCCATGGCGTCGAACTGGCCGACGATCTCGAACGCCTGGTGCAGTTGCACGGCGCCGAAACCATCGCCGCCGTCATCGTCGAGCCGATGGCGGGATCGGCGGGCGTGGTGCTTCCGCCGAAAGGCTATTTGGAGAAACTGCGCGCCACTGCCGACAAGCACGGCATCCTGCTGATCTTCGACGAGGTCATCACCGGCTTCGGCCGTCTCGGCACACCTTTCGCGGTGGATTATTTCGGCGTCGTGCCTGACCTCGTCACCACCGCAAAGGGCCTGACCAACGGCGCCATCCCGATGGGCGCGGTCTTTGCCAGCCGTAAGGTTCATGACGGACTTATGGTCGGACCGGACAATGCGATCGAACTCTTCCACGGCTATACCTATTCCGGCCATCCGGTCGCCTGCGCCGCCGGTCTCGCCACCCTCGAAATCTACGAGGAAGAAGGCCTCCTGACGCGCGCAGCCGAGCTTGCCGACCACTGGCAGGAAGCCGTTCACTCGTTAAAGGGCCTGCCTCACGTCGTCGACATCCGCAACCTCCGACTGGTCGGCGCAATCGAACTTACTCCCCGTGACGGGGCACCGGGAACCCGTGCCTACGACGTCTTCGTCGATTGCTTCAAGAGGGGCCTGCTGATCCGTGTGACCGGCGATATTATCGCGCTTTCTCCGCCGCTCATCGTCGAGAAAGACCAGATCGACACGATCGTCTCGACGATCGGCGATGCGCTGAAGCGCGCGGCATAATCCAAGCCGGCTCTGGGAGCTCTCGCAATGATCGCCGACGGGCTCTTCGAACGGTTCCCCTTCGACGAGATCTACGGAATCCAACAGATTTTCACATCGGGATCGTCTGCGGCGGCTCCGGCCAAGCTGAAATCCTTGAGCCAGGTTAGCGCTTCACGGTCTGTGACGGCAACAGGCCGAAACGCTTCCGGTAGTCAGCTGCAAATCGCCCGAGATGGGTGAACCCCCATCTCAGCGCGATTTCGGCGATGGCCTGGGTTCCGTCTGATTCCAGCAGATCGCGATGGGCGGCAGCCATCCTGATTTCATGCAGATAGGCGATCGGAGTGGTGTTCCTGAACTGACGGAAGCCCTGCTGCAAAGTTCGAACGCTTACCTTGGCCGCCATGGCGATTTCGCTGAGCGAGATCGGTTCCGCGATATGTTCCTGCATGAAATCCATGGCCCATTTCACATGACGCGGGGCCGGGAGAGGCGCGGAGCGCGCCAGTTCCTCCGAATAGTGATGGGGACATGTCTCCAGAAGCAGGTACACCGCTGCATCGCAGAGCGATCTGACTGCAAGAGGTGAGCGTTGCAGCAAGCCGTTGCCACTGAGGCCGCTGTGGAGGTTGGAGACGAGTTGCTGCAGGAGAAACCCCGGACCGGCCGTCAGATCGATGTCGGTGCGAAAGCCGACATCGCCGCTGATCGTCCGCTCGCACATATGGGTGAGCTGCGCAGCGATCTTGGCGCGGTCGATGAAAAGGCAGAAATGACGGCGGGGGCCGACGATCCTCGTTCCCCTGACGGCGCCCTGTTCCAGGATTACGCCGCGACCCGGAAGCGAATATATCGGCTCCCGCTTGCCGCCGAACAACATCATCCCCTGTGTCGGCACGAACATAGACAGTTTATCGGCGACCCCGTCTCGCCTGCTGGAAATCGAACCTTCGTAAGAGCAATCGGCGACGCTTACATCTTCCATCGAGATGAAATTGCAGCGATATCCAATGGGCGTCGTGCCTTCCGCCGAAACGCTTATCTTGGATGTCGGCGTTGACAATGCTTCTGCGAGCTGATCCGCGTCCGTTCCGTTCTGCACGGTTGCCCGAAAAGACACGTTCGCTACTCCCGACGGTTGGACCAGGTTGCCAGGGGCATGCCAATCGGAGCTAGCGGACATTCGTGACCTCGCAAAAGATGACCGCAAGTGACAAGCGTATCATCTCATTCATTCCTCCTGCCGTCTATGCGCGTCAGCCGTATCGGCTAACGGCAAGATCCCTCGCATCGATATCAGGCGTGGCGCCGCCGACGAGGTCGCTGATCAGCCGCGCCGAACCCGTGCTCATGGTCCAGCCGAGCGTGCCGTGACCCGTATTGAGGTACAGGCCTGCGATCTTGGTCGGCCCGATGACCGGCGTGCCGTCCGGCGTCATCGGGCGCAGGCCGGACCAGAAGGAAGCCCTGGAAACGTCGCCCCCGGGGAAAAGATCGGTGACGGAATGTTCGAGCGTGCTGCGGCGGGCGAGACCGAGATCGTTGGTATAGCCCGATATTTCGGCCATGCCGCCGACGCGGATGCGGTCGCCGAGCCGGGTGATCGCGATCTTGTAGGTTTCGTCCATGACGGTCGATTCCGGCGCGCGCGCGGCATCGGTAATCGGGATGGTCAGCGAATAGCCCTTGACCGGATAGACCGGCAGGCGAATGCCGAGCGGCTTCAGCAGCAGCGGCGAATAGCTGCCGAGCGCGACCACGACGGCATCCGCGCTCAACCGCTCGCGCCCGCGATCAAGATCGCGATCGGTGACAATCCCGCGCACGCGGCCGGCCTCGACGTCGAGAGCCTTGATCGTCGTCCCATATGCGAAACGGACGCCGAGCGCCTCGGCTCTGTCGGCTAGCGCATTGGTGAACTTGAAGCAATCGCCGGTTTCGTCCTTCGGCGTCAGCAGCCCGCCGACGATCTTGTCGCGCACGTGCTTCAGCGCCGGTTCGACGCGAATGCAGCCATCCCGGTCCAAGACCTCGTAGGGAATGCCGTCGGCGGCGAGCGCCTTGACGTCCTTCGCTGAGGCATCGAGCTGCTGCTGCGTGCGAAACAGCTGCAGAGTTCCCTGCATGCGTTCGTCATAGGTGATACCGGTTTCGGCGCGAAGCTCGGCGAGCGCGACGCGGCTGTAATCGGCAAGACGTAGCATGCGGCTCTTGTTGATCGCGTAGCGCTCGGAGGTGCAGTTCGACAGCATCCTCGCCATCCAGGAGAGCATGGCCATGTCCAATTTCGGGCGCAGGATGAGCGGCGCATGCTTCATGAACAGCCATTTCATGGCCTTCATTGGAATGCCGGGTGCCGCCCATGGGGAGCAATAGCCGAACGAGACTTCGCCGGCATTGGCAAAGCTCGTCTCCAGCGCTGGCCCCGATTGCCGATCGACGACGGTTACCTCGTGGCCTGCCTTGGCCAATTGATAGGCGGATGTGACACCGACGATGCCGGCGCCCAGAACGATGACTTTCATGATGTCCCCAAGGATGGAGCCAGCCGGCTCTCAGCGATATTGCCTGTGATACCGATCGCCGAGACCGGTCAGGATTTCATAAGATATGGTGTCGGCATCCCGCGCAATATCCTCGATCGTCTGATGCGGACCGAGTACCTCGACAAGGCTGCCGAGCGTCAGCGCGCCTTCGGGCAGCGCCGACATATCGACCGTGATGCTGTCCATCGAAACGCGGCCGACGATCGGCAGGCGGGTGCCCTTGTAGTAGACGGCTCCGCGGTCGCTCAGGCAGCGCGGCAGGCCATCGGCATAGCCGGCGGCAATGGTGGCGAGACGCATTTCCCGTTGCGCGACATGCGCGCCACCATAACCAACCTTGGTGCCCGGTGATACGGTCCGCGTCTGCACGACGGCAACATCGAGACTGACGACCGGCTCCATCGGGTTCGCCGGGCCGGCGCTCGGAGCGCCGCCGTAAAGCGCGATGCCCGGCCGGGCGAGCACGCCATGATAGGCTTTGCCAAGGAAAACCCCGCCGGAATTGGCGAAGGAGATGTCGAAGCCTGGAAATTCGTCGGCAATGCAGGACATTTCTGCCAGCTGGTCGCTGTTCTGCTGGCCCTCGGTCTCATCTGCCGAGGCCAGGTGGCTCATGATGAACAGGACTTCGATGTTGGTGCCGTTGCGAAGGGCTGTCGCCAGTTCCGCCCTTTCCTCCGGGGGAAAGCCCAGCCGCGACATGCCGGTGTCGAATTGCAGGACGGCGGGCAGGCAGCGCTTCAGCGCGCGCGCCGCCGCCGACCATTGCTGCCACTGGGCGAGCGAATTGAGGACCGGTACAATGTCCAGTTCGGCGCAGGCAATTTCATTGCCCGGCTGCAGGCCGTTCAGAACGAAAATCTGGGCGTCCTGCGCGAGCGCCGGCCGCAGCCGCGCTGCCTCGACGAATTGAGCAACGAAGAAGTGCCGGCAACCTTGGGCGTAGAGGGTTTTCGCCACCCGCTCCGCGCCGAGGCCATAGGCATCGGCCTTGACAACGGCGCCAGCGCGCACGGGGACCAGCATCGACACGAGCTTCCGATAATTGCGGCCCAGTGCCGCAAGATCGATCGTCAGAAAGCCCGTGGCTCCCTGCGTGATCGTGGCAGTACGTGCATGGGAGACCAAAATAGCGCTGTCCATGTTCACCCTCTTGTTTCCATGGAGTGTATGAAAGAATAGGCGATATTGCCGGTCATTTCGTCTTATAATATTGCACGGCTTGCATTTTGTGCGCATAATCTACGAAAATTTGGGACAATCGAGCATGCCTGCCCTCGACACGACAGATCGCAACATCCTGAGGCTGCTGCGCCTTGACGCCAGGATGAGCAATGCCAAGCTTGCTGCCGAAATCGGCCTTTCGCCATCGGCCTGCCTCAGACGTATCAAGATCATGGAAAAGACGGGCGTGATCCGCGGCTACACGGCGCTTCTCGATACGAGCAATGCGGATGCGATGATTGCCGTTATCATCAACATCACCCTCGAACGGCAGACGGAGGATTATCTCGACCGTTTCGAGGCGGCCGTCCGCCGTCATCCGGAAATCCGCGAATGTTTCCTGATGACGGGTGGATCCGACTATCTGCTGCGCGTGGAAGTCGCCAATGCCGGCGAATTCGAACGGATCCACAAGGAAATATTATCGGCCTTGCCAGGCGTCCTCAGGATTCACTCCAGCTTCTCGATCCGCAACGTCCTGGCGACGCGCACCAAAAGTAAGCGATGAGCAGGCGTCGGCCTGAATCGCTCTCCAGTCTTGCAGCCCGCGTCTCCAGACGCGTAGACGACACTGATCCTCGAATTGCTTCCCTGAAGCAGTTGCGGTGTCGGGCCGATCACTCCAACGGAGTCACTGATCTCTTCGAGGCTCTGTCAGGCTAACCGGATAGAGTTGGCTTGCCCGAACTCCAATGCTTCCTGCGCCAATCGCCCTGCCAGTTCGGCAAACGACTGCGGCCGTCCAAAAGCATAACCCTGGAGAGTGTGGACGCCAAGATCGGCGAGCACTTTGGCATGCTCGAAGGTTTCCACGCCTTCCGCAATCACCTCCATGTCAAGCGCGCGCGCTATGTCGACCAGCGAACTGACAAGCCGGCGGCTGGGAACGGATTGCAGGATCGGCATCACAAGCTGGCGATCGATCTTGACGCGGTCCGGTCTGAGCTCGAGCAGGCCCAGCAAGGAGGCATGCCCCGATCCAAGATCGTCGATCTCGATGTCGATACCGAAGGACTTGATGGCCTGGATGTTCTGGCGCACCCGATCGCTCAGGCTGTCCAGGAATATCGTCTCTATCAGCTCGAAGCTCAATCGGCCGGGCGGGATGTCATAGCCGCCGAGTTTCGTTGTCAATTCGGGATCATCGAGACGCTCGGCGGAGAGGTTGATCGACAGCCGAATGCGCTCGAGCAGCGAGGCCGAGGATCTCATATCCAATAGGACGGCCCTCAGGATGACATCGTCAAGCTCTGCGACCAATCCGTTCGACGAGGCGAGAGGCAGGAAATGCGCCGGAGCGAGAATTCCTCTCGTAGGATGGTGCCATCTCGCCAGAGCTTCGATGCCGTTTACCCGGAAAGACCTGGCGTCGACCTGCACCTGGTAAAACGGACGGATCTGGCCGAGCGCCAATCCGGATCGCAGATCCTGGACGAGCTGCCTTTCGTTCGCCAGCCTCGAAGCCATCTCGTCGGTGAAAATCTCGGCGCGATTCCGGCCATTCCGTTTGGCGTGGTACAAAGCCAGGTCCGACTGGGAGAGCAGCTTGGCAAAGTCTCCGCTCATGGCGCTGGCAACGCCAATGGAACACTGCACGCTGAGTGCCTGGTCGACACCAGGAAGCGGGCTTTCCAGGCGTCGCTGAATATGATCGAGCACCGCCCTCATCCTGTCGGGCTCGTCTTCAGTGACGATGACTGCGAACTCGTCGCCGCCGAGGCGCGCTGCGACGTCATCTGCGGAAATGGCCTCCAGAAGAATCTCGCTGAGATGACACAGAACGAGGTCGCCGACCGCATGCCCGAAGCGATCATTGATCTCCTTGAAATGGTCCACGTCTATATGGAGAAGCGCAACCTTGACGCCCTCCTGCCTGGCAAGCTCGGACAGGGCGAAATCGAAACTACGCCGGTTCAAGAGACCGGTGAGGTGATCGTGATCGGCCGCGAACCGAGCTTCCGCCCGGCTCCTCTCCAGTTCCTTGTTGAGCAGAACGTCGTCGGTCACATCCCATTCGGCGCCGACAAAGCAGGGGTCGCCGGCCGCATCGACGAAATAGCGAGCGCGCGAACGCAGATAGCGAATCGCTCCGTCTGGTCGGACAATGCGAAATTCCGATGCGTAATCCGATCTGGTTTCGATCGCCCGCAGAAATATTTCATTGGTCGCCGCCAGATCATCGGGGTGGACGCTGTCCAGCCAGATAACATCAAGCGGCGCTTTCGGAACGCCATAGATCAGCTTGAGCTGCTCGTCCCAGCGCGTCTGATTTTTTGCGATATTGTGCTGCCAGATGCCAATCCTGGATGCCTCAAGAGCCAAGCCAAGCTGGCGAAGCAGATTTTCAAGTTCGACATTCGTTCTGGATCGTTTGCTGCTCAAGGCAATCTCGCTGTTACGTTCGCCGGAGTGTCGCATTGAATATCTTAAAGAGTGCTAATCGAACGAAGGCCAAAGACCCTGTTGGCCAATCAGTCAGCCCAGAAACGGCCAGTGCGATGCACAAATATAACGCTCTTGCGAATGCCACCGCCCTGGCAACAGCACAAATACTAATCACATATTCAGACTGCCCATGAAATAAGCACGCTGGAACTGACTTATTTTCCCTTTCAGCTCATGAAGTTACTGCCGTCGCTTTGGACTTGGCACACCGATTGCAGGCCTTCAATGTGCATCGGTCAACGGCGACCGCTGCAGATGGGCGCGACATAAGCGCTTACGTTAGACATCGACGTCGCAAGGATTGCCATCCGGGATGCACTCATCCCGTGGACGCATTCCGGCGGCGTTTTTTTGCGTCCGAATTCACCAAGCAGAGGGGAACCTGCAGATGAAGAAGATTTCGACGACTGCGATATCGGCAACCGGCATCACCCGCCGGAGCATGCTCAAGACGACTGCAGCGGCCGCCCTCATCGGCGCCGTCAAGACCGCCTTTCCCTCCGGCGCCTTTGCGGCCGGGGCAGGCCCTGAAGTGAACGGCATCAAGCTCGGCTTCATCGCGCTCACGGATTCCGCGCCGCTGATTATCGCCAAGGAAAAAGGCCTGTTCGAAAAATATGGACTTCCGGAAACGGATGTCGCCAAACAGGCGTCCTGGGGTGCGACGAGAGACAATCTCGTGTTGGGCGGCGCAGCCAACGGTATCGACGGCGCTCACATCCTCTCGCCGCTCCCCTATCTGATGCACACCGGCAAGGTGACGCAGAACAACAAGCCGGTGCCGATGGCAGTCCTTGCCCGGCTCAATCTCGATAGCCAGGGCATCTCCGTCGCCAAGGAATATGCCGAAACCGGCGTCCAGCTCGATGCCTCGAAGCTGAAGGCGGCCTTCGAAAAGAAGAAGACCGAAGGCAAGGAGATCAAGGCCGCCATGACCTTCCCGGGCGGCACCCACGACCTCTGGATCCGCTACTGGCTTGCCGCCGGCGGCATCGACCCGAACAAGGACGTTTCGACCATCGTCGTGCCGCCGCCGCAGATGGTGGCCAACATGAAGGTCGGCAACATGGACGTTTTCTGTGTGGGCGAGCCTTGGAACGAGCAGCTCGTCAACCAGGGCATCGGCTTCACGGCAGCCACCACCGGCGAGCTCTGGAAGGGCCATCCCGAAAAGGCGCTGGGGCTCCGCGCCGAATGGATCGAAAAGAACCCGAATGCCGCCAAGGCCCTGCTGATGGCCGTCATGGAAGCGCAGCAATGGTGCGACAGCATGGACAACAAGGCGGAGATGGCGGAGATTCTCGGCAAGCGTCAATGGTTCAACGTTCCGACCAAGGATGTGCTCGGCCGCCTGAAGGGCGATATCAATTATGGCAATGGCCGCGAGGTCAAGGCGACCGATCTTTACATGAAGTTTTGGAAGGACAGCGCCTCATACCCGTTCAAGAGCCACGATGCCTGGTTCATGACGGAAAACATCCGTTGGGGAAACCTGCCGGCGACGACCGATGTGAAGGCGCTGGTCAACCAGGTGAACCGCGAGGATATCTGGCGCGAGGCTGCCAAGGATCTCGGCATCGCTGCTGCCGACATTCCCGCATCGTCGTCCCGGGGCAAGGAAACCTTCTTCGACGGCAAGGTCTTCGACCCTGAAAATCCCTCCGCCTACCTGGAGAGCCTTTCGATCAAGGCCGTCTCCTGATCCCGCCTCCGGCGCGCGAACGGCGCGCCGGCCTTCCATTCCCGTGAGGAGCGCGCTGATGTCCGCCCTGGCAAATAAAGAAAATCCCTCGATCGTCGCCTCTGCAAAGCCGGCGGCGAAGGTTCTGTCATTCTCCGGCAAGCAAGCATCGCGGATCGATTTTCGCCGCGCGGCGCTGACCGCACTTCACAATGTCCTTCCGCCGTCCGTCGTGCTGGCTCTCGTCCTCCTCCTCTGGCAGGCGCTCTGTTCATCGGCGGACGCCTCTTTGCCTTCGCCGCACCAGGTCTGGCAGGATAGCTACGACCTCATCGCCTATCCGTTCTTCAACTACGGCTCCCAGGATATCGGGCTCGGCTGGCGGGTGCTGGTCTCGCTGCAGCGCGTGGCTTATGGCTTCGGCCTTGCCGCAGTCACCGGCGTCATCATCGGGGCGATCATCGGTCAATCGGTCTGGGCCATGCGCGGCCTCGATCCGATCTTCCAGGTGCTGCGCACGGTGCCGCCGCTCGCTTGGCTGCCGCTGTCGCTCGCCGCATTCCAGGATTCCAGCCCTTCGGCGATCTTCGTCATCTTCATCACCTCGATCTGGCCTGTCATCATCAACACCGCCGTGGGCGTCCGCAATATTCCGCAGGATTATCGCAACGTCGCCGAGGTGCTGCGGCTCAACCAGCTCGAATTCTTCTGGAAGATCATGCTGCCGTCGGCGGCCCCTTACATCTTCACCGGCCTCAGGATCGGCGTCGGCCTTTCCTGGCTCGCCATCGTCGCGGCCGAAATGCTGACCGGCGGCGTCGGCATCGGCTTCTTCATCTGGGATGCGTGGAACTCCTCGCGCCTTCCCGACATCATCGTCGCGCTCGCCTATATCGGCATCGTCGGTTTTGCTCTCGACAAGCTGGTGGCCGCGCTCGGCAAACTCGTCGCCCGCGGCGCCATGGCCAACTGAGGACCATACCGATGAACGCCTATCTCAAGCTCGATCATATCGACAAGCATTTCGATCGCGGAGGCGTGCGCGCCGAAGTCCTGAAGGACATCAACCTGACGATTTCTCAGGGCGAATTCGTTTCGATCATCGGTCATTCCGGTTGCGGCAAGTCCACCCTGCTCAATCTCATTGCCGGCCTGACCCCGGTTTCGGCAGGCGCCGTGCTTCTGGAAAATCAAGAGGTCAACGAGCCAGGCCCGGAACGCGCCGTCGTTTTTCAGAACCATTCGCTCCTGCCCTGGCTGACGGTCTATGAGAACGTGAATCTCGCCGTCTCCAAGGTCTTCAGCCGAACGAAGACCAAGGCCGAGCGACATGACTGGGTGATGGCCAATCTCGACCTCGTGCAGATGGCCCATGCCAGGGACAAGCGGCCCGCGGAGATATCCGGCGGCATGAAGCAGCGCGTCGGCATTGCCCGCGCGCTTTCAATGGAGCCGAAGATCCTGCTGCTCGACGAGCCGTTCGGGGCACTCGACGCATTGACCCGCGCCCATCTTCAGGATGCGGTGATGGAGATCCATAGCCGGCTCGGCAACACGATGGTGATGATCACCCATGATGTCGATGAAGCGGTGCTGCTCTCCGACCGCATCGTGATGATGACCAACGGCCCTGCGGCCCGGATCGGCGAAGTGCTCGACGTCACCATGCCCCGCCCCCGCAACCGCATCGAGCTCGCCTCCGACCGGACATATCTCAAATGCCGCGAGGCCGTGCTCAAATTCCTTTACGAACGCCACCGCTTTATCGAAGCAGCGGAGTAAATCCCGCGGAGATTGCCAATCGGGCCGCGTTACGCATACTGGCCTGATGCAGCAATCAGAAAATCAACCGGCCGCCATCGATGTCGTGCTCTGGAAATATCCGAAGAACGACAGCGGCGAGAAGCGCTGGATGCAGTGGCTTTCACCGAATGAGCGGGAGCGCGCCGCGACCTATCGCTTCGAGCGCGACCGGACCTCGTTCATCGCCGGCCGCTGTCTGCTGCGGCAAGTGCTGAGCGCGCATACCGAGACGCAGACTGACAAGCTGCTGTTGCAGGCGGATGCGTACGGCAAGCTGACGGCCGAGGGTCGCGACGGGCTGCAGTTCAGCCTTTCCAATTCCGACGGGCTGGTGGCCGTCGCCGTCACTTCAGAATGCGAGCGCGTCGGGATCGACTGCGAACGCGCCGACGCCGAAATCGAAGCGGCGGCCTTGGAGAGCTATTGCAGCCTGGACGAACGCTATTGGCTCGATCAACTGCCTCCGGGCGAACGATCGCGTGCAGCCGTTGCCCTTTGGGCGCTCAAGGAGAGCCATCTCAAGGCACTCGGGGTAGGCTTGCGTGAAGATCCCCGCAGCGTCGCCTTTTCCTGGCAGGACGGCTTCCCGGTCCTGGTTCAGAGCGGCGAACCGGACCGGCAATGGCATCACCGCCTGATCGAGAGCGGCAGCCAGCACGTCGCCGCGCTGGCCGTCCACTCACAATTTCGCGCCCCCAGCATTCATGTCCTGACGTTTCGGGATGACAGCATGCCGTCCGAATGGCCGGCCCGGAGCTGATGCGACATGGCAGAAGCTGCCTCCGTCGCCCAGACCAGCTGGGCATTGTCAGGCTCGGCATCGAAATGCTGCCGGCCGAGAAGCGTGTTGACGATCTTGGCGCTACGCCACGCCATGAGGCTGAGCTGCGAGTCGGCTATGCCGTGCGAGTATCGGCCGGCGTTCTGTGCAAACAGGCGGTTGGTCCTCGGGCCTGTCCACTGCATCGTGTAATCGTCGTTCAGGGTGGGATAGCCGTTTCTGTCGAGGCTGATCCTTTCGCTTAGCGATCCGAGCGCATCCGGCAAACGGAACCTGTAGCCGGTCGCAAGAACCACCGCGTCGGCATGAAGCACCTCTATCCCGCCATCGAAATGGTTGCGGACGATGAGCCGATAGGCATTGCCGTTCCGCTCCATCTGGATCACATCGCGGTTCGGCGACAAAGATGCATTCAGCGTGCTCTGCTCAAGGTAACGCAGCGCATAGAGGCGGCGGTAGATCGAGTGGATCGTCGAAATCGACAGGCCGTCGCTGGTCAGGATCGAGTTCTTCAGCGCCGCCTGCTTCTGCTCGCCGCCGAGCTTCAGATAGGCCTGCACATATTCCGGCGAGAAGACCTGGTTCGAAAACGGCGTGTCGTTGATCGGCTCGAAATTGTGGCGCCGGCTGATCCAGGTCAGCTCCTTCATGTTATCAGGATTCCCAAGCAGCGCTTCGACGACTTCGCCGCCGCTCTGCCCACCGCCGACCACGATGATGCGGGCGGCACGAAGAACCTTGAGACGCGATTTCGCCTCGCTGTTGTGGAAGCAATCGGGCCCGAGGAAGGGCTTCGCCCAGTCGGGTACAAAAGGCGAAGAGCCCGTGCCGATCACCAAGTTGCGCGCTTCTTCCTGGCCGTTGTCGAAGCGCAGGACGAAACGGTCGTCGCGGTGCTCGACGTCGCGGATCTCGGTCGAAAAACGCAAGCCCTCCACGCCCTTGGCGACCCACGCGAGATAACGCGCGAATTCCTGCCGGGGAACGGCCTCGTAATTGGCGTTCAGGAAGGCGTAGAGCCTCTTATGAGCCACCAGATAGGAGATGAAGGACCAGCGGCTGGTCGGCAGGACCGGGGTGACGAGGTCCTTCAGGAAGGACGATTGCAGCTCGACGCCGGGCATCATCATGCCGGGATGCCAGTCGAAGGCGCCGCGCCGCTCGAAGAAGCGGCTGCGGACCTCAGGCACCGATTCCAGCAGGCAGGCAAGGCTCAGATTGGAGGGACCGATGCCGATGCCGGCAAGATCGAGCGGCTCATTCAGGGCATCCCTGCGGGTAAAAGCGACGGTCATGCGTTATCCTTCTCTGTTTCCTTAAGACGCAGGGCAAGCCTTGAGTGGAAGGCGGGGGACCCGATCATGTGCAGGTGGTTGGTGCCGGTGATGATCTCGGCCGGGTGCGCGCGCGGCGACAGGCGGCGCCAATCGATCAGGTTCAGGCCGCGATTGAGGCTGTCGTCGGCTGCCCAGGGATAGATCGGCACATCGTGGGGAACGAGCCGATGCTTGCGGAAGATCAGGGCATTGTCGATCAGCACCCAGAACGTATGCTCGCGGCTACTGATATCAGGCCCATCAGTCGGCAGCGGGTCCTTCTCGTCGCCGACGAAGCGCAGGAACTGCTCGTAAGTATCGGCGTCCATCGTCGACAGCAGCCGGTCCCATTCCGGGCGCATAGCCGTCTTTTGCAGCCAAGCCTGCACGTCGCGATGCAGCGCATCGCGTTCGCCAGGCCGGAAGCGCGGCTTGGCGCCGATCGCAAACTCCGAGCCGAGATCGCACACGTCGACCATGGCCAGCATTCTGACATCGACCTTATTGCCGAGGGTGCGGGCAGCCTCATAGGCCAGAAGCCCGCCCCAGGACCAGCCGAGGAAAGTGCAAGGCGCGCCGCTGCTGTGCTTCCTGATGTAATCGATATAGCTCTCGATGATCTCTTCAACGGGCGAGCCGACTTCCTTCTTCTCGGACAGCGAGTGGCAAATGAAGCCAGTCGCCGGCTGGTCGGCGCCGAGATAATCGACGAGTTTCACATATTCGCGGGTGCTGACGAGAAGCCCCGGGAAGCAATAGAGCCGCGGCTTGGCCCCTGAAGCGCGCAGCACGATCACCTCGGAGAGATCTCGCTCCTCCCCTTGTTCCATCACGCCGGCAAAGGCGCGGATGGTCGCGTTGTTGAAGATATCGGCAACGGTGAGCGGGATTTTCGGCCGTCGCTGCCGCAGCTGCGTGAGGATGCGGATCGCGCCCAGCGAATTGCCGCCGATGGCAAAGAAATTATCCTCGACACTGATCGCTTCCAGCTTGAGAACCTGGCGCCAGACATCCAGCACCTCCTCTTCGAGCGCAGTCGCCGGCTCGACGATGGCGCGCTTGACGGGCTGGGGCGCGGGCAGCGCGAAGCGGTCGAGCTTGCTGTTCGGATTGGTCGGCATCCTTTCCAGTTCGACCAAAGCCGCCGGCACCATGTAGGACGGCAGGCTGCGTTCGAGGCCGGCGCGGACCGTCCCGACGTCAAGCCTCTCGTCCTTCTTCGGCACGACATAGGCAACCAGCACCTTTTCGCCGGCATCGTCATCGCGCAGCACGACCAGGGCTTCGCCGACGCCGGGCTGCTGGAGGAGTGCTGCTTCGATCTCGCCGAGCTCGATGCGGTAACCGCGCAGCTTCACCTGATGGTCGACGCGGCCGACGAACTCGACGGTTCCATCCTCACGCCAGCGCGTCAGGTCGCCGGAACGATAAAGCCGGCCACCCTCTTTCGAGAAGGGATCGGGGATGAAGCGGTCCGCCGTCGTATCCGGCTTGCGGAGATAGCCGCGGGCAATGCCCTCGCCGCCGATATAAAGCTCGCCGGTCACGCCGATCGGGCACGGATTGAGGTCGGGATCGAGCACATAGACGCGCCGGAGCCCGACGGCGCGTCCGAGCGGCGCATAGACGCCCTGGAACTTGGTGCCGGCCCGCACCTTCCAGACCATTGGGGTCATGATCGTTTCCGTGGGACCGTAGCCGTTGATCAGCCATTCCGATTTCAGCGCCCGCGACAAGAGGTCGAAGGTCGATTGCGCGAGCCCCTCGCCGCCGAAGGAATAGAGCCGCATCGGCGGGGCGCCGTCGGTAATGTCGGCCCATTCCGCCAGCTGCTGCAGGTAGGTCGTGGGGATGCTGGCATTGTTGGCGCCATGCTTGCGCATCGCCGTCAGCGTTTCTTCCGGCGTCCAGAGCGGCTGGTCGGGAAGGATGATGCTGCCGCCCTCCATCAGCGGGTTCATCCAGCGCTCATGGCCGCCATCCGAACTGAAGGGCAGGAAGGGCAGCTCGCGGGACTCCGAGCTCATGCCATAGACGCGCGAGGTATTCTGCAGATGGTGCGTCAGCGGCCCGTGCTCGACGGCGACACCTTTCGGCAATCCCGTGGATCCCGAGGTATACATGACATAAGCGAGCTGATCCTTGTGCGTGGGAATATAGAGCGGCGTGTCCGGCTCGCCGTCGAGGTCGAGCTTGTCGAGTTCGAGGACGATGGCGTCGAGCTCTTCCGGCAGGCGGTGGCGCAGCCAGCTGTGGGTGAGGACGATCTTCACCCCGCCATCGCGCAGGATGTGATGGTTTCGCACCGGCGGATGATCTGGCTCGACCGGAATATAGGCGCCCCCGGCCTTCAGCGTGGCAAGGATGCCGACGATCGCCTCCGGAGAGCGCTTGATGAAGATCGCGACCGTCACTTCGGCGCGGACACCGAGCTGCCGCAGCCGATGCCCGAGGCGGTTCGTGCTCGCCTCCAACCAGCCATGGCTCCACTCCTCGTCGCCATAAACGATGGCCGTCTTCTCAGGCGTCCGGCGCGAATGGGCCGAAATCAGCTCGTGCACCGGCCGGTCGTCATTGACGACGTCATCCTCATAAGGCGCCGACAACCAGTCGAGCTCGTCGCTGCCGACGAGTTCGATATCTCTAATCCTGAGATTTGGCTGCGCGACGATCTGCTCGAGCACCAGACGGAAATGCTTGGCGACACGGGCGATCAGGGCGCCGTCGTAGAGATCCTGAGCATAGTCGATCAGCCCGTACGCGGCGCCATCTGTGCGAGCCTCGATCACGAGGGAAAGCTCGCTATCGGCGCGCGCGCCCAGCGGTTCCAGGTTCGTCGCCTGCCTCGGAACCGGATAGGGCTCGCGGAATTCGAACAGCGCCTTGACCACGGCTTCCTGTGCGGCCGCTTCGTCGACGACCAGCTCCTGCGTGATGCGCTCCAGCGGCACGAGGCGGGCAAGCCCCTCCTCCGTCACTGAGGAGATCGCCGCGACGACATCATCGAGAGAGTGCCGGGAGGTCAGCGAAAGCACGAGAGGAAGCACCTGTTCGGCGCGGCCGCGGCTGGCGAAATGCTCGGTGCCGGGGCGGGCGATCAGCAGCCCGGTCAGCAAAGCATAGTTGCTGCTGTAGCGCGCCAGCAGCGCGCAGAAGGCGGCGTGAAGCACATGCTCGATCTGGTATCTCTTGCCGTGTGCATGCCGTTCGAGCTTGGCCCAGAGGTTGGGCTCGATCGCAAACCGATGCTCAGCACGCGCCACGCCGGCCAGCCCGCCGCTGTTAAAGCGGGTGGGGAAGGTCGAGGCCGCGTAGTCGAGACCGATCGTGTCGCGCCAATAGGCAAGCGCTTCGCGCGCTTCATCCGTCTCCAGCCACTCTTCCTCCCGCATTCCCGCCGATATTTCCGCCGGCTGCACGTCGCCGGCGGGTTCACCATCGAGAATGCGCGCCAGCGAAGCGGCAAGAAGGGATTTTTCGCGGTCGTCTGAGATGATCGGATGCAGCACGATCGTCAGCAGCGACTGCCCGTCGGCCAGCAGGATGATCTGGATGCGCGCGCCCGGTCCGTCCAGCAGATCGAAGCGTCTGTCGCGAAAGGCTTTCCGCGCGGCCAAGGCCTCAGCCTCGGAAAGAGCCGCTCCTTCCTTGCCGAGGATTTCGATCGGCACGGCGTTCGATGCGCCGCGATATTGCTCGATGCGCCCACCCGCCAGCCGGCGGAAACGAGTGGAAAGCGACGGGTTCTCAGCCAGGAGCGCGCGGCAGGCGCCGGCGATCGTCTCGACGCCGGTCGTGGCGCCCAAGCGCAGCCCGATGACCTGATCGGGAAAGACCGTGTAATTGCCGATCTGCTCCAGCGACCAGATGCGCTTCTGCGCGATCGTCAGCGGAAAACTCTCGAAGACGGCATCCACAGCGTCGGTCGGGCGGGCATCGGCGAAATTGGTAATCTGCTTGTTCATCTTGCCATCCGGACGTTTTTAGAGACGCGCATCGGCTGCCATGGCCGAGCGTAGGGAGAGCGGGCGAGGGTCGGTCCAGATTTCACGGATATGGGCGAGGCACTCCTGGCGCGAACCGGCAAAACCCGCAGGCTGCCAGCTCACCGGAATCCGCTTGTCCTGCGGCCAGACAGAGTAGTGATGCTCGGTGTCGTGGACGACGATCCAGAGATCGTCGCGGGGCTCAAGATTGTCCATTGGAAGCTCCTGCAGAGATTGACGTCATGCGCAAATGACGGATCCCGCCTGCTGGAGTTTAGAAAATTACGGAGAAATTTTTTCTTCGTTTACCCCTAAATCCGCCTAGGGATGGATAGTCATTCTACCAAATCAGCGCAGGAACAGACTTCATGCTCGCAGCATTGAAAATCCTGCCGATCAAGGAGAACATCATGGATTTCGACGCCGCCAAGCAAAGGCGGGCTCTACAGGCGCGCAGCTATGTCAGGCTCGCCCCCAATATCGTCCATCTCAACACCGTGCACGGGAATCACGAAGTCGCCCTCGAAGTCGAAGCCGGCATCGCCTCGCTGACCTTCTACGAGGGAAATCCCGTGCAATCGGCGGAGCTTCTCATGGCAGCCGCCGAAGCGGTGACGGCGCAAGATCGGTCGATCAAATCGGTCGCTTTCGAAGGCCATCAGGCCAGCCTTCCCCGGCACATCTCAGGCACCGATGGACGGCTCGAATCCGCGATCCTCTGGCAATGGCCCTCCCCGTGGCTGCCGCAGATGTCCTATCCGCTGCCGCCCGTGCAGGAGATGACGGCGGGCCGCTACCATCCGCGCCGGCCGGCAAAGCCGAAGGGCACGGTCTACCAGCGCTTCATCCCGTGGCTGGAGCGGGACATCAGCTTCAGGGTGGCCGATCCCGAGACCGATCTTGCGGCCTTTAACCGTTGGATGAACGACGAGCAGGTCAACACGATCTGGGAGGATGGGGGCTCGATCGACAAGCACCGGGAGATCCTGGAGGAGAGGATCGCCGATCCGCATGTCCTGCCACTGATCGGCAGTTTCGCCGACATTCCCTTCGGCTATTTCGAGGTCTACTGGGCCAAGGAAAACCGGCTCGGTCCCTACTACGATGCCGACGATTACGATCGCGGATGGCATGTCGCGATCGGCGAGCCCGATTATCGCGGCAAGAAATGGATCAGCGCGTGGCTTCCCTCGCTGATGCATTTCATCTTCCTCGACGATCCCCGCACCAAGCGCATCGTCGGCGAGCCGCGCGCCAGCCACGAGCAGCAGATCCGCAATCTCGACCGCTCGGGCTTCGCCAAGATCAAGCATTTCGATTTTCCGCACAAGCGCGCGCTTCTCGTCATGCTGACTCGCGAGCGCTTCTTCGGCGATCATCTCTGGGTTCCCGCATCATGAACGAAATGAGCGAGATGAACGGCAGCCTGCGGAAACGGCGGCTTGCGCCGGAAGATCTTGCCAGCCCGCAGCTTTTCCGGCTGCTGTTGCGTCTCGGCCTGCCCGCCATGTTCGGCCTGTCGATCAATGCCGCCCATCACACGATCAACATGGCCTTCGTCGGCATGATCGGCGAAGACCAGATCGCCGCGATCATGATCGTGCTGCCGATCCTGATGCTCGTCGCAGCCTTCGGCGAAGGCATCGGCGTCGGCGTGGCGACCGAGGTCGGGCGGGCACTCGGCGCCGGCAACGGGTCGAGCGCGAGCACGCTTGCCTCAGTCAGCCTGGCCGCCGGCGTCGCCTTCGGCGCGGCCAGTGCGGCCGCAATCGTCGCATTTCCATCTTTCCTGCTGTTCGGCGCCACGCCAGCCATCGAGCCGCTCGCGCAGCATTACCTCCTCATCATCGCGGTCTCGATCCCGCTGACGATGGCGCAGATCATTCTCGATTTTCTGGCGATCGCCGAGGGCAATGCCCGCTTCAGCATGTGGACGCTGGTCGTCTGCTTCGCGCTGAACATCATTCTCGACCCGATCATGATCTTCGGCTTCGGCCTCGGGCTGCTGGGCGTGGCGATCGCGACAATCCTCTCCCAGCTTGTGGCGCTCTCAATCTACGGCGCCTATCATGCGAGACGGCTCGGGACGATCCGGCTGACGTTCTGCTGGCGGCTCGGCGATGTCAGGCATCTCAGGCCGGTCCTTGCCGTGGGCGCGCCGACGACGCTGACGAGCCTCGCAGCGGCGGGCGCGATTACCGCGATGCTGTCGGCCGCCGGCACCTATTACGGAGAAGACGGCATCGCCGGCGTCGGGATCGCCCTGCGGCTGCTTGCGGTCGGCGCGCTCCCGGTCATCGGCATTTCGCTCGGGGCCCAGTCCATCCTGAGCTTTGCCTGGGGGCGGGGAGATATATCGCGGGTGCTGGCGGCAGTCCGCATGCTTTCCGTGGTCACGAGCGCGGTCGGCGGCGTCTACGGGCTGGCGGCGATCATCTTCTCCGGGCACCTTGCCTCGTTCTTCACCGATGACGCATCCGTGGTTTCGATTGCGGGCCAGACGATCGTTGCAACCCATCTTCCCTTCCTGCTGTTCGGCCTCAGGCAAACCGTACTGATCCTCTTCCAGGCGCAGGGCAGGCCGAAAGCCGCTGTGATCATCGGCCTGGCGCAGAACGGATACCTTCTCTTTCCGCTGCTTGCGCTCCTGCCGCCCTTCTTCGGTTTTTCGGGCCTGCTCGCAGCCATGTTCCTGGCCTCGGCACTGACCGGCCTGCTGTCATGCGTCTGCCTGGCGAGATCGCTCAGCGCGCTCCGGCAGCGTTCGGCCGGCGATCTGACCGCTCTCCGTCCCTATCCCAGCTTTTGTCCATGAGAGGATTATCATGAACCAGTCGTTCAGCCCCCGCGACCTTGGCGCCCACGCGGCCGCCGACGATCTCTTCACGCCCGTCGATCCGGCCGCCTTCAACGCCGTGTCGCCGCCGATCTTCCAGACCTCGCTCTTCACCTATGACAGCTACGAGGCGATGGAAGATGTGTTCGCCGGCCGGACGCGCAACTTCATCTATTCGCGCGGCGACAATCCGACCGTGCGCGAATTCGAGCTTCTGGTCGCCCGCCTCGAAGGCGCCGAAGACGGACGCGCCTTCTCCAGCGGAACGGCCGCCATCACCGCGACCATTCTCAGCCTCGTGGAAGTGGGCGACCGGGTCGTCGCCGTCCGCCACCTCTATAATGACGTCTACCGCCTTCTCGTGAAGCTGCTCGGCAGGCTCGGCGTCACGGTGGATTTCGTCGATCCCTCCGATCATGACGAGGTGCGCAAGGCGCTGCCGGGCGCCAAGCTGCTCTATCTCGAAAACCCCTCCTCCTTCGTCTTCGAGCTTCAGGACATCGTGGCGCTCTCTGCCATGGCAAAGGAGGCGGGTGTCACAACCGTCATCGACAATTCCTGGGCGACGCCGCTCTTCCAGAAGCCGATCCTGCACGGCGTCGATATCGTCATTCATGCCGCCTCGAAATATCTCGGCGGCCACAGCGATACGGTCGCCGGCGTCGTCGTCGGCACGAAAGAGGCGATCGCCAGGATCAACTCGACCTCCTACCCCTATATCGGCGCCAAGCTCTCGCCCTTCGAGGCCTGGCTCCTGCTGCGCGGCATGCGCACGCTGCGCGTCCGGCTCAAGGAGCACGAGCGCAGCGGACTTCTGCTCGCCGACCGGCTGAAACAGCATCCCGACATCGCCCGCGTTCGCCACCCGGCCTTTCAAGACCATCCCGGCCGGGCGACGCTGTCGGGTTATGCCGGGCTCTTCGCCTTCGACCTCACGCCCGACATAGATGTCGCGCGTTTCGTCAATGCGCTGCGCGAGATCCGCCTCGGCGTCAGCTGGGGAGGGCCGGAAACGCTTGTGGTCCCCGCCAAGGTGGCGCTGCAGATTCCCGACCGGATAACCACCTTCATCCGGTTCGGCGTGAGCGAGCAGACGGTTCGCTTCGCCGTTGGACTGGAAGAACCGGAACTGCTTTGGAGCGACCTGCAGCAGGCGCTGCACGCCGCGCGGCGCTAGGATCCTGCCGATGTTCGTGATCGGCACGAGGGGAGTCGGTGATCGCCGAATGGCAATGCTGCTCCGCCGCCTTGATCATGAAATTAACAAGGGTCCGTGAGACGCCGAGTTCGGCCGCGATGTCCTTCTGCGGCACGCCGTTCAGGCGGTGACGGATGAAGGCGTCGTTGGTGCGCTTCGGCAGCGCCTCGAGCGAAGCCAGCACGTCACGCAGGGTCTCTGCGGCAACGAGCTGGTCAAGCACCGTTGGGATGGGAGCCGTGATCTCCTGAATTTGATCTATCGACCTGTGGTTGTTCGTCTGATGGCGCTGGCGGCGACTCTCATCCAGTGCGAGATTATAGACCATCCGGAAGGCATAGCCGATGGGGCAGCGAATACCGTCGACATTGACCCCATAAGCTTTGATGACTCCGTCCTGAAATATATCCTCCGAGTATATCCTTGATTTGATGACGCTTTCGATCGTCTTCAGGAGCTTATCCTTGTTTTCGATCATTGCGTTGACAACCGCATTCCCGTTCACATCACGATGCGATGCTCGCATTGTCCTGTACCTTTTTACGAATGGAAAATCAGGCTCTGTCTTGCTGGTCGGTTCGGCCTTGGCGCTCCTTTTTCAAAGCGGATGTGCACGATGTGATTGCAGTCTCTATTTTAAGGTGATAACAAGAGTCAAGTTTAAATCTACCGGGCTGAAGGCGAGAAAAAATGGGACGAACAGTTGAGATCCTGACCGGCAAGGCGGAACTCTGCCGATCGATCATGAGTGCCTTGCCCGACTGGTTTTCGGAGTCCGAGGTCATCGAAGCGAGCGCCCAGGCGATCGAGAAGTTGCCGGTGTTCGGCTATATCGAAGCGGATGTCGTCACCGCGCTGATGGCCTTGAAGCCGCACCTGCCTGATGCTGTCGAAATTGCGCTGATCGCGACGCGGCCGGAATATCACGGCCAGGGCGCAGGGCGACATCTCCTCGACGCTGCCGAAGGCTTCGCCCAGAAATCGGGCGCCCGGCTGCTGACGGTCAAGACGCTTGCGCCGCGCGGCCGCGACGAGCCGCAATTCGAGGCGACGCGCCGCTTCTACGACCGGAACGGCTTCGTCAGGGCGGAGGTGTTTGCCAAACTCTGGCACGAGGACCATCCGTGCCTGTTCATGATCAAGCCGCTCGCCGGAAAACAGCCGAGCGAGGCCGCGCTTTGAGACGACGGGACTTTCTTCTGAGCGCGCTGGCAATGACGAGCGCACCCGTCACGGCCCGCGCCGGTGATAACGGCGTCGTGTCGCTCGATTACGGATTGGCATCGACGATGCTGGCGCTCGGCAGCGTGCCGCGAGCGATCGCCTCGCTCAGGAACTGGTCGGAATGGGTTGTCGAGCCAACCATGCCGCAAGGCGTCGTCGACATCGGCACCACATCCGAGATCAATCTCGAAGTCCTCACCAGCCTCCGGCCATCGCTCATCCTGAGCACGCCTTTCCTGGCGGCGCTGGATGAAAAACTCTCCCGCATCGCGCCGGTCGCGACCTTCACTGTTTATGCCGAGAACGGCGATGCGCTCGACCGCTCCTACGCCGAAACGGAGCGTCTCGGCGCCATGATCGGGCGACAGAGGCAAGCGGAGGCGTTTCTCGCCCGCGCCGATGCCACGTTCGAGCGGCTGCGCGAGAGGGTGAGGAGCCTGTCCGCGCCTCCTGTCGCCGTTATCAACTTCGTCGATCAGAGGCATGCGCGCATCTACGGCGGCCTGGGGCTTTACGGCGGCACCATGCGACGCATCGGCCTTGAGAATGGCTGGAAGGGCGAGGCCAGCTACTGGGGATTTCAGACGATCGGACTGGAACAGCTCGCCGAACTCGATGAAGAGGCACACCTCATCGTCGTGTCACCTTTGCTTCCGCCCGATGTCCTGACCCGGCTTTCAGAAAGTCCGCTTTGGGCCAGCCTTCCCTTCGTCCGGCGCCAGCGCATCTCGGTCGTTCCCGGCGTCCTGATGTTTGGAATGGTCCAGGAGGCGCTGCGCTTTTCGACACTGATGGTCGATGTTCTGGAGACTGCCGCCCGATGAAGGCTGAATTTTCCCGCTTCGGCGCGCCGGCACTTGCGGCGCTATTGCTGTTTTCAGGCCTCAGCCTTGCGATGCTCAATCTCCTGCCGGCGCTGCCGCATATCGAAACCAGAGGCGGATACGACGCCCAGCACCTTCTGCTTCTCTATTCCACGCTGCCGCGCATGGCGACGGCCCTGATCACGGGAGCCGCCCTTGCACTTTCTGGGACGATCCTGCAGCAGGTCCTGCGTAATCCTCTCGCTTCACCAACGACGCTCGGCGTCTCGGCCGGCGCCAATCTGGCATTGGTTTCCGTGATGCTCGCCTTTCCCTCGCTGGCGGGATGGAGCCGCGACGCGGTCGCGCTCGCAGGAAGTGCCGCTGTCGCCTTCGCCCTCTTTTCGATCAGCGCCCGGCACGGCTTCTCGCCTTTTTCCCTCATCCTGTCAGGCATGATCATCGGCCTCTGGTGCGGCGCAGCGGCGGCCATTCTGATCTTGATGAACGATCAATATCTCTCCGGGATCTTCATCTGGGGCGCCGGGTCTCTGTCGCAGCAAAGCTGGGCGATCCCGCTGTCGCTGCTGCCCAAGGTCGCCCTCCTCGCCGGCCTCGCCTTCCTCGCCGCGAGACCGCTGGCGCTGAGCCAGCTCGGAGATACCGGCGCAGCGAGCCTCGGTCTGCCGATCAAATGGGCGCGCGGCTTTATCCTAGCGATTGCGATTGCGCTGAGCGCCCTCGTCACCAGCGCCGTCGGCGCCATCGGCTTCATCGGGCTGGTCGCCCCACAGATCGTCCGGCTGGCCGGCGCACGCCGGGCCGTCAGCCAGTTGATCTGGTCGCCCATAGCAGGCGCCGGCCTTCTGCTTCTGACCGATGAGGCGATCAAGCTCCTCGCTCCTGGCGATTTCGTGCCGACCGGGGCTGTCACCGCATTGCTCGGCGGACCGATCCTGATTGCTCTGCTTCCACGCCTTGCAACAGCCTCACGCACGCTCCCCGGCATGACCTCACCACGGCTCGCGATCGGCAGCAAAGGGGCCTCCCTCGTCCTGCTGTTCGCCTCGGTCGTCGCATTGGCGATCGCCGCGATCTTCTTCGGCCGGGCATCAGATGGCGCGTGGACATGGCTGCCCGCCGCCTCATGGAATGAAATCCTCCCCCTCCGCCTCCCGCGGGTCGCCGCCGCCTTCGGCGCCGGAACCGTGCTCGGCGTGACGGGGCTGATCCTGCAGCGGCTGACCGGAAACGAAATGGCAAGTCCCGAAGTGCTTGGCGTTTCGGCCGGAGCAACGCTCGGCGTCGCAGCCGCCATGTTCGCCTTCGCCGCACCTGGCCCGACCGTACAGCTTGCCTTTGCCGGCGGCGGCGCGCTTGGAGTGCTGCTGCTGATCTTCCTCCTGAGCGCCCGTTCAGGCTTCGGCCCGAACCGCGTGCTGCTCGCCGGCATCGCCTTCGGCGCGGTCCTCGATGCCGGGAGCGGCGTGCTGGCGGCAAGCGGCGATCCGCGCGGCCTGGCGCTCATCCGCTGGATGTCGGGCTCGACCTATTTCGTCGACAATGAGGTTGCCGCAAGCGCCCTCTCGATTGCGCTTGCCTGCCTCGTCGCGGCCTTTCTCGCCAGCCGATGGCTTGCGCTGCTGCAGCTCGGCTCGGAGACGGCCAGCGAACTCGGCCTCAGGATCGCACCGGCGCGCGGCGTCTTCTTCGTGCTCTCGGCGATCATGACGGCGGCCGCCACGCTTGTCGTCGGCCCCTTGAGCTTCGTCGGGCTGATGGCGCCGCACCTTGCCCACGGCCTCGGACTTCGCCGCCCTTCCACCCAGCTGCTCGCCGCAGCGCTGATCGGGGCGACCCTGCTCGTCATCGCCGACTGGGCCGGCCGCATGATCGCCTTTCCCTATCAGGTTCCTGTCGGTTTGATTTCGGCTGTGGTCGGGGCGCCGATGCTGCTTTTCGTTCTGCGCCGGCGGCCTTGAGAAGCCACATTCACCCCGCCAATGCTTCGGCGTCGGCCCCTGCTGGGATGCGCAATGGAAAGGAAGGATCGGTCGCAGCACGCCATACCGCCTCGACCACGTCGACGGCCTGTGTCAGGGCAGTTTCCGACTCCTGCTCCCAAGACGCGAACACCTCTGCGACGACCGACGAATAGGATGCCGGGAAGCCGCCCTGTTGTTGAATCCGTGCGCGCGCCGTATCGCCGAACCGCGTTTCCGGCGCGCGCCCCGGAAGCACGATCCTCACACGCACATTGAACGGCTCGAGCTCGAGCGCGACAGATTCGGTGAACGCGTTCACCGCGGCTTTGCTCGCCGTATAGACAGAGAGGAGCGGGAGCGGCTTGAGCGTTACGCTTGACGTAACGTTGACAATAACGCCTTCCTGCCGCTCCCGCATCTGCGGCAGAAGCGCTTGCGTCATCGCGATCGTTCCGAGCGTATTCGTCTCAAAAATTTCGCGGGCGATTTCCATCGGCGTTCCCTCAACCGCGTTGAGCCAGCCGATGCCGGCGTTATTTACCAGCACGTCCACAGGACCTGCGGCGTCAACCGCAGCGCGGATGCTTTCAGGTCTCGTGACATCCAGAGCAACGATCTTGAGTTGGTCTGAAGGCGGCAGCAGGTCTTGGCTCGGCGTTCGCATGGTGGCGATCACCTTCCAGCCCTGCGCGAGAAAGAACCTGGCAATTTCCAGCCCGAACCCCGACGAGCATCCTGTAACGAGAACGGTCTTCATGTCTGTCTCCTATCTAGGCTGACAGCTACAGATGTAGACGGGGAAATCGCAACTGAATATCATGCGCGGTCTTTGTTTCATTATCAGGAGTATCGATGAGCGATCCTTTGGCTGATATGGTCACGCTACTGCAGCCAGCGGCGCGCCATTCAAAGCTCGTCAGCGGCGCAGGAATGTGGCGCGTTGAGCGCCAGGAGACCGGACAGCCCTTCTACTGCGTCGTGCTGGAAGGGTCTTCGCGGCTGAGCGCGGAGGACGAGCAGATCACATTGCGCGAAGGCGACTTCGTCCTGATCCCGGCCGTCCATGCCTTCACGATGTCGAGCCTGGGCGACGGATTA
Organism: Rhizobium atlanticum; assembly: GCF_030182485.1. Lineage (NCBI taxonomy): Bacteria > Pseudomonadati > Pseudomonadota > Alphaproteobacteria > Hyphomicrobiales > Rhizobiaceae > Rhizobium > Rhizobium atlanticum. Next base: position 53,782 of record NZ_JAQJCJ010000015.1, read on the forward strand.
TCGCCCGGCATCGATCCCCTCACCGTCACGATGCTTCCTGAAGAGACCCGTCACGGCGATCCCGAAGGGACTCCGAATGCACGCCTGCTTGTCGGCCACTTCGCTTTCGGCTCGCCTGATGCGGCGTTGTTGGTTTCCCTGCTGCCGCGGATCATTCATATCCGCGGCGACAGCAGACTGGCGGCGATCGTACAGCTCGTCACGGACGAAGCCCGCACCGAGCGGCCGGGAAAGAATATGATCCTGGCGCGGCTATTGGAAGTCTTGCTTGTCGAGGCGCTGCGCTCGAATGCCGGGGAGAAAGCGCCGCTCGGAATCCTGCGGGGTCTGAGCGATACACGTCTTGCCCTGGCCATCCGTCGGCTGCACGAAAATCCGGCCAAGGAATGGACGGCGGAGCAGCTTGCCCAAGAGGCGGCCCTGTCGCGGTCGGCGTTTTTCAACCGCTTCCGCCGCACTGTGGGTCTGGCGCCAATGGAGTATCTTATATCATGGCGCATGGCGCTCGCCAAAAATCTGTTGAGGCAACGTGATATCGGAATTCAGGAAATCGCCGAGCGCGTCGGCTATGGCTCCGCAAGTGCGTTCAGCACGGCATTTACCCGCTTTGTCGGATTGCCGCCGTCAAGATATGCCGAGCAAGCAAAGACCAATTCACACGCCGCCGCATATTAGTTCACCGCTGATCGTTTCCCGATTTGAGCGACGCCCTCGCCCTTCAAGTAAATTCGCTGCTCGGCTCTTTGAGACCTGCCTCAATGCCGCCCGTCCGGCAACGGGCAGGCTTCACCGCAACCGCCGACGCCGGGCAGATTGTAGCGCAGGCAGCAGACTTTGCGGCGGGCGAATTCGAGTCCGCATTGCTGACGCGCAATGCGGATCATGCCGAACATCGGATTGCGCGCGCCGCCCGGCCAGTTCGGATCTTCGAGCAGCGACATGCCGCCTTCGACGAGTGCGGGCTCCTGGCGATGGGCGATCTCTTTCAGAATCCAGGAAAGATAGGCCGCGACATTGTTCCAGAGAAGCTTCGGCGCGACACCGGCATTGGCGGCGATCGCCGCGATGACGGGCTCGGCGTGGCCGAGCATCAGCCGATGAAGCTCGCCGGCCGGATCGGTCGTCGGCTCAGGACTGCCGAACATCACGAACGCTTCCGGCTCGCCTGTCTGTTCGTTGCAGACGAGCGAGAGCCGGCCGATCTCCATCGGCAGCGCGATGCGGTTGACGAACATATGGACGCTCGGCGCGATCGTCAGCATGCTGAAATAATAGAGCGTCCACATGGAGACGATCGCGCGGCGATCACTGTCCGGAAACTTCTGGGCATATCGGGCGATGATCCCGTCAAAGACGTCTCGGTCGCCGAGATCCAGGCAGGGAACGACCAGGCCCGCCTGCCGGGGAGTACCGAGCAGCTTGCCGCGGCAATAGGCGAACGGGCCGTCGCCCACCAGGCCGTCAAGATCGACGGCCTGGTGGGCGACGGAATGATCAGCGATCGGAGGACGCTCTGAGGGCCCGTTCATCTCCACCCCCACGCCTACCACCGATACTTCAGGGTGCCGGTCATGTTGCGGCCCTGGCCGAGATAGCAGAAGCCCTCTTCGCAAACCGTTTCGCGCTCGTCGGCGATGTTGCGGATGGCGAAGGCAGCCGTCAGGCCCTCGTATTTCTTCTCGACTGCGCCAAAATCATAGGAGGCGGATGCATCGACGTAGAAAGTTGCTGGATTCTTCGAGGTATTGGCGACATCCGTCCAGGTCTCACTTATGTAGCGCACGCCGGCGCCAACCGACAGCCCGTTGAACGGATTGCTTTCCTGGAAAGTGTAGTTCGCCCACAGGCTCGCAACATGGGTCGGGGTGATGGCCGGAGTGTTTCCGACGTTGTTGCCCCCGGTCACTTCGGAGTCGTTGTAGGTGTAGGCAGCAATGATATCGAGACCGTCGGCGATCGCCGCGCGGGCTTCAAGCTCGATACCCTTTCCGGTCACCTCGCCCTGAGAGTCATAGGCGAAGGTCAGCGGGTCGGCGAGCCTCGGCTTGTTCTGCTCGACGATGTGATAGGCGACGGCCGAGAGCAGGATATCGGAGCCGGGAGGCTGGTACTTAACGCCGACCTCGTATTGCTCGCCCTTCGTCGGCGGAAGAATCGTGTTGGTTGCCGATCGGTTGGTGACCGGATCGAAGGAGGTCGCGTAGGAAACGAACGGCGCGATGCCATTGTCGAAGAGGTAAAGCGCGCCGGCCTGTACCGAGAAGGCGTTCTTGTCGACATCCTCCGAGCTAACCGAGGGCAAGGTCGAATCTCGCGTCTGGTTCACCCAGGTCTGTCGTCCACCGAGGTTAAAGCGCCAGTTTCCGACCTCGATCTGGTCCATGACGTATATGCCAAGCTGCCGCATGTCGGCATCGGAAGCCAAGAAATTATAGTCCGGCGTGGTGCCTGAGACTCCATAAGTCGGATTGGCGACATCGAAGTCGAATGCCGGATCGGCGGCTCCGAAGCCATAGCCAAAGCTCGACTTGAGATTGGTGTAGTCGAGCCCAAACAGCATTGTATGCGCAAGCGAGCCTGTATCGAACTTCGCCTCGAGCTGATTGTCGACCTGAAACACGTTCATTTCGTCGCGGATCGCATTCGTGCCGCGATGCGCGACGGTCCCGGTCCAGCTGGTAACGCCGAGGTAACGGGCCTCCAGATCGAGATGCGAATAACGCAGGTTCTGCCGGAAGGTCAGGCCGTTGTCGAATTCATGCTCGAACTGGTAGCCGACCTGCTGCTGCTTGATTTTCTGGTGGTCATAGTCGGGGTCGCTCGCCCTCAGATCCAGAATCCTGCCGTCCACAGTGGTGATCGCGCCGACATTGGCGTCGGTTTCGTCAGACTGCGCCAGGCCGTATAGCGTGAAGGTCGTGCCCTCGTCAGGCTTCCAGGTAAACGACGGCGCCAGGAAATAGCGCTCGTCGGCAATATCGAAATTGGTGTCGCCGCGGCGGGCGAGGCCGACGATACGATAGAGGAAATCGTCCCTGTCTTCGCTGATCGGGCCGCCGAAATCGAACATTCCCTGCACCCGGTCTTTGGTGCCGTAGGTAATGCCGACTTCACGGATCGGCTCTTCGGTCGGAAGCTTCGAGATCTTGTTGACGAGGCCGCCTGGCGATCCCGAGCCGTAGAGAACGGATACCGGCCCCTTGATCACCTCGACGCGCTGCAGCTGATAGGGATCGGTGCGGAACATGCCGTAATTGATATAGGGCTGGCGCAATCCGTCACGATAATCGCCGACTGTCGTGGCATTGTAGCCGCGAATGTAGATCTGGTCGAAACGCGGATCGAAGCCGTTCGGCCCGGTAGTCACGCCGGCCGTATAACGCACCGCCTCGATGACCGACTGGGCGCCGCGCTGCTCGATTTCCTTCTCCGTCGTCACCGAGATCGAACGCGGCGTCTCGACAAGCGGCGTGTTGATCTTGGTCGCGCCCGCGCTGTTCTTGGCGGTGACCGACGTCCGGTCGGTCTTGCTATCAGAGGCTGCACCTTGAATGACGATTGGCTCCAGTGTCGTCGCGGTGTCACCTGCGGAGGCGCTCTGGGCAGCAGCCGGCGATGCTGCAATGCCGATCAGGACTATCGCGGTCGTCGCACAACGGCTATCTCTGTAAATTCGCGATACATTATTAGAAACATTCAAAAAAACACGCGCCATTGCTTGGTCCCTACGTCACGGATGCGGGCGGAACCTATGGAGCGAAGTGGAGCTTGTCAACATAAGATGATTATTTTAGTCATCTTTTATTTGATGATCTGCCTATCACGGCCATTCGCGAAGAGGTTGCACGCAGCATCGACACTGGAACGCTGGCACGGAACACCTGCGATGCAGGCTCCGGCCGCGCCTCCTGTCCTTTGCGGATCCGTACGCAGTCGGCATAACATTCTCCCGCCCGGAGTAACGACCGAAGCAATACAGCATCAGGCGACCCTAGATTCTCTATCGATCTTGATAGGGAGAGGAGTTTTCTATTGAGGCAAATAAAAAATCTGGTTTACTGCCACTTCGCTTGTTGGCTTTCAGGGGGGATTTAGCCGATGGTGTGGACACGCAGGAGTATTATGCTCGGTGGATTGGCGTTGCTTGGGACCGGCGCCGTCAGCAAACCGGCAGCCGCCGCGGCAGCTTCTTATTTCGATGGCACAGCCGTCGATAACGGCGTGACATTCCGCAGCACCAATTTCGCTAAAATCGACAAGCGCTGGCATCGCCAGGTCGTCAAGTATTTTAGCAGTGAGCCGATCGGCACCGTTGTCGTCGATACAAGGCACCATTTTCTCTACCTGATCATGGAGAACAAGACCGCCATACGTTATGGCGTCGGGGTGGGCCGCGAAGGCTTCAAATGGTTCGGCCGCGCCACCATCGACGCCAAATCGCTCTGGCCGCGCTGGACGCCGCCGCCGGAGATGCGCAAGCGCCATCCCGAACTGCCGGAATTCGTCTCGGGTGGCTCACCGAAGAACCCGCTCGGCCCTCGCGCCATGTATCTGCATCGCGATGGCGTCGACACCGGCTATCGGTTCCACGGCACGCTGGAGCCATGGAGCATCGGCAAGGACGCCTCCAGCGGCTGTATCCGCATGTTCAACGAAGACGCCATCGATCTTTACCAGCGCTGCCCCATCGGCACGGCCGTACAGGTTCTGCCGCATATTGCCGACCAGGCTGAGGGCGCCACTCAGGTTAGCGAAACAACTCCGGTCGAATGAGGAATATCACCCCTATGTCTGCTATGATCGGATACACCAAGCGCCTTGCCGGCGCAGCCATGCTCTTGGCGCTCGCCGCCTGCTCCACCACCGAGGTCGCCTCCCTGGAAGAACCGGCCGCGGTGCCGATGACCGGCCAGACCAACGACCCCGCCCCGGGTTTCGAGAACGTTGCGGCTGGTAGCGAGGAGGATTTCATTCTCAATGTCGGCCGACGGATCTACTTCAAGCAGGACTCCGCCGCGCTCGATACCGTCGCCATGGCAACCTTGGACAACCAGGCCGCCTGGCTCAACAGGAACCCGACCTGGCTGCTCAAGCTGCAGGGATTTGCCGACGATTCCGGCTCCGCCTCTAATATGCAGACGCTGTCGCAGAAGCGCGCCGATGCGGCGATGGCCTATCTCGCCTCGAAGGGCGTAGACCCCAAGCGCATGTGGGCCAAGGGCTACGGAAACGACCGCGAAGTCCGCGACTGCACGGAGCGCTCCTGCAAGGTGCAGAACCGGCGCGTCGTCACCAATCTGCGCGCCCAGCCGGATGCGGTTTGATCGCAGATGAACTTTCCGGGACGGGCCGAACAAAGGTTGCTTAGTACATCTATTGCACGCCCCCGTCAGGATGGTGGATGAGGCCGCGATGGACGGGCCGTCGATCATGAAGCGTCTAGTTCGAGGCATCGAGGACGAAATCTGCATGGGCGGTCCAGCTTGCCACCTGCCGCCAGACCTTGCCACGCCGTAGACCTGGAAGTTCTCATTGAACACCGGCGTATTTCGATCTTCATCCGCGCCGGAACGCCTGTAATTTGACGGTCGCGCGATTAGACTAAGACCGTCAGCGCTTTAATCTAGCCGTGGAATAGATTAAAATTAGCCGGGCTTAGACTTTTAAATTGGCCGAGAACACGGCTAATGATTTTCCTCCTCCCACTACCGCACTAGAGACCAAGATGAAATCGATGTCATCGTCGAGGATCGGCGCGGCCGGGTTGTTGGGATAGAAGTAAAGGCGTCGGCAACGGTGAAGCCTGACGATTTTCGCGGCTTGCGCCAGTTACAAGAGGCGGTCGGCGATCGTTTCGTGCGAGGGCTCGTCTTACACGACCACGACCGAGTGACTCCATTCGGAGAAAAGCTACAAGCCGCCCCGCTATCACTTCTATGGACAATGTGAGCTGCGATCGAAAAGCGCTAGGGGGTCAGGGGCGGGGCCATTCGTGCCAGTTTGAAGAATGTCGCTCGTCCCAGTTCGATCCGTCATCGCCCGGAGCACGAACACGTCAAGCCCTCATATCGCGAGCGCAAGGGCGGCAAAGATGACCGATTGAAAGTCAAGACATGACCAATTGAAAGCGATGAACGTCGTCACAATCACGGCAGAGACGGACCGTAAGGAGCGGGCGCGAAACGCAACGATCTCGTCGCAGGTGAGAGTTCGAGCAAACTCGGTCCGCATCATTTGTGCACATGGGCCGGCACATGACGCCGGCCCCAAATTGAGGTAGAAGCCTTGTTCAGGATCGCGCTTCAGAAACCGGGCCTGCGCTGCGGAACTTGCCCAGCGACTTCAAAAACAGAGGCTTTGCCGCATCTTTCGCGCTGCTTCCGCGACGTTTCCTGATCTCCACGATAAACGGCTTTATCCGGGACTTCATCGAGAAGCTCTCCTTAAGCCACCTGACGTTCGGCTTCGATCTGAAGAGGCGCCTGCTGAAAGGAGCCGTTTCCGATAGCGATCTTGCGCGGCTTCATGGCTTCGGGCACTTGACGCTTCAGCGCAATCGAGAGAATACCGTTCGTCAGTGAGGCGTTCTCGACCCTGACGTGATCGGCCAGCTCGAAGCGGCGTTCAAATGCGCGCCCGGCGATGCCGCGATGTAGATACTCGCCGTCCTTGCCGTCGGCCCTTTGCCCCTTCACCACCAGCACGTTGCGCTCCTGGGTGATGTCGAGGTCACCTTCGGCGAAGCCGGCCACCGCCATCTGAATGCGATAGTCGTCTTCGCCCGTCTTGACGATGTCATAAGGCGGCCAGGTCTCGATCGCCTGGAGGCGCTGCGCATTGTTCAGGAGATTGAAGACACGATCGAATCCGATACTGGACCGGTAAAGGGGGGCGAAATCAAGTTCGTTTCTCATAGCCATATCCTCCGTAAAGCAACATGGGTTGGAGACGCGTCGGAAACCTGCGTCTCCCCTCTGATCGTCGGCCCGCTTTTGCGCTGCCGACGACGATGATCTGGTTGCGCATGATTTTCCATTCAAGAGGAGAATCTAAAAAATTTCGGCCTGCTTTACCCGGCAGTCCGGAGCGCCTCTTGCGCACTGTTTTCATTCAGCTCAACCAATGGCGCCTGGCCGTTCGACATCGGAATCATGAGGTCGGCGGCAGCACGTAGCCGGCCGGTGACGGCAGGTGGAGCACGAATCTTGTATCGGCGGCATTCGCCGCCAGGACCAGGTGATAATCACCCGGTTCGGCCCGGAAGGCGCCGGCCTCGATATCGAAATAGGCCAGATCGCGCGGCAGAACCTTCATAACGGCTGTGCCTGTTTCGCCGGGTTCCAGCGAGAGCTTTGCGAAGGCGCGCAGTTCCTTGTCCGGCCGTTCCACTTTGGCTAACGGCGAGCGTACATAGAGCTGGACCAGTTCCGAGCCTGGCCGGTCGCCTGTATTGGTGACGTCAATGCTGACGGTTATGCCTTCAGGATCCATTTCTCCTGCGGAGAGTCGCGGTTCGCCCCAACGGAAGCGGCTATAGCTAAGGCCGAAACCGAAGGGGAAGAGAGGTTCGACGGCGCTAATATCGTGATGGCGGTAGCCGACGAAGACGCCTTCGGCATAGTGCACATGCCCATTCTTGCCGGGATAAACGGCAGGATCGCCTGTGATGGCGGAATTGTCGGCAAGCGCCTTCGGGAAGGTCTGCGGCAGGCGGCCGCCCGGCTCGGCTTCGCCGAACAACACGTCGGCAACGGCATTGCCGAGTTCCTGTCCGGGATACCACATCTGCAGCACGGCGCGGACCTTGCCGAGCCAGGGCATCTCGACGGGACCGCCGGTCTGCAGCACAACGACGGTGTTGGCGTTGGCGGCGGCGACCTTCTCGATCAGCTCCTCCTGCCGCCCCGGTAGCCGCATATCGGGCAGATCCAGCCCTTCCGTGTCCCACTCGCCGTCGCGACCGACGAAGAGCAGCGCGACATCGGCATTGCGGGCTGTTTCGACGGCGACTTTGATGTCGGCCGCGCCGAGCGGCTTTTCGACGCCGAAGCGGACGGCGATGAGGTTGATGCCCTCCTCGTTCGCCGTGGATGGCTCATATTCGACGGCAATTTCGTAGGGCCTGCCCGCTTCGAGCGTCACCGCGCCGCGCTGTTCGTCATTGGCGGTGCCGAAATAATTCTCGCCGCGCACCCAGCCGTCATGGCCGTCGACGATCAATCGGCCGTCGACGAAGAGCCGCGCCAGTCCGGCATTGGTCATGCCGAAGACATGTTGGCCGCTCTCCTCAGGCGCATATTGCATCACCATCCGGGCGGAGAAATCGGCGGGGTCGAGTTCGCCCGACGGCAGTTCGAACCAGAAGAATTCGCCCTTGTCGACGGTCTCGACGTGAAGCGGAGTGCCCTTGCAGCCGCGCCCCTTGAAATATTCGACGGTGATCTTTCCCTTGAACACGTCGATCAGGCGGTTATGGCGGCAGCCGACGGCGTGGCTGATGCTGTTGGCATTGGAAAGAGCGGCGCGAATGCCTTCGAGCGGGCTCACCGTATAATGCGCGGCGATCTGCGCGCTGCCCCCACCCATGACGCGGGCGCTCGCCGCATTCGGTCCGATGACGGCGATCCGATCGAGCGAGGTCTTGGCAAGCGGCAGGATGCCGTCATTCTTGAGGAGCACCGCGCCTTCGGCACCGAGGCGCCGGATCAGCGCCCGGTCTTCCGGCAGGTCGACCGCCCGTTCGGTGAGATCGGGCTTGTTCTCGAATGCGCCGACGCGCTCGAGCAGCAGCAGCATGCGCCGCGCCGCCGCCCGCACGGTGGCGGCTTCCACCTTGCCTTCGCGCACGGCCGCAACCAGCTTCTCGCCGCGGTCGCGCGCCGGGCCCGGCATTTCGAGATCGAGGCCGGCATTGATCGTCTCGGCCGTGGAATGCGAGCCGAACCAGTCGGACATGACGATGCCGTCGAAGCCCCATTCCTCGCGCAGCACCTTGGTCAGCAACCATTGATGCTCGCTCGTATAGGTGCCGTTGAGGCGGTTATAGGAGGACATGACCGCCATGACGCCGGCGCGGCGCACCGCCTGCTCGAAGGGCGGAAGATAAATTTCGCGCAGCGTCCGCTCGTCGATATCGGACGACATGGTCTGCCGCTCGATCTCGGATTCATTGCCGGCGAAGTGTTTTATGGTCGCCGCGATCCCCTCGCTCTGCACGCCCTCTATATAGGCGACCGCGAGTTCTGATGTCAGCATCGGATCTTCGGAGTAACACTCGAAATTGCGGCCGTTGAGGCCGGAGCGATGAATATTCACTGTCGGCGCGAGCAGCACGGCCGCTCCCTTGCTCTTTGCCTGGCGCGCAAGGGCAACCCCCATCTGCCTGACGAGATCGGGATTCCAGCTGGCGCCGAGCGCAATGGCGACAGGAAAGCAGGTCGCCTTGACGCCGGCGACCAGCGAGCCCGCGCCGCGAGCGCCGTTCGGCCCGTCCGTCACCTTGATCTTCGGCACGCCAAGCCGCTCGACAGGCACGGTCGTCCAGAAATCGGCGCCCGACAGCAACGAGACCTGTTCTTCGAGCGTCATCTCGTCGAGAATCGAATCGATCATGCAAACCTCCCGTTCAAAGACTGCGAGCACCGTCTGTTAAACCTACCGATTACTCGGTATTTTTATTATGTCAAGCTGACGGAGCTGATGTAAGAAGAAGACGGCCGGAGCATTGCGGATCGGCGCATCGCCGTTAAAAGAGGCCGACGGGAGAAATAATGGCAGAACGGAAGACGGGACAGGACGAGAAAAGACGGCGTCGATCCCCCAAAGGAGAGGAGCGCCGCGCGGAAATCCTGGCGGCGGCGATGCGGCGCTTTGCCGAAGATGGCTATCAGAATGCCGCGATCGGCGATATCGCCCGGGATGTCGGCCTGTCGCTGCCCGGCCTGCTGCACCATTTCCCCACCAAGGTCGATCTGCTGCTCGCGATCCTCGCCAAGCGCGATCTCGATAGCGCCGATTTCATCGGGCACTATTGCTCCGATGTCCGCGGCCTGCTCAAGGGCATGGTCGAGATCTTCCGCCGCAACGCCGAAATGATCGAGGTCGTCAGGGCCTTCGCGATTCTGAATGCCGAAAGCCTGATGAAGGATCACCCCGCCAAGGCGTGGTTTCTCGCTCGCACTGCGGAGATGCAGAAGGACATCGCCGCGACTTTCGAGCGGGCGATAGCCGATGGCTCGATCGACAAGAGGATCGACAGCAAGGTGATAGCGGCCGAACTGATCGCCGTGATGGACGGCCTGCAAATGCTCTGGCTGCGCGATCCCGATCGCTTCGATATGGTCGATGGTCTGGAAGGCTATGTCGACCGCCTGCTGGCGAGCCTCGGTCTGGAGGGATGAACTCTCTTTTCATCGAAGCGCGTGAGCCAGATCATGATGCGGCTGACGGCTTCGTGGTACCTTTGGCCGACCAGCAAACCCGTATGCGTCGTGCCCCAAAGACCGAGATACTCGCCGCCGATGTGCCGTGCCATCGCCTGCCCTCGCCGGTCGGCGGCTGCGTCGTTGACAGCTGAGATGACCAGGCTGGGGCAGGTGATCTTGCTGCCGTCGATGGAAATCCCCTCGGCTCCGAAATGGAAGGAAAAGACACCGAAGGCTCTGGCGGATTCCATCGACAGGTACTTCCGCTGGAAGGCAATATCGTCGGGCGTCTCGTCAGGGCTGGACTGCTCGTCACGCGCCGGCGCGGGAATGACGACCCCAGCTATTTCAGGCGCAAGATCCTGGTAGGGCACCTCGTCATGCACCTGCCTGGAGATGCTGGAATCGATCAATATCAGCCCGGCAATGCTAGCGCTTTCTGCCAGCTTCTGGCTGAGGATTCCGCCCATGCTGAAACCGATCACAACAGGAGGAACAACACATTCCCCAGCGATTGCGGAAATCGCCTCACGAATATCTTCAAGATAGTTCTCGAATTCCACCTTCGTGAAATCCACCGACCTGCTTTTGTAGTGACCTCGCAGATTGATGCAGTAAGAATCCCACCCCGCCGCCATGAAGTGGGGAATATACTTGCTCCACATCCAGCTGCCGGTGAAGGCGCCATGGACAAAGAGCAGAGGCGGTCGATCGGCCTCATCCGAGTGATCGTCCCCGCGAAAGATTTCCAGGAAAAGGTCGTTCTCGCCAATATATATGCCCGTGTGTTCCGGCAACTCTCTCGCGTAGTCCCGCATGCCATCCACTCCCTTTATCTTGGCAGGCCAATCCGTTCCCGTTGTCGAACAAAGGATATTTGTTACGCAATATTGATCAACTGCCCCGGGTGGCCTTACATAAAGGACAAAATGTCTCTAATCGGATCTTACCGTGGATAGTCTCGCGAACCTCTTCGCCTTCGTTCATGCAGCCGAACAGCAGAGTTATGTCGCAGCCGCGCGCGTTGCCGGCGTTTCGCCGTCCGCGATCGGCAAGGCCGTGGCGCGTCTTGAAAGCCGGCTCGGTGTGCGGCTCTTCAACCGGACGACGCGCAGCATCAGCCTGACCGACGCAGGGGCGGTCCTTTACGAGCGCTACAAGCGCATCATCGACGATATGCAGGACGCAGAGGCAACCGTCCTGCATAGCCGGGAGCGCCCAAGGGGCCGCCTGCGCGTCAGCGTTCCGCACATCGTCGGACACCATCTGCTGATGCCGATACTGCCGGCCTTTGCCGAGTGCTTCCCGGAAATCGATCTGGATGTGGATTTCGAAGACAGGGTCATAGACCTGGTTCAAGAGGGTCTGGATGTCGTGGTGCGGAGCGGCGAGCTTGCCGATACGCGGCTGATCGCCCGCCACCTTGGCGATCAGCATTTCGTCGTGTGCGGCAGCCCCGACTATTTCGAGCGCCATGGACAACCGGAGACACCTGCCGATCTCTCCCGGCATGCCTGTATTCATTTCAAATACCCATCCAGCGGCCGTATCGCGTCATGGGCCTTCAAGACGCCGTACGAGCGGCTGCTTCTGCCGCGAAGCCTGACGTTCAACAATACGGACGCGGGGCTGCGGGCAGCGCAGGATGGTCTTGGCCTTGCCCACCTGCCCGTCTATGTCGCGGCATCGCATATGCGAACGGGAAGCCTGATCCCCGTCCTCACCTCCTTCATGGTGCCCTTCGGCTCGCTCTCGCTGGTCTGGCCGTCCAATCGCCAGCTTTCGCCCAAAGTCCGCGCTTTCGTGGATTTCGTCGTCGAGAATTGCACCGCCCGAGCCGACGCTTTTCGACCGGCAGCCAGCCTGTCGCGCTGATCCGCTGTCGCGTCATATCCGAGGCGGGTACACTTTCCCTACTCACAACGCTGGGGGCTTTGACGCTCAGCCGCAGTTCCGGCTCGGTTTTGAATCGGAGCCGGCACCTGCTCCGCCATTGAGTGCCATCGGCTGATCTGAACGCGCCATTGCGATCGATGCGGATGATGTCCGCGGGATGCGCGGATCCGTGGTGGCCAGCCACCGGTCTGCCGAAAAATACGCCCTGGTTCTTGCCTGCGAACCCGGAGCTGCCTTGAGGCCTAGAGCAAAACTAAATCTGTTTTCGCTGTCGGCTTCGCGCGTGAAGCTGAGATAAGAGCCGAATCGTTCGGCCTCGACATCGCGAAGTCTTCGGATCGACGCAAGCGCATCTTCAAAATCTCGCCAGCATGCCTGCTTCACGATGATCTCGAAAATGCGCAGCACTTCAGGGGCGAGAAGTCCCTCAGCATCAATCTTCGGTCCGACGATCTTGGCGCGGATCTCAACAATATTACCCGTCTCATCTCCACGAATCCTGAGGAAGGTTGAGCTCAGCGGCCTCACTTCGTCCCGTTCGTAGATGCGCTGAAAATAACATTCATAGTCGCGATTGCGCATCGATGCGGCTTTCCATTCGCTCACCTCTATGCCGGCCTCTCGAAGAGCGCTGCAAATATTGGCGCCCGAGACCAGCCACATTCGCAGAAACTGACTTGCCAGGTCGAGCTTTGGGACCTCCATCAGATGCCGCGATATGGATATCGTCGGATGAAGAAAAGAAGCAGCAGGATCAGAGTGGACGGTTGGGCGTGGGGAAGGGGCAGCCTTGTTGAGCGCTCCCTTTCCCAAGTCCTCGGTTGGAGATTCGGATTGGCGGATGTCAAGGTAAGAAACCGCAATCGTTGCGACAAGCAGGGCGAGTAGCAACAGCGGCCGACGTAACGGGCGGCGGTTGCTCAGCAACGGGAACTTCCAGCGCTGGGATGGGCTGTCGCGAGAAGAACCGGCTGCTGAGAACAATTTATTCACTGCGTTGCCTCGCAAGCTTGCGACCAGCGGTGTCAGTCGGCGGCTGGTCAATCCCCGTGGCCAATCCTTTTGAGGCGAGCGACGATGTGAAAGCGGTACAGCCGGCTCACCTTCGAAACCGCGATTTTGATGTCGAGTGTATCGAGCGTCAAGCAGCAGCCTTGAAACGGCTGCGCCCCAAAAGAAAAGCTCGCTTATGTCGCCGATCCTTCGGGAAATTACTTTCCATCAAGCCATTCCTGCAGCTCCGCCTCAGCGCGTTCCAGAGCGCTGTAATTCAGAAGTTTACGCAGGAAAGCAATCGTGACGGCGCGGGCGCGGAGATTGAAGCGGCCGTCCTCGTGGTCGTCGCCAGCCGTCTGATAGACGTCGAGCTTGTCATAGAGCTGCTGCAGGCGGTTCTGCACGCTGCGCAACGACAGGCTCCGGCGTTTGGCGATGGCCCGGTCAGTCAGACCGAGGGCTATGTCAACGAGGATTTCGTATTCGGAATCGGTGAAGCCGTTGGTCTGGCCGAGGCTCTTCTGCTGCAGACCACGCACCTCGCGGTCGATGACACACTGGCTCTCGATGAAGATCGAGCGCAGCGCAAGCTTCAATCGCTCGTCAGAGGCGGATTTCAGCACATAGCCATAGGCGGCGCCATCCGGCACGATGCGCGAGACGCCGCGCACATAAGCCTCATCCGAATAATTCGACCAGAACAGGATGCGGGTTTCCGGCCGCTCCTTCCAGATCGTGCGCGCCGCCTCGATGCCGTTGCGGCTCGCCATCTGCAGGTCCATGACGATATGCGCCGACTTGTGGTCGCGGGCGAGCTTCTCACCGATGGTTCCGTTCTCCGCCTCGATCACCGTGTCGCATTCCGGCAGGGCGGCGTTAACAGCCTCATGCAGGTAGGACCGGTGCAGCGGGTCGTCCTCGACGATCAGAACCTTCATCTTTTCTTTCTCCTCAGTCCGGCTCGCCCGCCGGGCCGCTCGGCGCCAGCGGCAGCACGACGCGCACCGCGGTCCCGCGATTATTATGGCCGGGGCCGGTCGTGAAGCGCGCCGAGATCAGCCGCGCGCGGGTCTTCATATTGTCGATGCCGCCGCCGATCCGTCCCCGCGTCTTGGCAAGCCCGGTTCCGTCGTCGGAGATTTCGATCGCCAGCTGTTCGTCGTCGGCTTCGAGCCGCACCATGATCGCCAGCGGGGCGGCATGGCGCACGGCATTGTTGATCGCCTCCTGCGCTATGCGAAACAAGGCGACGCTGACGGTCGGCTCCAGCCTTTCGAGCGCCCCATTCGTCTCGTCGACGAGACCCCATTCGATGCCCGACCCGGTGTCGCGGGTCGATCGGTCGAGATGATGCTCGATCGCCTGAGCGAGGCCGAAGAGCTGGAGCACGGAGGGTTTTGCCTGCTCGATGATCTGCCGCAGATCCTGCATGCAATGCTGCAGCGATCGCGAAACGGGTTCGAGCGCCTCGGGCGTCACCTCGCCGTTGCGCGACAGCCGGTCGATTCGCCGGGCAAGCCGCGTCAGGTCGGCAAGCGTCTGGTCGTGAAGATCCATGCCGATTCGCTGGCGTTCCTGCTCCAGGGCTTCGGTCAGCTTCAGCGCGCCCTGACGCAGCCCCTCCTCGCGGGCGCGTGCCTCCGCCTCCACGATCGCCGAGCGTTGCGCCTGCTCGGCCGCCTGCAGCGCAAAGAAATAGGGCGTCAGCAGATCGGCGATGATGCGGGCGCGTTCGACGTCCTCCATCGTATAGACGCCCGCCCTGTGAGACGAACAGGAAAGGGCCGCGATGATCGTGCCCTGCACCTTCATCGGCACATGCAACCGGCTCCTCAGCGATTGTTCGACGATCGGCCGCTTGAACGCGCCCTCGAAATGGAAACGCGGGTCTGTCATGGCATCGTCCGTGAGCAGAAAATCGACCTCACCTCGCAGCAGCGAACGGATGGGGCTGTTGACGACAGGCGCGCCGGCGATCTCGCCCCAGGCGGTCTCGATGCCCGTTTCATAGGCCGTGTGATAGTTGCCGCCTTCGAGCAGCACGCAGACGTCGAGATGGTCGTGGGGGATGATGTGGGCGACCTCGGCAGCGACCGATCGGATCGCCGAGCGGAAGTCGAGCTGGCCCGCGAGCAGCCGGGAAATGCCGAGATAGTGGTCGAACAGGGCTGCCGGTGCGAGATGCAGCATTGTCAGTTCCTCCCCCGTCACGACAGGCTCCTCAACCCGGCGTGATCGTTTCCCAGTAAGCGCCCGCAAATGGGCCGCCGTCTTGCGTAAACCCGCAGCTTGTTGCGCAAAACCCGCAAACGAGTTGCCGCCTTGCCCCTGTACAGGCAGGCCGATCTCCCGCATCCTGCCCTTACTGAGAGGAGGAAGCTCAGTGCAAGAACAATTTTCACTCGGGTCTGGTTTGGCCGGCAGGAGTGAAGCGATCCGCCGACCGGCGCGATCATGAGGGAGGAAGACATGACAATCCGTAAGATGCTTCTGGCATCGGCCGCTATTGCTTGCGCCGCCATGCCCGTATCCGCCTTTGCCGACACGTCGGCCAAGAAGATCGCTCTTTCCAACAATTATGCCGGGAACTCCTGGCGCCAGGCGATGCTGACGAGCTGGAGCAAGGTGACGGGCGAAGCCGTAAAATCAGGCGTCGTTGCCGCGGCCGATCCTTTCACCACTGCCGAGAACCAGGCGACGGAACAGGCGGCGCAGATCCAAAACATGATCCTGCAGGGCTATGACGCGATCGTGCTGAACGCCGCCTCGCCGACGGCGCTGAACGGCGCGGTCAAGGAAGCCTGCGACGCAGGCATCACCGTCGTTTCCTTCGACGGCATCGTCACCGAACCGTGCGCCTGGCGCATCGCTGTCAATTTCAAGGAAATGGGCCGCAGCGAGGTGGAATATCTGTCGAAGAAACTCCCACAGGGCGGCAATCTGCTCGAGATCCGCGGCCTTGCCGGCGTCTTCGTCGATGACGAGATCTCGGCCGGCATCCACGAAGGCGTCAAGCAGTTCCCGCAGTTCAAGATCGTCGGCTCCGTTCACGGCGACTGGGCGCAGGACGTGGCGCAGAAGGCCGTCGCCGGCATCCTGCCGAGCCTGCCTGACATCGTCGGCGTTGTGACGCAGGGCGGCGACGGTTATGGGGCCGCACAAGCGATCGCCGCGACCGACCGGAAGATGCCGATCATCATCATGGGCAACCGCGAAGACGAGCTGAAGTGGTGGAAGGAACAGAAGGACGCCAAGGGCTACGAGACGATGTCGGTGTCCATCGCGCCCGGCGTCTCCACCCTCGCCTTCTGGGTCGCCCAGCAGATCCTCGACGGCAAGCAGGTCAAGAAGGATCTCGTCGTGCCGTTCCTGCGCATCGACCAGGACAATCTCGAAACGAACCTCGCCAATACCCAGGCCGGCGGCGTCGCCAATGTGGAATACACGCAGGCAGACGCGATCAAGGTCATCGAGTCGGCAAAGTAACTCTCCCGGCGATTGCCGCGCGCGCCGAAAATGGCCGCGCGGCAGTCCTTCCGAGCAGATGTGGCGGGCAGCATGGATGAGGTATTGAAGGCGGTGATCGCCGTCGATGGCGCCAAGGTGAGTTTCGGCGCGGTCAGGGCGCTTGACGGCGTCACGCTCCGCGTCATGTCGGGCGAGTGCGTCGGGCTGGTCGGGCACAATGGAGCCGGCAAGTCCACCATCGTCAGCGTGATCAATGGCGGCCTCACCCCCCATGAAGGAAGTGTGTCGAGCGATGGCGAGCGGCTGGAGCGTTACGGCATCAACGCGGCACGAGCGCGCGGCGTGCGCTGCGTTTTCCAGGAGCTTTCGCTCTGCCCCAACCTCTCCATCGTCGAGAACACGCGTATCATGCACCGCGATCTAGGCGGCTTCGGCTGGCGCAGGCGCGCCGCAGAAATCATCGAAAAGAGCCTCGATGCGGTCTTCCCCGGCCACGGCATCGACAGCGGTCGGGCAGTGGGAGACCTTTCGATCGCCGAGCGACAGATGGTCGAGATCGCGATGGCCTTTTCCGACGCCGGCACCCCGCCGCGGCTGGTGATCCTCGATGAACCGACCTCCTCGCTCGACGCGAGCCTCGCCCGTCAGATGCTCGACCATGTCCGCCGCTTCGTCGCGGCCGGTGGCTCCGTCATTTTTATCTCGCATATCCTCCACGAGGTCCTCGAAACCTCCGACCGCATCATTGTCATGAAGGACGGCCGCGTCGTTGCCGAACGCCCCGCCCACGGCTTCGACCATCATGGTCTGGTCGAGGCCATGGGCAGCGTTGCGAAGGAGGAGACGGGGCAGCGCCCGGCGCGCGAGCAATCCGCCGCTCCGCTCGTTCTCTCCCATCAGACGGCGGGCCGTCCCTTTTCGGCCCGCAAGGGCGAGATCATCGGATTGGCAGGTCTTGCCGGCCACGGGCAGACCGAGCTTCTGCTTGCCCTGCACGCCGCCAAGTCCGGCAACTGGCTGCCCGAGCGGGATCCGCTCGTCACCTTCGTCGCCGGCGACCGACGCCTCAACGGCATCTTCGAACTCTGGAGCATCCTGCGCAACTTTTCCGTCGCCTCGCTCAGTGACCTGTCGCGGCGTGGCCTCATTGCCGCTGATAAAGAGGAGGCCAAGGGCGCCGACTGGAGGCGGCGGATCGAAATCCGTACGCCCGACATGGCCAACCGCATTTTGTCGCTTTCCGGCGGCAATCAGCAGAAGGTGCTCTTTGCCCGCGCCCTTGCTACGCACGCGCCGGTCGTCCTCATGGATGATCCGATGCGTGGCGTCGATGTCGGAACCAAGCAGGAGGTCTACGCCATCATCCGCGACGAAGCTTCGCGCGGCCGCACCTTCATCTGGTATTCGACTGAGATGGACGAAGTGCGTCTCTGCGACCGCGTCTACGTCTTTCGCGAAGGCCGCATCACTGCCGAACTTGCCGGCGACGCCGTCAACGAGACGAACATCATCGCCGCATCCTTCGAGGGGGTCGCCGCATGATGGTCCGGCTGTCATCCGACGCCTTGCGTCTTGCCATTCCCGCCCTTTCGCTGACACTGCTGCTCGCCGCCGTATTCTGGCTGCAGCCGCGCGCCATGAGCTATGTCGGCCTCAACCTGCTGTTCAATCTCGCTGTGCCGATCGCGCTTGCGACGATCGCCCAGATGCTTGTGATGACGGTGAACGATCTCGATCTGTCGATGGGCACCTTCGTCAGCTTCGTCGCCTGTGTGAGCGCGACCTTTCTGCGCGACGACCCGGCGACCGGCATCCTGATCCTGGCGGGAGCGATCGCGGCCTATGCGGCCCTCGGCGTCATCATCTACCTGCGCGACCTGCCGTCCATTGTCGTCACGCTCGGCATGAGCTTCGTCTGGGGTGGACTTGCCGTATTGCTGCTGCCGGCGCCGGGCGGGCAGGCGCCGGATTGGGTGCGCTCTCTGATGACCGTCAAGCCGCCGCTGGCGCCGATGGCGATCGTCGCCAGCATCATCATAGCCGCCGTCGCCCATCTTCTGGTCATGCGGTCTTCGCTCGGGGTGCTGATCCGCGGCATCGGCGGCAACCAGCGCTCGGTCGAGCGGGCCGGCTGGTCGATTGTCGGGGCGCGGGCCATCGCCTATGGACTTGCCGGCTTCTTCGCGGTGCTTGCCGGCATCGCCCTCGTCGGCCTCACCACCTCGGCCGATGCCAATATCGCGCTGCGTTATACGCTGCTGTCGATCGCCGGCGTGATCCTCGGCGGCGGCGAGTTCATCGGCGGCCGCGTCTCCCCTGTCGGCGCCGTCATCGGCGCGCTGACGCTTACGCTCGCCGGCTCGTTCCTCTCCTTCCTGCGCATCTCGCCCGATTGGCAGATCGGAGCCCAGGGCGCGATCCTGATCATCGTGCTCGCGCTTCGCCTCATGCTGAACCGGCTGGAAAAACGGGAGAAACGCCGCCGATGACGCCCCTCCTCAGTCTTTTCGGCAAAGCCTGGATCTGGTCATGGCTTGCCGCCTTCATCGTCTGGTTCCTGACGATCATGGTGACCCTCGGCGCCAGCACGCTCGGCCTGTCGCAGGCAGCACTCACCTTCGCCGCCTTCTCGGTGATCGTCGGCATCGGCCAGATGTTCGTCATTACGCTCGGCCCCGGCAACATCGATCTGTCGGTTCCCGCCACCATGACACTTGCCGGTACGGTGGCGCTGAAACTGATGAATGTCGAAAACGGCTTGATCCTGCCCGGGCTTCTTGTCGCCATCCTCATCGGCCTCGTCGTCGGCCTCGGCAATTACGCGCTCATCAAGGCGCTGCGCATTCCGCCGATCATCGCCACGCTTTCCATGAGCTTCATCGTGCAGTCCGCGGCGATCTGGACGAACCGTGGCTTGCGCATCAAGCCGCCCAGCGTGCTTGCCGAATTCACCACCACGAACACGCTTGGCGTACCGAACGTGGCGATCGTCGCGTTACTCATCTCGCTGCTAGCCTGGTTCCTGCTCGAGAAGACGATCTACGGGCGCTGGATCTCGGCGATCGGCCAGAGCATGCCCGCCTCACGCATGGCCGGCATTCCGGTCGACGGCACGCGCTTCGTCACCTACCTCTTCTGCGCCGTGCTCGCATCCGTCGCGGGCTATCTGCTCGCCTGCTTCTCCGGCGGCGCAGCACTCAATATGGGCTCGGAATATCTGCTGACCTCGATCGCCGTCGTCGTGATCGGCGGCACAGCGGTTGCCGGCGGCGATTCCAACGTGCCAGGCATCTGGGGCGCGTCGCTCTTCATGTTCCTGGTCGTCTCCATGCTCAACACCTATGGGCTCGGCGCGGGCATCCGCCTCATCATGACCGGCCTCATCATCATCAGCGTGATCATGCTCGCCGGCGGTCGCCGGGCCGGCATGCGATAATCAGGAAGACCACCATGGCCGAGGCCAGCATCTACGAAATCCACGACCCGCGCTTCCGGCAGTTGATCGTCACCAGCGCCGGTCTCGACGAACTCTATTCAGGCTGCCGCTGGGCAGAGGGTCCTGTCTGGTTCAACGATGCGAACCAGCTTCTGTGGAGTGATATTCCAAATCAGCGCATGCTGCGATGGACGCCCGAGGGCAGCGTCTCCATCTACCGGCAGCCATCCAACTTCACCAACGGCCACACGCGCGATCGCCAGGGCAGACTCGTCTCCTGCGAACATGGCGGGCGCCGCGTCACGCGCACCGAGGTCGACGGCTCGATCACCGTGCTCGCCGACCGTTTCGAGGGCGCGCGGCTCAATTCGCCGAACGACGTTGTGGTGAAATCGGACGGCACGATCTGGTTTACCGATCCGACCTACGGCATCATGTCGAATTATGAAGGCTATCAGGCTGAGCCCGAGCAGGCGACGCGCAACGTCTACCGGCTCGACCCGGCGACCGGCCAGCTAACCGCCGTCATCACTGATTTCATCCAGCCGAACGGCCTCGCCTTCTCGCCTGATGAGACGATCCTCTACGTCGCGGACTCGGCAGCAAGCCACGACGAAAGCCTGCCGCGACACATCCGCGCCTTCGATGTGGTCGAGGGCAGCAGGCTCGCGAACGGCCGCGTCTTCTGCCACATTGACACCGGCCTTCCGGACGGCATCCGGACCGACGTGAACGGCAACCTTTGGTCCAGTGCCGGTGACGGCGTGCACTGCTTCGATCCGGCAGGCAAGCTGATCGGCAAGATCCGCGTCCCTCAGACCGTCGCCAACCTGACCTTCGGCGGCCCCGGACGCAACCGTCTGTTCATAGCCGCAACGCGCTCACTCTATTCCGTCTACGTTGCCGCGACGGGCGCCCAAAGACCGTAAGCCGGAGAATGCCAGATTCGGCGGCGGCGAGTTCATTAACGCCCAATGCGAACTGTTGAGATCCTCGTAGCCGTATTCCGCGGCGGCGCGTCGCGTGAAGTCGCCGGTGACCGCTGCCGTGATGACCACATCGACGTTCCTCTGCATTTCAATGACCTTCGCGCGGCGGCGTCGTTCTGCTTGAAGACTTAGACGGCGCGGGCCATCCGGCCGATTTCGTCACGCCGGTTGGCGAATGGGATGTCGGCATCGAGATTGCCTTCAGCTAGACCGCTCATGCTTGCGGTGATCTCGCCGATCGGCTTTACGATCACGCGGGCGCCAAAAACAGCGGCGCCGATCAACGTGATAATGGTCAACAGACCGACAGCGAGTGACGTATAGGACGAGGGCAGCGGAGGCATCGGCCTCTTCCTCAGCCTTCGTCGCCATCGCCTTGGCCGAGTCCGCACCTTCGATGGGATAGCGAGCGCAGGACGTGGATATGACAGCTGGCTCGCTCTGCGTCGCGTCCGCCGACTGCGGAACGTCTTCTCGACGAGCGGGATTATTCCCTTGATATGACGGCGACCTGCAGCGCATCGAGGATGAGGCCGAGCGCCGACAGGCGGGGCAGATCCAATGCGGGGCTATCCGCCTCGAGGCCGGCGGTGGCGCGGTCATAAACGGCAACGCATTGCTTGTTGGTGATCCGCGACATGTAGAGAATGCCGTCGAAATCGGTGCGATCGTAGATGTCTTGGCTGAGCCGGCGTCCGCTCGCCTGCGCCCGTGCCCGAACGGCATCCGTCGAGACACCGAGCAGGTTTGCGCCTTCGTAGCGCAGGTCGAGTAGAAAAAGCGGGCCCGGGTTTCGGACGGCGGCGATCGAATAGCGGTCGAACTCCTCCTGGAATATCACTCGCTCGGCCCTACCTTGAAAGCGGTCGCGAACAATCGTTTCCGCGACCGCGGTCATGGGGTCCTGAGCGAGGTAGAGCAGCCGGAACTTGTCCTTGGGGCTCGAAAACCGCGACTTGCCGAAACCCATGCCGAGCGGCGTTCCGGCATGGGCGCGCGCGATGATCCTGACATAGTCGGTGACCTCAGCCCGGACGGCGAGGCGCTGAAGGATAGTTTTGTCGAGTCTCATTGCACGGCGAAATAGGTCTGAGCCGCGTCGATGACCTCGTCAGCCCGATCCTGTTTCAGGAGGTCGATGGGCCTGCGCCCGCCCAACATGGGGTTCGGCTGGCAAAGCCACAGCCATGCCACCCGCTGATTGGACACGAGAGCGGCGACCGTTGCTATGCCCCTTGCGGGACGCCCGTCGATGAATTGTTCGATCGGATAGACGTGCTTTCTCGTTCCCTTCAACAGTGCGATCACCTCGCCGGCATGCTGCCAGCGATTGAGCGTGGAGCGCGCAATTCCAAAATCGCGCTGGAGTTGGCTGGCGCCGGCAACCGGCCCGGCCCAATCCTCAAGCCTGCGGGCGACCGCAAGCTCGCCTAGCAACCGCGCGCCCTCCTCGGCCGTAACGATCTTCCCCAGTCCTTCGCCGGCGGAAGGCTCCACGGTTTTCGGAATCTCGAGCACGATCTTGCCGCCGGCAGGCGCATCGCCGAACGTCTCCACCAGGCCACGAATGCGGCGGGCAAGTTCGCCCTGGCGCTTGCTAAGCTCGCGCCTTACGCTGACGGGAAGATCGACGATGGCCGCAGCCGCCGCGCCCGCAATACTGGCAGACAGGGCCGCCGAGCCGGACTCGAATGCGGCGTCGGCTTTCAGCACGTCGGCAACTTTGGCGGCGACGCGGTCGGCGACCCTTGCCTGACGGGCACGATGCAGCCGGACCTCAGAACCAGCCATGAGACTATCTCCGTTCTTAGATGAACTGATATAGTATCAAATGACCAATTTGTCCAGTTTGTCCCGTTCATACCGCACGTCGCGGATGGTTGATCAGCCCTTTCGCAACCTCCAGCTCCGAATCTCGAAGGGCATGATGTCGGCGGGGCCTTTACGCTCCATACGCTCTTCCAGAATGTTGAGCGGCTGCGACGCCGCCCATCCGGAAGGCAGGGCGAGGGAAAGTCGGCCACGCCGGCCGGCCGGTTCATAAAGGCGCAGGATCAGGCCTTCGCCCTCCTCCGCAGGCTTCAGGCCCGAAAGTGCGACCGGAGTGCCCTCGACGCCAAGCGGCGCGAAATTGCCGGCGGAAAGGCCGCTGGCTTCGGCCGTCACCAGCGGCTGGTTGAGATCGAGCGCCTCGTCGAGGACGCCGCCTTCATGCCAGGCGCCCTCATGCGGCATCAGCGCGTAGGTGAAGCTCTGCTCGCCTTCGTCGGCGAGCGGATCGGGATAAATCGGCCCGCGCACCAGGCTCATGCCGATCACATTGCCGCGGGCGCTGTGGCCGTATTTGGCATTGTTGAGGAGTGCCACGCCGAAGCCGGGCTCGCTGAGATCGACGAAGCGATGGGCGGCGGCCTCGAACATCGCCTGCTCCCAGGAGGTATTCGTGTGTGTCGCCCGCTCGACCACGCCGAAGGCGCATTCGAAGGTCGCCTTGCGAGCCTGCACGTCGACCGGGTTCAGCGTGCGCAGCAGGGTGCGCCGGTCGTGCCAGTCGATCGTCGTTTCGATGTCGAGCCGCTTGGCGTTGGCCCTCAAGACATAGGTCTGGGTGACGCTCGAATGCCGGTAACGGTGGATGACGCGGATTGCCGCACGATGCGGGCCGCTTTCGACGAGGCTGATGCTTTCGGGGGTTTCGAGGCGGACGCCCTTTTCGGCGTAATCGGCGTCCATATCCCAGGCATCCCAGTTGCGCGGCTTGTCGACCGGATAGACCCAGAGCTGGTTGGCTGAGCCGGCGACCGCTTCGCGGCCGCTCGCCTTGTGGATGAGGCTGGCAATAGCCCCGTCCTTGCCGATTACGACCGAGAGATGATCGTTTTCGAGGCGATCGGCGCCGGCCTTCAGCCCACCCGCCGGCTTCAGCGCCTGCCTGTCGAAGACTGCGACCGATAAGGGAGCGACGATATCGGCGGCCGAAAGTACCGTGCCGTCGGCAAGCGTGGCGCTCACCGGCCGCGGCGCAAGCGAGGGATTGACGACAATGAGGGCATCAGCGACCCCGCCCTTCGGCAAATTGGCCGAAAGGGTCTGCAAAGCCTTGGCCTGCTCGGCCTTGGCGTGGTCGATGACGCCGCCGAGTTCCTGCTCCGCATCCTGATAGACTTCGCGGATGCTCGAACCCGGCAGGATGTCGTGGAACTCGTTCTTCAGCACCACGCGCCAATCCGCCTCGAGGCTTTTCGGCTTTTCTGCCCCGAGCATATGGGCTAGCGAAGCGAGGGTCTCGGCGGTGATCAGCGCGCGTTCGGCCTGGCGGTGCTTGCGCTTGACGCCGCTTTGCGTCGTCAGCGTCGCGCGATGCAGTTCGAGATAGATTTCGCCGTCCCAGACGGGGAGCTTCTTCTCCGATGCGCTGCGATGCGCCTGCTCGTAGAAGCCCTTGACCGTGCCCCAGCGCGCTTGCGGAATGGCGGGAAAATCGCGCAGCTGCACTTCGCGCTCCACCATTTCAGGCGTCACCCCGCCGCCGCCGTCGCCATAGCCGACGGCGAGAAGCGAGGCGTGATGCTGCGCCTTGCCGCGGAAATTCTTCCACGTCGGCAGGTAGCAATCGGGTTGCACGAAGCCGTTGTAGCCCTGCATCGGATTGTCGAAGGTGTGGGTCAGCACCTGGCTGCCGTCGAGGCCCTTCCACCAGAAGAGATCGGAGGGGATATGGTTGGTCTCGCTCCAATTGACCTTGATGGTGAAGAAGCTGTCGATGCCGCCCTGCCTCAAGATCTGCGGCAGCGCGCCGGAGAAGCCGAAGCAATCCGGCAGCCAGCAGACCGTGTGGCGGGCGCCGAAGGTTTTTTCGAAATAACGCTGACCGTAGAGCACCTGGCGCACAAGGCTTTCGCCGGTCGGCATGTTGGTATCGGGCTCGACCCACATGCCGCCGACGGTTTCCCATTTCCCCTCCGCGACCTTCTTCTTGATGCGCTCTAGAAGCTCGGGGTCCTCCTCTTCCATCTGCGCGTAATAATGGGCGGTCGACTGGTTGAAGCGGAATTCAGCGGAGCGCTCCATCAGAGAGAGCGCTGTGTTGAAGGTGCGCCGCATTTTCCGCCGCGTCTCGCGATAGGGCCAGAGCCAGGCGAGATCGATGTGCGCGTGGCCGGTCAGCACCAGTTCCCCATTCGGGGGGAAGCGCTGCTGCAGCTCCTTCAACCGCACCGTCAGGACCTCGAAGGCAGCGGCGGCCGAAGCGCTCTGCTCGTCGGTGAGGCCGGCCGGATCGGAAACAAGCTCCGGCAGTTCCCAGATCTTCTGCTGCATGACGGCGCCCGACGTGCGGGAGATGTAGGCCGCTGTATCCGACGGCCAGTCGAGGCTGCGCAAGGCCTGCTCCGCGGCGCCGACCAGATGCGGCACGACCTCATGCTCGCCGAGCGCGCCGACCGCCTCGGCGATCTGCTTCAGGAGAAGATGCAGGCGGTGAACGGGACCGTCGAGCCAGATCAGCCGGGCCTTGTTCAGCCGCGGCGCCCGGTTCGGCTCGCCGAAAGGAAAGCGGGCGACGCTTTCCGCCGCGATCGAAAAGCGTCGGTCCTTCACCGGGAATTCCTGGTGATAGGGATCGAGGCCGAATGTTTCGCTTTCAGCGTCGGGATAGCTGAGCGTAATCAGGCTCTCACCGCCGAGATCGAGCTGCAGGCGAATATCTTCGAGCGGCCAGCTCTGCGGCGCTTCAGCGCTCGCAGCAAAATGCACCACGCCCTGACGATGCGGCCAGTCCTGCTGATGGGCGATCGGCTCGGCCTCGAAGGTCCAGCCATCGATCGGGCTGCTATACCGGTCCCGCCAATGCGCGAGCTCGGCGATACGGACCTTCAGACTATCGAGGCGTTGGGCAATGGTGAGCGGCATGGCTTATCCTGTTGAAAATCGGCGGCGCGCGATCGGGAATCATGGCTTTGGGAGATGAAGATGATGCGATAGGGATCGCGCCCCTCCTCCCAGCGGGTCCTGTTGATACTTAGATTAAGTAACTTTGATTTGGCGTCAAGCCGCAAAAGATCTTCTGTTCGAGATCTCCAATCCTGACCGGTCTACTTCTCGCAAATCCTTCCAGCCACGGCACCTGATGGCCGCGGCATTGCTGCGGCCGGTGAAGGTCACGCCTCGACCAACTCATAACGCAGGATAACTGCGCCGGCCGCGGTCGTCGTGCTGTCGAGTAGCTACCTCATTTCGTAATGCTGAGAAGAATGAGAAGGCCGATGGACCGTGGCGTGTCTTCGGTATGGCGGAGGACATGCTCCCCTGCTGGTGAAACACTGAGAGATCAAGTTTACGCATTCACCTCAGGTACCCGCAAACGGATGCCGAGGCGCCATTGATGATTGCCTTCAACCTACAAAGAAGCTCAAGCCATCCTCGACAACTTGAAGCGATCACTGTGGTAATTGGCTCTCGAGTGGAGTGATCGCCGGCCACGACACGATCCCAGACAGTAGTCGTTTTCAGGGCGATGATAGAATGGCGAAGATCGATCAAAACAGCAGGTCCTTTGCGCGGTAGTAGGTGCCCACGATAGGCAGGAACCACGGATTTCCGGTATGAAACGGAACGGCGGGCCAATCGAAACCCTCTAGCGGGTTGCCACCTTTACGGCCCATGACTAAATCCGCTAGCACACTACCCATGTAAGTCGACAACTGGGCTCCATGACCGGAATAACCCATGCTGTAAAACACCCCGTCGGCACTGCCCGCCCGAGGAAAACGGTCTTGGGTGCACCCGACGAGGCCGCCCCAGCAATAGTCGATCTCGACGTCAGCGAGCTGCGGAAAGATGCTCACCATCTGTTGGCGCAGAAGCTGGCCCGAGCTGACGTCGGTTTTCTGATTGGACACGGCCGAAAATCTCGCCCTCCCCCCGAACAGCATGCGGTTGTCCGGCGTGAGGCGGAAATAGTTGGAGATATTGAGAGAATTGGTGAAGTTGCGGTTACCCGGAACTGTCGCAGCGACCTCCTGCGGGGTGAGCCGGCGTGTCGCAATGATGAAGGAAGCGATTGGCATCAGTCTTCGGCGGAAATAATTAAACACGCCTGGCGTATAGGCATCGGTCGCCAGGATGACCTGGCGGGCTGTGAGTGAGCCGGTCGGTGTGGTCAGCCGCCAACCATTCTCCGCGCGCTCCCGGGCGGTGACCGGGTTCCGCTCCCAGATCGCCGCACCGTGGCGGCAGGCCGCCTCCGCCACGCCGTTGGCGTAGCGTCCCATGTGCATCATTGCGGATTTCGGGTAGAGAACTCCACCATGAAAGGCGTCCGATATCACTTCCTTGCGGAGGTCCTCGCGTGTCAGCCACTCGACTGATGGGTCGACTTCGCGACGGATTTCTTCCGACATCGCCTGCAGCTTACTGACGTGAGACGGCTTCGAAGCTAGCTTGAGCTTGCCGCCCCTGCGGAATTCGCAGGCGATCTTTTCTTCCTCGATGATACATTCGATCATGTCGATCGAGTCGTCATAGGCCCGCCACAAGCGGCGCGCCCGGTCTTCTCCGAGATGCTGCCTGGCGGCGCCGAAGCTTGCGAAATGACCGCTGTTCAGGTGCCCGCCATTGCGCCCGGACGCACCATACCCAACGTGCTCGGCTTCCAGCAGAGCAACTTTCTTGCCGGATTGCGCCAATTTGCGCGCAGCATTCAGGCCCGTGAAGCCCGCACCGATCACCGCAACCTCGAAATCCCCAGAAACCGGACCCGCGATGCCTCCTGCAAATGGAGTGGAAGTATCATGCCAATAGGAAGCAAATTTCATCGCAGCAAGCCCTTATGCTCATCCGATCGGAATTCATCGAGTATATGCCTGCTTGTGCCGGAGGAGTGCGGCACAAGTGAACGCGTTTCGCAATGATCGCCTGTATTGTAAGCCGCAAACCAAAGGATATTCTGTTAACGCTAAAGCTACGCAGCGCTTCAGGATTTTTCGGCCTCCAGCGTTGCGCCCGTAAGATCATAGAAGCGATGTTCCAGTGGCGTGCCGCCGTGGCTCATCGCCAGCGGTCACTCACGCGGATCTTGGGCGAGACGTCTTTTGCCCAGGCCCCAAGTTACCATTGACAGTCCGTTCTGCCCCGGCACCGGCTGCTTCGAAAGCCACGCTTGTGGCCTAAGCGGTTCCTGTGGGATCACAATATACCTTGGGACTGATCTGGATGGCATCTGGGGGAGAGGTAAGTCGTTTCCTGTTGAACGGCCGTCCGTTTTGGCTGAAAATTTCGAAAAATCGCTAAGAGTAAGCCGAACCTGCCGCTCTCCGCATGTAAATATTGTAGTAGGATGGCAGGCTGATCCAAGGATCGGAAGACGCCGCGGTGCCGCGTTGAGCTGACGTAGACGATGGGGAGAAGGGAGCGGAATAAGCGAAAATGCAAAAGTCGGTGCGCCTGAAATCGTTTGAATTAATCGCGCAGGATATCAATAGTGTTGACGTAAGCTTGCTTCATGCCCTGTCGACGGGTGTCGGCTGGCCGCACCGCTTCAAGGATTGGGAGTTCCTGCGCCGCGCCGGCCGCGGTATCGCGGCCGTCGATGGAATTGGACGCGTCTTTGGAAGTGCAATGTGGTTTCCCCACGGAGACGATTTCGCCACCATCGGTGTGGTAATCACATCACCCCGCACGCAGGCGCAGGGGACCGGCCGCTGGTTAATGCAGCAAGTGTTCGAGCAGTGCGGCGAGCGCAGGCTGGCGCTGAACTCGACTATCGCCGCCCATAAGCTCTATGTGTCACTCGGTTTCACAGCGGAAGCAACGGTCTACCAGCATCAGGGAGACGTCGCTGCGGCGCTTCCCGCACTGCCACCTTTGGACGCTGAATTAAGTGAACTGCCGCGTGATAAGATTGAAGAGATCTTCGCCTTGGACACGTTCGCCTTCGGAACGGATAGGAGTCGACTGCTTACACTCCTTTCAGAAGGCGCATCTATTTGTGTGCTCCGGCGTGAGGGTGCAATGGTAGGCTATTCGATGTGCCGCGAGTTCGGGCGCGGTCATGTAGTCGGCCCTGTCGTCGCGAGCAATGATCGTGACGCGATCCATCTCGCGGCCGTGCATCTGAAAGACCTCACTGGCCAATTCGCCCGCGTCGATACGCGAGAAAAAGGACCGTTTGCCCACTTTCTTCAACAGAGCCGGCTGGCTATCTCCGAGACCGTTACGACCATGTCCAAAGGCGGCCCGTTCCTGAACCGAAAGGCGAACGAACCGGCGGTATATGGCCTTGCGGGCCATGCGTTGAGCTAGACCAGAGGATCGCGTCGAAATACCAAAGCTCTAATCTGGTTCGAGCACAACGGGCGCCTCGCGGTTTAGCAGCACCAATATGCAGATCGCAATGCGGCCCACCGGCTGCTGCAGTGGACAGTCAACACTCATCGCTGTGGTTGATCAATCGCGATTGAGTTCAGAATTTCGGCAAGTTCCCCTCCCCTGCAGAATCAGCCAATGTGAGAGCTGGTGTCCAGCTGCATCTTCGGGGCGCTTCCAATTTACAATAAACGGGCTGAGACCCAACCTCCCAGACGCGTCGGCCGACAGTCTCTCACTAACCCGTAAGGGGAATGAACGTCGCGTGGGGAAGGTAGCCGCTCTTCGTCAAGCAGTCGCCCTGTTCTGCCGGTTGGCGATCAGATCGTCGACGACGGCGGGATCGGCAAGCGTCGAAGTGTCGCCGAGGGCACCGAAATCGTCCTCGGCGATCTTGCGCAGGATGCGGCGCATGATCTTGCCGGAGCGGGTCTTCGGCAGGCCGGGCGCGAACTGGATCTTGTCGGGCGCGGCGATCGGGCCGATTTCGGCGCGTACATGTTTCACCAGTTCCTGGCGAAGCGTGTCCGAACCATCGTGACCGGCCATCAGCGTCACATAGCAATAGATGCCCTGGCCCTTGATCGCATGGGGATAGCCGACGACCGCCGCTTCCGAAACCAGATTGTGCGAGACGAGGGCGGACTCAACCTCCGCCGTTCCGAGCCGGTGGCCGGAGACGTTGAGCACGTCGTCGACGCGGCCGGTGATCCAATAATAGCCGTCCGCATCGCGCCGGCAGCCGTCACCGGTGAAGTACTTGCCCTTGTAGGTGGAGAAATAAGTCTGGATGAAGCGGTCATGGTCGCCATAGACCGTGCGCATCTGGCCCGGCCAGCTGTCGGCGATGCAGAGATTGCCGTCGGCGGGGCCTTCCAGCACCTTGCCTTCATTGTCGACCAGCTCAGGCTTGACGCCGAAGAACGGCGTCGTCGCCGAACCCGGCTTGAGATCGGTCGCGCCCGGCAGCGGCGTGATCATGTGGCCACCGGTTTCCGTCTGCCACCACGTGTCGATGACCGGGCAGCGCTTGTCGCCGACGACATTGTAATACCATTCCCAGGCTTCCGGATTGATCGGTTCGCCCACAGTGCCGAGCAGGCGCAGCGAAGAGCGGGAGGAGCGCGTGACGAATTCGTCGCCGGCGCCCATCAGCGAGCGGATCGCCGTCGGCGCCGTATAGAAGATGTTGACCTTGTGCTTGTCGATCACTTCCCAGAAACGGCCCTGATCCGGGAAATTCGGCACGCCCTCGAACATCAGCGTCGTCGCGCAGTTGGCGAGCGGCCCATAGACGATATAAGAGTGACCGGTGACCCAGCCGACATCGGCCGTGCACCAGTAGACATCGCCGTGATGATAGTCGAAGACATATTCATGCGTCATCGATGCATAGACGAGGTAACCGCCGGTCGTGTGCAGCACGCCCTTCGGCTTGCCGGTCGAACCTGAGGTGTAGAGGATGAACAGCGGATCTTCCGCCTTCATCTTCACCGGCGGGCATTCCGGCTTCACCGTAGCGATCTCCTGGTGATACCAGAGGTCGCGGCCGGGCGCCCAGCCGGTCTTGCCACCGGTGCGGCGCACGACCAGCACCTTGCTGACAGTGACGTGCTGTCGGGCGGCGATATGGATCGCCGTATCGGTATTGTCCTTCAGCGGCACCGGCTTGCCGCCGCGCACGCCTTCGTCGCAGGTGATGACGAAGGTGGATTCGCAATCGACGATGCGCCCTGCCAGCGCCTCTGGCGAGAAGCCGCCGAAGACGACGGAATGCACCGCGCCGATGCGGGCGCAGGCGAGCATCGCATAGGCTGCTTCGGGGATCATCGGCATGTAGATGGTGACGCGATCGCCCTTCTTGACACCATGCTTCTTCAACACATTCGCTGTCCGGCAGACATGCTCGTAGAGTTCGTTATAGGTGACCTTCTTGTCGATATAGGGATTGTCCCCTTCCCAGATGATCGCCACCTGGTCGCCATTCGTCTTCAAATGGCGGTCGATACAATTGTAGGAGACGTTCGTCTGGCCGTCTTCGAACCATTTGATCGAGACCTTGCCGGTGAAGGAGGTGTTCTTGACCTTGGTATAAGGTTTGAACCAGTCGATCCGCTTGCCGTGCTTGCCCCAGAACTTGGCTGGATTTTCAATGCTTTCCTCATACCATTTCAGGTACTTATCCCGGTCTATGAATGCTTCTTCGCGAATGAGACGCGGCACGGTGTAGCGATCGAGGACCACTGATTAGCTCCCTGTGATTGGCTTCTGGAAATTGATCCCGCTCCAAGAGAAGCTTGAAGCCAGTTCTGTCTTATTGATGTCCCAACCCATTTGTCGGTCTGAGGCCGGTTTATAGGCACAGTGACAGCCGCGTCTTGGACCGCAAACTTACGTCGACCATTACATCATTTCCGGCCGTCTGATTGCCGAGCCGTCGCTGAAGCGGCTCAGCCTGTAGGGTGAGATGTCAGTGATCGGGGTCTCGTTCATGACGATCTCGCTCACCAGCCGGCCTGCCCCCGGTCCGATAGCAAAGCCGTGTCCGCTGAACCCCGCCGCGATCACGTAACCAGGCAGTTGCTCCACTCTCGAAATAACAGGGACGAGATCTGGCGAAGTATCGATGAGTCCTCCCCACGCGCGCTCAACGCCGATTCCCTTGAGCGCGGGGTATTCGCGTTCGAGGTTCCTCAATGCTAGCTTCACGAGGTTGCGGTCAGGCGCAGGATCAAGAATGCGGTTCTTCTCGAACGGCGAGACTTCATCGTTCTCCCAGCTGCTGATAGCATCGGGCCCATTCCAGAAGCTGCTGTTCAGACGGTACTTCAACTTCTTGCCGATCTTGCTGCGGTACATCTGGTAGAATTTATACGCGTATCGCATCCCCCGCGGCGTAATGTCGAGCGTGCCTCGTCCCGGCACGGCGATCGTGTAGGCGCCGTCTGTCCGGCGCCGCAACACGAAGTTTGACGCCGAGAGACATCCTGCTTGAATGATCTCGGGCGCGGGGGTCGTCTTAATTGCAGTCCCGGAGATGTTTGCGACGGGAAGCTCAATGCCATATCGATGAGAAAACCGGGAAGCCCATGCCCCTCCGGCGCAAACAACGGTACCAGCTTTTACAAGTCCCCGCTCTGTCCACACGCCTGTTACCCGGCCGTTGCTAATATCTAGGCCTCGAACGGCGCAGTTTTGATGGAGCAATACGCCGTTTTCCTTCGCGGCCTCAGCGATGGCCGGTACGGCAAGGCTAGGCTCCGCTCGCCCATCCGTCGGAGACCAAACGCCGCCAATCCATGAAGACGTACCGCCCGACGCTCGCTGATTGGCCTCGGAAGCACTGAGGATCTGGCTGTGAAATCCTTGGAGGCGCGCAGCCTGGCCCCACTTCTCCCAGCGGGCGACATCGGCTTCGTTTTTGGTGCAGTAAAGTATCCCGGTTCGGCGGAAGCCGAGATCGCGCCCGGTCTCAGTGCTCAGTTCCTCCCAGCGCCGCAGGCTGTACATGGCTAGCGCAAGCTCATAGAGATCGCGGTTTTGCTGGCGAACCCATCCCCAGTTGCGGCTCGACTGCTCGCCTCCGACAATGCCTTTTTCAAGCAGGGCAACGGATACCCCTTTGCGGGCGAGCTCATACGCTGTGCAGGTACCCACAATGCCCGCTCCGATGACGACAACATCGACCTGGGTTGGAAAAGAGGCGCTATCACTTACTTTCTGAACCTGGACCGGCATAATCACTATTCCTCTGGCATCGTGCTCCAGTCATCTCCGGACCGGAATGATAAAATTTCAAGAATCTGCCGTCGTGGTCACGGAACATCCCGACGCTCGGGCGAGGCGATGACGTCTGATGTGCTCCGCCGACATCACATGCGCGTGTGGCGGGGGATGTCTCTTTTGGGCGCGGGCAAGATGCTGTTTCTCAGCTATGATCACCGCGAACATCGAACGCATCGCGCAGCCCGTCGCCGATGAAATTGAAGCTTGTGACAGCAATCGTGATGGCGGCGCCGGGAATGATCGCCAACCAAGGTGCGGTCCCCAGATATTGCTGTGCGCCGTTCAGCATATTACCCCAGCTGGGCAGCGGCGGCTGAATTCCATAGCCGAGGAAGCTGATATAAGCCTCCATCAGGATAGCCCTGGCGACGGTCAGGGTCGCGGCGACGATAATCGGACCCATGGCATTGGGAAGGATTTCGCGAAACATGATGTGGGTTGCGCTCAGTCCCAACATCCGGCCGGCCAGCACGAATTCACGCTCGCGCAGGGAGCGGACCTCGGCCTCGACGATGCGGGCAACTTCCATCCAGCTTGTGGCAGCGATAACGACGGTAATCATGATCGGGTTTGGCTTCAGCGCAGCGGCAAGAGCGAGCACGAGGAAGATGGATGGGAAGGAAAGGAAGCCATCGACTGCGCGCATCAGCACGGTGCCCACCAAGCCTCCCCTATATCCCGCCACCACGCCGACAAGGGTTCCGATCAGCGTCGACAACAGCATCGCTGAGAAGCCCACCAAGAGCGAAATCCGCCCCGCCATGAACAACCGCGCGGCCAGATCTCTTCCCAGCGGGTCCGTGCCGAGATAATGCTGCCCTGTCAGGGGCGGAGCGAAACGGGCGCGCAAATCGATGTAGAGGGAATCGTACGGCAACAAATGGGGACCCAACACGCATGCCAGCGTCAGGAGGGCTATCATCACCATCCCGATGAGGGCCAGATGGTGCTTCATGAAACGGTGCGCAGTTCGGCTGTTCCACCAGCGCTCCCGGGGCGAATTTGCGGCAATGGCAGTCATGATGGCTGACTCCTGATGAGCGTTCATGGCGCTTAACTCAGACGAATACGGGGATCGATGATGGCGACAACGATGTCGGCGGCGAGGTTGCACACCACGACAAGGATCGCTGAGAACATGAGCAATCCCATCACCACCGGGTAGTCACTGTAGCCGAGGCTGTCGAGGAACAGGCGCCCCATGCCCGGCCAGGTAAACACCGTCTCGGTGACCAGAGCACCCGTAAGGACGCTGGGAAGCTGCATCCCAAGGAGTGTGATCATCGGTAGGAGGGCATTGCCGATGACGTGTTTCATCAGGATGCGACGCTCACTTAATCCTTTGGCGCGAGCGGTCTTGATGAATTCCTGATTGATAACATCGAGAGTAGCCGTTCGCATGTAGCGGCTCCAGATGGCCACATGCACGAGCGCGAGCACGATGCTCGGCAGAACAAGATGGTGGAGATAGTTCAGAACGGATTCGTCGCCGATCGTGTACATGTTGCCGGCTGGAAGCCAGCCAAGTCTGAGCGAGAAGACGTAGATCCCGATCAGTCCGAACCAGAAAGTCGGGATCGAGAGGGCCACCATCGCACCGACCGTCGCCATGTAGTCGAAAACCGAATATCGCTTTATGGCGCCGCGAACACCGATCCACGTACCAATAGCGATGGCTATCACCGTAGACGATCCCATCAGCAGCAGCGTTGCCACAAGGTGTCTTCCAATCACCTCGAGAACCGGCGCTCCGTCGCGGAATGAGTGGCCCCAGTCTCCTCTCAACAGGCGCCAGCCCCAATCCAGATACTGCATCCACAGAGGACGGTTCAGGCCTAACTGCTCCGCCAATCGGTTCAGGTCGTCCTGCGTCATGCTTGCATCGAGCCCGAATTGTGCCAGGGGCCCGCCCGGAATCAGGTTGAGGACCACGAAGCCGATGACGGAAACGATCAGGAGCAGTACGAGGCTCTGAGCGAACCGGTTAAGTAGGAAGCTACGCATTCAGGCTCTCCCTGTGATAGCGCCGATAGAGG
This sequence comes from Rhizobium atlanticum, assembly GCF_030182485.1. Taxonomy (NCBI): domain Bacteria; kingdom Pseudomonadati; phylum Pseudomonadota; class Alphaproteobacteria; order Hyphomicrobiales; family Rhizobiaceae; genus Rhizobium; species Rhizobium atlanticum. The sequence continues at coordinate 89,177 of NZ_JAQJCJ010000015.1, forward strand.
TCGCCGCCGCGAGGTGCGGCGGCGACGGCGGGAGGTTAACTCAGCTCTTCCAGCGCCAGCCGGCAGCATGCCAGGATGCCGTGCGCGTGTTCGTATTCGGTTCCCAGCCTTCAAGGCCTTCCTTCTTGCCAACCACATAGGTGGCGGCAAACAGAGGAAGGAAGGGAAGGTCCTGACGCACGATTTCCTGGATACGGTAGTAGATTTCACGACGTGCATCCGGATCGAAGGTCTGGGCCCCCTTCTTCAGCAGCGCATCCACTTCCGGATTGGAATACTGGCCGACGTTCGATCCCTTTCCACCCTTCGCGGCAATCGCGCTGCTCGCAAGACGATTGGTTGCATCGGGGTCCGCGGCAATCAGATGCGTAACGCCCGAGATGGCCGTGTCGAACTGTGACTTCAGCCAGAATTCGCCAAACATGACGGCAGCCGGCAAATTCGAGATCGTCATCTGCACGCCAATTTCCGCGAACGTCTGCTGCAGGAACTGCTGCACCTGCTCACGGAGATTGTTGCCCGACGTCGTCGAATTGTTGAACGCGAGCTTCACGCCGTTCTTTTCACGGATCCCATCCGACCCCGGCACCCAACCGGCATCGTCGAGGAGCTTGCGTGCGGCATCGAGATTGAATTCCTGTGCCGGAAGCTTCGGATTGAAGTAGAATGACTCCTTCGGCATGAAGGTTTCGGTCGTTGTGACCACACCGAAATAGAGCGCGTCAATGATCGCCGCTCTGTCCATTGCAGCATAGAGTGCCTGACGCACCGCAAGTTCCTTGAACTGCGGCCGTTCGAGATTGAGATAGAACGACTCGACGGAGGCACCTGGCACCAGGCTCACCACGCGGCCCGGCAATTTGCTTGCTTCGTCGTAGTGGTCGGGCGTGATGTACGCCTGGTCTGTAAGGTCGATGTCGCCGCTCTTGAATTGGGTATAAAGCACCGTCTGGTCAGGAATGTATTTGAATACAACCTGTTCGACATAGGGGCCGTCCCCGAAGTAATCGGGGTTCGCTGCCAGCTCGAGATGGTCGCCGGCCACACGCTGGCTCCACTTGAAGGCACCGGTGCCAACGGGTGCCTGGTTGAAGGCTGCTGCGTTCGGATCGGCCTCATTCTCGAGAAGGTGCTTTGGCACGATGAAGGTCTCGGTGAGAAACGACAGGTAAGGAGCGAAGACCTGCTCCATCCGCCAGGTGATTTCAGTTGGCGAGACCACCGTGAGGTCACGTACCAGCGAATGGCCGCCTGTGCGCCAGGCGCGGAATTTCGGATTGGTGATCAGTTCAAGGGTGAACTTCACATCCTCAGCAGTAAACGGCTTGCCGTCATGCCAGCGGACATCGTCACGCAGGCGAACGCGCCAGTTCAGGCCATCCGCCGAGATGCCGCCGTTCTTCTGCGTGGGCACTTCTAGCGCAAGATTGGGCTGGAGCACGCCTTGCGGATCCATGCGAAAGAGCGCGTCGAAGAGCGAGAAGTGGACCGCATCATCCGTTTCGATATGTGCCATGAGCGGATTGAACACGGTCGGTTCCTGCGAAAGCCCGACCACGACGCGACCCGCAGGTTTCTTGTCCGCTGCCGAGGCAACGTCAGGCTTGCCGATCAGGTTTGGGGCAGCAAAGCATGCAATGCCGCCGGCTGCCATCAGGCGTAGTGCGTCGCGCCGAGAAATATTCGTTTTGGTCGTAGACTCTTTTGTCATTTCATTCCCTCTCTTTTTGCTCATTAGGAACCTACTGCCGTGAGCCGATTGCACTTTCGCAATTGTCTCTGCTTCGTTCTCCCGGGATTGCCGCCACAAGTTCACGCGTGTAGTCGGATTGCGGTTTCAGGAAAATCTGAGACGGCGGGCCACGCTCGACGACCCGGCCCTTCTGCATCACAGCAATTTCGTCGCAGATCTGGCTGGCGACACGAAGATCATGGGTGATGAAGACCATCGATACGCCGGTCTCGCGCTGGATTTGGTCAAGCAGTTTGAGGATCTGGGCTTGGATCGACACGTCGAGAGCGGAGACTGCTTCGTCGGCAATCAGCAGCTTGGGCTTGAACATCAAGGCCCGCGCGATACCGATGCGCTGGCGCTGACCACCCGAGAATTCGTGCGGGTAGCGGCCGAAGGCGCCCGCATCTAGACCGACGTGGGATAGCAACGCCCGCGCCTCGTCGCGCGCTTGCGCGTAGGGCATACCATGTGCGACGGGCCCGACGGTCAATATCTGACCGATGGTGGAGCGCGGATTGAGCGAGGCAAAGGGATCCTGGAAGATCATCTGAATCCGCGGACGCAGCGGCCGGAACTCGGATTCAGAGAGCTTGACGATGTCCTTGCCCTCAAACAGGATCTGACCGCTGTCGCTGTCCTGAAGCTTGATCAGGAGTCGGCCCAACGACGACTTTCCGGAGCCGCTTTCGCCGACAATGCCAAGCGTGCGGCCAGCAGACAACGTGAATGAGGCGTCCTGCACCGCAGGCACGACACGCTGGCTTCCGAATAGCGCACTGCCGCTGCGATAAGTCTTGCACAAGCCATTGACGGTCAGGATTGTCTCGTCGCTTGTTTGCACCTTGAGCTTCCTGTCCTCGCCCGTGAGGCGCGGAACGGCTGCGATCAAGCGCTGGGTGTAGGGGTGGCTGGGTGATTTGAGAACCTGGTCGGCGGTGCCCTGCTCAACAATCCGCCCTTTCTCCATAACCACGACGCTGTCGGCAATTTCTGCGACGACGCCGAAGTCGTGCGTGATGAACATGACGCTCATACCCTTGCGGCGCTGAATGTCGCGGATGAGCTTCAGGATCTGCGCCTGCGTGGTTACGTCAAGGGCTGTCGTGGGTTCGTCTGCGATCAGCACGGTCGGCTCAAGGGCCAGCGCCATGGCGATCATGACGCGCTGGCGCTGACCACCGGAAAGCCTGAACGGATACTGATGGTACATCAGTGCCGGATCGGGAAGGCCGACTTCCGTCAGCAATTCGAGGGCGCGATCACGGCGCGAGACCTTGGTACCCACTCCATGCGCGGCCATCACTTCAGTAACTTGCTCGCCGACCGTCATCAGCGGGTTGAGCGCCGAAAGCGGATCCTGAAAGATCATGGACACGACGCGGCCGCGCAGCTGGCGCAGCTTTTTTGCCGGCGCCCCGACTATGGTCGTTCCGTCGAGATTGATCGCACCCGAAGAGACCGGAATAATCTTGGGCAAGAGACCCATGATTGTGTTTGCGGTTACCGATTTGCCCGATCCAGACTCACCGATGATGCAGAGGATCTGGCCACGCTTGAGGTCGAAGGATACATTTTCGACGGCATGAGTCCTTTCCATGCCTTTCGGCAGGTCGACTGTCAGGGCGCGCACCGAAAGCGCTGCGTCGTCTGCTCTAACAGCCTCGGTCATATTGGCCATCGATATAACTCCCTTGTTGCGCAGCTTCTTCATTGAGGCTTGGCCGCTGTTTTAAGCGTATTGCTCATAACCTCTCGAGCGGTGCGCAGCCCGTTTCTAGGCCTCAGCGCCATTCGCTACCAATCGGCGTTGGTTCTGCGATTAATATAAGATTGGTCTTGCCATTGGTGTCAATATAGATCAAATTGGTTTCGAGAAATTTTTATCGGAGGGCACATGAGCGTGGTGTTGAAGGATTTCATTGAGGCGGAAGGCCTGGAGCCTGGAGATCGACTGCCTCCCGAGCGGGACCTGGCTCTGAAACTGGGGCTGCCGCGTACCGCCCTCAGAAGGATGCTCAGTTCGCTGGAGAAGGAAGGTCGCCTCATCAGGCATGTCGGTAGAGGCACCTTTATCGCCGGCAGCGGTGTAGGTTCCAGCGCTCTCCGTCGGCCGGCAAGCAGTGACGGAGACACATTGCGGACCTATCCGGCGGAAGTCTTCGAGGCGAGGCTGATCATAGAGCCCAAGATAGCAGCGTTGGCAGCGTTACGCGCGACCAGACAGGAAGTCGAAGAAATGCAGAAATCAATCGCGCGAGGCAACGCATCGGAATCTTTGAGCGAATTTGAGAAATGGGACGCCGTCTTTCATCGCATTATCGTCCAGGCCGCGCGTAATGGCCTTCTGGCATCGCTCTATGAAGGTATTCACGCGGTGCGCGCCGGGAACCTCTGGGGAAAAATGAAGGAACAGTCGCTGACCTCTGAGCGCATGACGGCCTATATCGTCAGCCATCAGGCGATTCTCGATGCAATAAAGGATCGTGATAGCAGAGAGGCGGAGCGAAACATGTATGATCACATCATTGAAGCCAGAACGAACATACTCGGTCCGAGTATCTGAGAACTTGGTCTGAAATCTGGTGTTGGCGCGTTGACGCATGCCCGCCGTCTCGGCCGCGATCCTGATGTCGCCGATTCAGCCGGCGGTCTAAGCAAACTGTCGACGAAGCCAGGACAGGAAGCTCCGTTTCCTGGCATCGCCTTCGAAAGGAAGGCGGCTCAACAGGATGTAGCTATAGCCGTTGCTGGAGAACCCATGAGGAGCCACCAGCTGCCCGCTTTCCACGGCGTCGGCGACCAGCGGCTCCGGGCCGATCGCAGCACCCAGCCCCGCGATTGCCGCCTCGATACTCAAATAGAAATGTTCGAAGACCTGGCTACCGGGTGGATTTGGATCTGCGATCTGATTGTCGGAGATGTACCGCGTCCACGCATCTCGACGGGTGGCCGAATGAATGCGAGGCAAGGAGATGATATCGTTGCCGCCGGAAGCCAAAAGACCTGGCGCGCAAACGGGGCCGACACGTTCTTCGACCACCGTTTCCATGAAAAGTTCCGGCGGCCAGCTGAAATCGCTTCTCCGGAGCGCCAGATCGATATGGCTCCTGTCGAAGCTTACAGGGCCGCCGGCGGCCAATACATGAACCTCAATCTCCGGATGAAGTGCATTAAATTGCGGCAGGCGCCGGATCAGCCAGCGCTGCGTGAAAGTCGGCTCACATGAGAGCACCAGCGGCGCCGACCCCCCGCCTTTGATTTCATCGCAACACTCACTGATCTGGCGAAACACCTCGCTCATGGTGCCAAGCAGACGCCGTCCTGAGGCAGTTAGAAAAACGGCCCTGTTTCTCCGTTCAAAAAGGGCCACTCCCAAGTCTTCCTCAAGCAAGCGGATCTGCTTGCTGACAGCGCTGTGCGTGACGAACAATTCATCGCCGGCACGCCCGAAATTCAAATGCCGTGCAGCTGCTTCAAACACTCTAAGCGCGGATAAGGATGGGAATCGTGCGGCCATATCTGTGAAATAAAGTGACGGATATCGGTCAGAATTGATCGTTTTTTCGGCAAAAGCAATAGCGCTAATATCCTCGTCGTCACGCAAAAACCGATAGGAAAGCGATTTTGAGGGTGGGAATCCTGGCCGATGATTTGACGAGCGCAACGGATGGCGCCTCACCATTTGTGAGCATGGGGCACAGATGCCTTGTCTTCACCGACTACCGGCGATCGTCGCCTGAAAATGTCGCGATCATCTCTGTCAACAAGGCAAGTCGGGCCGCATCCGTGAAGGATGCTGCCGATCGGGCGAGGCAGGCAGCAAAAAGCCTGGCGTCCGCGGAACTCCTTTACAATACCGTTGATTCCACGATTCGCGGCAACGTTGGAGCTGAGATAACGGCCGCCCTGGCGGCGTCTGGTCGGACCACCGCAGTCGTCGCTCCGGCTTTCCCCGCCGGTGGAAGAACCACTGAAGGAGGACGCCAGCTTCTTCATGGCGTGCCGTTGGAGGAAACCGAGTTTGCAAAGGACCCGCTCCACCCCATAGCGGACTCGCACCTTCGGTCTCTGTTTCCGGATATCCCAGAGGCGGAAATCCGTCACCTTGGGCTTGCGGAAATCAGTGCGTTGAAGTCCGGCGAACTGACCGCAGATCACCGGAAGTTGTTGATCGCCGATGCAATAGCGCAGGAAGATCTGGCCCGGCTGGTGAAATCGGCGGCGGATCCGAAGTCCATCCTTTGGTGCGGTTCTCCAGGACTGGCAATCGCACTGGCAGAATATGTGGGTCGCGCCGATGACGCCACACTGTTGCCCCTGGCGGCGGCGCTCAATCTCTTCGTCATTGGCAGCGTCAACCCCCTGAGCCGCGAGCAATGCTCACGGCTGATGAGCTCTGGCAACACCCGGCAGATCATCATCGACGCCGACGTGGCGTCTGCCTCTGCCAACCTCGCGGCCGAAGACGCCGCTGCCCAATACAGACGATCCGGAACGAGCGGTAATGTTATTCTAACCACGTCGCACCGTGGCGCTTCCGCCAATCCTCGGGCCATCGCAATCGCTCTTGGCAAGGCTGCTCGCGCGATTGTGGAGCATCATCCGGTGGCCGGACTCTTCCTGACTGGCGGTGATACCGCCGAATCCGTGCTGAACGAACTTGAGATCGGCTCTGTTAAACTCCTCGGCGAGGTGGAGCCCGGCATCCCGGTGGGCCGCGCAACCGGCCCCCACCCTATTCACATCATCACAAAGGCGGGCGGCTTCGGCTCGTCCAATATCCTGCTGAAATCAGCCGAGTTGCTTCGGGGCCTCTGGCTTGGAGATAAGAAATGAAGAAACCTGTTGGCATAACGATGGGCGATCCCTGCGGCATCGGCCCGGAAATCATCGCGCGCGTTTTCGCAGACGGACTGCCGGAGCATGCGGTGGTGATCGGCGACGCCAAGGTGATGGAACGCGCGGTTCGGGCCTTGGCTCTTCCTCTCCAAGTGCAGCCCATCGCGTCGGTCGACGAGGCGGTCCCAGGCACGACGCTCATACCCGTACTCAACGTCTCGGATCTGCCCGACGATATGCCGATCGGTCAGGTGGACGCCCGCGCCGGGCGCGCGAGCTACGACTATGTCGTGAGAGCGATCGACGAAGCGCTGGCAGGAAACATCGGGGCGATTGTGACCGCGCCGATCAATAAGGAAGCAATGAAGAAGGGCGGGCTCAATTATCCGGGCCACACCGAAATCCTTGCTGAACGGTCCGGGACCGACAAGTTCGCGATGATGCTGGCAAACGACGAGTTGCGTGTCATTCTCGTGACGATCCACGTGTCGTTGCGCGACGCAATCGACCTGGTGACGCAGGATTCGGTGTTCAGAACGATCGAATTGGCGCACAAGGCTGGCAAGGCTTATGGCATAGCCTCCCCCCGCGTTGCGGTCGCCGGCCTCAATCCCCATGCCGGTGAAAACGGCATGTTCGGACGCGAAGATCTCGACATCATCGCGCCGGCGATCAAGCGCGCTCAGGAATGTGGAATAAATGCTTCCGGCCCGTGGCCCGGAGACACGATTTTCATGCGGGCCCGCAAGGGCGAGTTCGACATCGTTGTTGCACAATACCACGATCAGGGGCTCATTCCGGTCAAGTATTTCGGCATCGACAACGGCGTCAACGTCACCATCGGCTTGCCCTTCATTCGCACGAGCGTCGATCACGGCACCGCATTCGACATCGCGGGCCACGGCACGGCCGACCATTCCTCTCTTCGCTATGCCTTCGATCAGGCCCTGCTTCTCAACGCAATCTAGGAGCGCTTTCGATGCCCCAGACGCCCGACTTCATTTTCATGCTGACCAACCAGGATCGGACCGTTGCCGACGCGGCCGAGCGCCTCAAGGATGTGCTTGCCGCAGGCATCAGACATGTGGGGTTCAAGGATATTGGCCTCCCGTTCGATGAACTTTTGGGCCTTGCTTCGGCGATCAAGAAGGCGGGTGCGACGCTCTATTTGGAAGTTGTCAGCCTCGACGAGGAGAGTGAGCGCCGATCCGCGCAAGCGGCCGTTGACCTTGGCGTCGACATCTTGATGGGTGGAACCCGACCGAACGTCGCACTGCCAATTATCGCTGGGAGGAACATCCAGTACTATCCCTTCCCCGGTAAGATCGTTGGTCATCCGAGCAGGCTCGAAGGGACGATCGAAACAATTGTGGCAAGTGCCCGGCAATTGACGGCGATCGAGGGTGTGAGCGGTCTCGATCTGCTCGCCTATCGCTTCAACGGCGATGTCGAAGCGTTGATGACGTGCGTGTGCGAAGCCGTCGAGAAGCCTGTCGTCGTTGCCGGATCGATCGACAGTCCTGAAAAGATGGCGGCCGTCGTACGATCTGGAGCCGCAGGTTTTACCATCGGCACTGCGGCTTTCAATGGGGCGTTCTCAGGCAGTTCCAATCTGCGGTTGGAGATCGAGAAGGAGATCGACGTGCTCACGCGGATTCAGGCTGACGCGGGTGATATTACGCTGTCACCATTAACAGCCGGCTGAAGCGAACCTTCACCGACCATTAATTGCTATCTTTACGGCTTAGCGACAAGGTGGATTCGAATTTGGAGATCAGAAGATGGATCTAACGACGTTCGACCCCTCCACTCGCTTGGCGGCCACGACCACCCTCCAGACGCTTGAAACGCCCTGTCTGGTTCTCGACGCGGACCGGATGGACCGGAATATCACCCGTCTCAGGAACCGGCTCGATGGCATGGGCGTGTCGCTTCGACCGCATCTGAAAACCGCGAAGTCTATCGACGTGGCTCGGCGGGTCATGAGTGGGCCCGAGGGACCGGCGACGGTTTCCACGCTGAAGGAAGCCGAGAAATTCGCGGCCGATGGTGTTCGCGACATGATCTATGCGGTCGGCATCGCGCCGGCAAAGCTTGCACGTGTCGTCGAGCTGCGCTCCAAGGGCGTCGATCTCGTGGTCGTACTGGATAGCCTCGAGCAGGCGCAGGCGGTTGCCGCGGCGTCCCGAGACGCCGGAATGCGCATCCCAGCCATGATCGAAATCGATTGCGATGGCCACCGCTCGGGTGTGGTGCCGACCAATCATCCTCAGTTGCTGGAGATCGGCAAGGTCCTGGCCGCAGGGGCGGAGCTGCGTGGCGTTCTGACCCACGCTGGGGATAGCTACAAGGGCGGGGGCGTCGCGGAGCAGCAGCGCTATGCGGAAGACGAGCGCTTGGCCGTTGTTGATGCCGGGCGTCTTCTGCGCCATGCAGGTCTGCCGTGCCCGGTCGTAAGTGTCGGTTCGACGCCAACGGCCCACCACGCGAAGGACCTCACTGGAGTGACCGAAGTCCGCGCCGGCGTGTTCGTGTTCTTCGATCTGGTGATGGCAGGCATCGGCATTTGCCAAGTCGACGACATCGCGCTCAGCGTTCTGGTGACGGTTATCGGTCATCAGCGCGAGAAGGGTTGGATCATCACCGATGGCGGATGGATGTCGCTGTCGCGGGACCGTGGCACCGGCAAGCAGGCCGTCGATCAGGGATACGGCCTCGTCTGCGACCTCGAGGGCAACGCCTATCTCGACATCATTGTTGCCGATGCAAATCAGGAGCATGGAATCATCGCCGTGCGACCCGGATCGGACGCTCGTCTGCCTGATCTGGCGGTCGGAGACAGGATGCGGATCCTGCCGAACCATGCTTGCGCAACCGCAGCACAGCACTCAGTCTATCATATTGTCCGCGGTGGCTCGCATGCAGTTGAGGCATGCTGGCCGCGCTTCGGAGGCTGGTGATGTCGGCCGTCGTAACCATCTACACCGATCTAGCGCCCCGCCCTGCAGGTCATTATGTCCAGGCCAAACTGTCGAGCGAGCATCTCTATATATCGGGGCAGCTCCCGATCCGGCCGGATGGGGCGCCGCTTCCCGATGATAGTTTCGAGACGCAGGCGAGGCAGGCGATCGACAACATGCTGGCGGTCTTGAAAGCCGCAGGCGGCAGCCCGGCCAACCTCGTCAGGGTGACGGCCTACATCGTTGGCGTCAGCAACTGGCCGCGCTTCAACCAGGTTTACGCAGCGCGGCTGGGAGAGGCGCGACCGGCGCGCACTGTGGTTCCGGTACCCGAACTGCACTACGGCTATCTCGTCGAGATCGACGCGATCGCCGTTCTCGCGCGAGACGCTCCGGCGCGGCAGGCAGAAAACAGCTCCGACTAATGAATTCAGGTCAGCCACGATGTCACCACTCCTCAAACGCATACAGAGCGATCAAGAGCTTCCCGCGAAGGCCGACGTCGTCGTCATCGGCGGCGGCATTATCGGCGCGTCGGCGGCATTTTTTCTCGCAGAGCGGGGGCTCTCCGTTGCTCTGATTGAAAAGGGATATGTCGGGGGTGAGCAGTCAAGCAGAAACTGGGGCTGGTGCCGCCGGCAAAATCGGGATGAGCGCGAACTGCCGCTCTCAGGGATTTCCATGCAGGCGTGGGACCAGTTTGCTGCGAAAATCGACGAAGACGTCGGCTTCCGCCAATGCGGCCTGTTCTATGCGACAGACAACCCGCAGCAGTTGGCTGAATGGGAACAATGGCTTGACCTTGCCCGGCAATTCAACGTCAATACGAGGATGCTAACTGCCCGGGAGGCGCATGACAGAATTCCCGCGCAAGGCCGCCGGTGGCTCGGCGGCGTCCATTCCCTCGATGATGGCAAGGGCGAGCCGGCCATTGCGGCGCCGACGATCGCGAACGGTGCCCGCAAGTTCGGAGCGACTATCCATCAGGAATGCGCCGCACGGGGCCTCGATATCGTCAACGGTGGCGTGGCTGGGGTCATCACCGAAAAAGGGATCATCAGCTCGCAGGCCGTCCTGAATGCCGGCGGTGCATGGGCCTCCCTGTTCTGCCGCCAATATGGCGTGCAGTTCCCGCAGGCAAGCGTGCGCCAGACCGCAATTCGTACACACCCCACAACCAATCTCGGCGAGGCGATCTATACACCAGAGTGCTCGCTGACCCGCAGGCTGGATGGCAGTTACACGCTTGCTATCAGCGGCAGGGCGACCTTGGATATCACGCCGCAAGGCCTGCGCTATGCGCGCTGGTTCATGCCGATGTTTCTGAAGCGACTGAAGGCGGTCCAGATTGGCATTGGGAGATCGATGTTTCATGGACCCGAAGCATTGGCAAGCTGGAAGGGGGACACGCTTTCGCCTTTCGAGCGGATCCGTGTTCTCGATCCCAGACCGAGCCGCCAGACGATCACGGCTATCCTGAAGGCGGCCACCCAGCAGTTCCCGGCGCTTGCAGGTATCGAAATAGCCGACAGCTGGGGCGCCTATGTGGATTGCACACCGGACGCGGTACCGGTCATCTCGGCGTCCGATCATGTGAAAGGCCTTTATCTGGCCGCTGGCGGTTCCGGTCATGGCTTCGGCATTGGCCCAGGCATCGGCCGCCTGGCAGCCGACTTGGTTGCGAACGATAGGCCTTGCGTCGACCCCACGCCCTTCCGGCTGTCGCGCTTCTTTGACGGCTCCAGAGTCGAGGTCGGCGGGCTGTGATCATGGCAGAAGGCCAGTGTAGTTTCTAGCCGACGCTGTCCAGCACCTTGTAATACATGCCGACCAGCGGCAGGAACCAGGGGTTCCGAAGTGCGTCCGGGACGGACGGCCAGTCGAGCCCCTTCATCGGATTGCGGCCGAGGATCGCATCGGCGGCCAGCATTCCGAGATGGGTCGAAGGCTTGGCCCGATGGCCGCAATAACCCATGGCGTACCAGACGCCATGATGAAAGCCTGCGCGGAACCGGTCCTTTGTTATGTCGACGAGGCCGCAAAGCTCGATCGACACTGGCGAGTCGCGGAAAGATCTCTGTGATGTCTGCCTCTAAGAGCCCCGCGATGTTTGAAGTCGGGCAGCATGCTTCCGAAAAGCAATTGTCGGGATGGAATCCAGGACCACTGTGCCCGACCCCATAAAGGTCGGGCGTTTGCCGCTGGCGCTGGCCCTTTCCGCCTCCAGGATGGTTATTTAGGGCCGGACTTTTAAAATCACCTCGCCCCGCGATGTGATCCGTTTTCTCGGCCTCTCTCCGGTAAACCGAGATGGAAGAGAGATATTCAGACGTATTCAGGATTCTTCAGAGCCCGACGACGCCGGGCAGACCCGAAATCCCGGCAATCTCTGTATAGCCGTAATAGGGATTGGCCGGCTCGTGACCGCGGTTGACCCAGACCTTGTTTTTGATGCCGAGGTCGTGTGCGGACATCAGATCGTAACGGAACGAGGAAGAGCAGTGCAGTATGTCCTCCGGGTCGCAACCAAGCATATCGAGCATGTATTCGAAGGCTCGGAAGTGCGGCTTGTAAGCCTGAGCTTGTTCGGCGGTATAAACAGCGTGGAAAGGCGCGCCGAGCTTCTCGACATTGGACATGATTTGCGAGTTCATCGCATTCGACAGAATGACCAGCGGAATTTCCTTGGCTACCTTGGCAAGGCCGGCCGGAACGTCAGGATGCGGCCCCCAGGTGGGAACGCGTTCGTAAACCATCTGCGCGTCTTCGTCCTTGAAGTCGATGCCGTTTCGTTTGCAGGTCCTTGCCAGGGCGTTATGGACCACTTCCGCATAAGGCTTCCAGTCGGCCATGACTTCATCGAGGCGGTACGCAGAAAAGTCGGCGATGAATTGCAGCATTTTCTGCTCGCTCATTCTGTCGCCGTAGAGATCACGTGCGGCCTCCGCCATCTGGAAGTTGATGAGCGTACCATGGCAGTCGAAGGTGATGTATTTCGGGCGGAAAGTGGTCATGCGCGTCGTCCTTGCTTTGCGGGGAGTTGTTCAAGTTATGATCAATCATAGCCGGCGCTCGCATCTGAATTGGCCCGGAAACCGCAGAACATCAGCACAAAATGCTGGAGGGAACCATCATTTGCACTTGTGAGTGCTGGGTCACGGTGATCCGCGGACGAGGCAGACAGATACTGGTCAACTCCTCATGCGGAAACGGAAGCGCCCCTGTGAAGTATGGGGCTTGCGTCGCAAAGATTTCGCATAGCGGGACGGGTTCAATCCTGGGAACCTTGTCATTGGGCAACGTAGCCGGCAGCGATCGACTGGGTCAGCTCCCAATCACTCACCGATATTACATTGTGACGGGATACTTCCAGCACTCGCTTCGAGCTCCAAGATACGCCTGCCGGTACTCTCTGCCAAAATCGCCGTGCGATATAAAACAATCTGCCTGAGGTCCTGCGAATACGGTCAATAGGCTCACATTGGGCCTGATATGATCAGCGCAGGTCGGGTCGCAATGCGCCGACGCATCCGATGAATTGATTGAGAGAGTCACGCATGAAAACGTTGTTGCTCAAGAAGCGTGAAGTAGGACGGCTCATCAGCATGACCGAGGTCATCGGCGCGGTCGAAGAGGCTTACAGGGCCTTCAGCAGCGATCAGGTGGAACAGCCCGACTATATCGGGATTCATCTGCCCTCGTTGCGTGGCGAGATCGACTTCAAGCTTGGCTACGATAAAGTTGCAGAAATCATCTCCATGAAGGCGCATTCGGGAGGGTTCGCCAACAACCCGGCGGAACACGGCGTGCCGAACAGCATGGGTACCATTCTCCTCTTTGACGCCAGGAGCTGTGCGCTGATTTGTATCATGGATGGCAGCTTGATCACCGGCCTCAGAACTGGGGCGGCGGGAGCCGTCTCCGTCAAGGCACTGGCGAGAAAGAACGCCAGGACGATCGCGTCGATCGGCACAGGCAATCAGGCAAGAATGCAAATCCGGGCGATCAACGAGATCATGAAGATCGAAGAGATCCACGCCTGGGACAGCACCTACGAAACAAGTTCCAAGTACAAGGCGGATATCGAGCGCGAATTCGGCATTCCCGTCACCGTCGCAAGCTCGAAGAAGGAGGCGGTCGAGCGGGCCGACATCTTGATTACAACGACCCGAGGGAAAGGGTCCCTTGTGGAAGCGGAATGGGTAAAACCCGGTACGCACATCGTTGCAATCGGCACGGATCAGCGCGGCAAACAGGAGCTGGATCCGGAGCTTTTCCGAAACGCCAAAATCATCGTCGACTCGCTTTCACAATGCACGCAAAAGGGCGAGACTTGGCACCCGCTGGATAAAAACATCATTGCCAGGGACGATATCCACGGCGAAATCGGCGAGGTGTTGTTGGGGAGGAAGCCGGGACGGGAAGGTGATGACGAAATCACCATTTTCGACTCCACTGGCATGGCCATACAAGACAATACGACCGCCAGCAAAATTTATCGCAACGCCATTGCGAACAATGTCGGCACTTTCTTCCAGTTTTTTGAGGAATGACCATGCGCACTTACCCTACCATTCAGGACATCCGCGAAGCTCAGCAGCGGCTAAAGCCGCACGTGAGACACACGCCGCTATTGCGTGCCGACAAAATCGAGAAAGCGGCTGGTTGTCAGCTCTACCTCAAGCCGGAAACCCTGCAGATCACTGGCGCATTCAAGATCCGCGGCGCCCTGAACAAGGCTCTCTCGCTGCCCCGAGAAGAGATCGCAAATGGGATCATTGCGACCTCGTCGGGGAACCACGCCCAGGCGCTCGCTTACGCAGCCAAGATGCTCGGCGTAAAAGTGCTGCTGGTGCTGCCGGTCACCACACCCAAAATCAAGATCGCGAATACGGAAGCCCTTGGCGCGGAAGTCATTCTTTTCGATGGTGATAATGCTGCTAGATGGAGAAAAGTCTACGAGATCGCTGAAGGAAACAATTATGCGGTCATTCACGGCTTCGAAGACCCGGTCGTAATGGCTGGTCAGGGAACGATCGGGTGCGAGATCCTCGAAGATTTGGAAGATGTGGACACAGTTATCGTACCCCTTGGCGGTGGAGGTCTGATCTCGGGCATCGCCACGGCGATCAAAGAAACCAAGCCATCGGTGCGTGTTATCGGGGCAGAGCCTGCCTTGACGCCGAAATATTTCTACAGCCGGAAAAACAAGGAGCGCACATCGCTTCCGTTAAAGAACACGATCGCGGATGGTCTGAGGTTAAGCGTTCCGGGTCAAAATCCGTACCCGATTATCGAAAAATATGTCGACGAGATTGTTGTTGTTGAGGACGAACACATCATTGCCGGAATGCGCGCCCTTGCCAAGGACGCGAAATTGATCGCGGAACCAGCCGCCTCCATCGGAATAGGAGCACTGCTGGCCGGCGGCATAGACGTCAAGCCAGATGAGAAGGTGTGTGCGGTCCTGTCCGGCGGTAATTGGGATCTAAGCGACCTTGCCGAGATTTACAATCTGGCGCCGTGATCGGCCTCAGCTTCGGTCAGTGCACCATCCCGATCGCCGTTCGACGTCTGCGATTCTCATATCCTCTTTCACAAATGCAAATAGTCCGACCGCGGGACGGATGGGCGATTTCATTCGTGAGGGAGGATAGATCAAGCCATTCAAGGGAGCCACCAGTGAAACACGCCCACAGCTTCTATATCGACGGTGAATGGGTCGAGCCCTCCGTTTCGAAAACACTCGAGGTCATCGATCCCTCGACCGAACAGCCGATGGGCACGATCGCACTCGGCGGTGCCGCCGACGTTGAAAAGGCGGTCGCGGCCGCGCGGCGAGCCTTTGACTCGTTCTCGCAGACTTCCAAGGAAGAGCGCGTCGAACTGCTAAGGCGCATTGTAACGATCCTGAAGCGCCGCAATGACGAGCTCGGCGACATCATCTCGCGGGAAATGGGCGCGCCGCTCGCCATGGCAAGAGCCGAGCAGGCCGGCATCGGCGCTACCCATTTCGAACAGACGCTCAAGGCCTTCGAGACCTTTGCCTTCGACTACATGCAGGGGACCACCTGCATCATCCACGAGCCCATCGGGGTCGTCGCGATGATCACGCCGTGGAACTGGCCGATCAACCAGATCGCCTGCAAGGTCGCTCCGGCGCTCGCCACAGGATGCACGATGGTCCTGAAGCCTTCCGAGATTGCTCCCTTCAACGCGGTGATCTTCGCCGAGATCATGGATGAGGCGGGCGTGCCGAAGGGGGTGTTCAACCTCGTTCAGGGCGACGGACCTACGGTTGGTGCGGCGCTGGCCAGCCACCCGGATGTTGATATGGTGTCCTTCACCGGGTCTACGCGCGCCGGCATTGCCGTGGCGCAGGCGGCGGCACCAACCGTCAAGCGAGTGCATCAGGAGCTCGGCGGCAAGTCGCCGAACATCATCCTGCGCAGCGCCCACTTGTCAGCCGCGGTCGCAGCCGGCGTGCGCCGGTGCTTCGGCAATTCCGGCCAGACCTGTACCTCACCAACACGAATGCTGGTGCCGGCGGAGCGAATGGACGAAGCAAGCTCGATCGCTGCGAGGGAGGCGTCTGCGCTGGTTGTCGGCCCCCCATCTGACCCTCGCACCGAACTCGGGCCTGTCGCAAGCGCCGCCCAATTCGACAAGATCCAGGCGTTGATCGAACGCGGCATCGCAGAAGGAGCGGAGCTCGTCGCCGGCGGCCCTGGTCGCCCTTCGCACCTCAATTCCGGCTATTACGTGCGCCCAACCGTGTTTGCCCGCGTCACCAATCAGATGACGATAGCGCGGGAGGAAATCTTCGGCCCGGTGCTGTCGATAATCGGTTATGACAGTGAGGATGAAGCGATCGCGATCGCCAACGATACGCCCTACGGCTTGGCTGCGTACATTCAGGGCGATCCAAAGGAAGCGCGAGGGCTCGCAGGCAGGCTGCGCGCCGGCAGCGTCCGCCTCAACAGCGCCGCCTGGGACAGTGCCGCCCCTTTCGGCGGCTACAAGCAATCCGGCAACGGTCGGGAATACGGGAAGTTCGGACTGCACGAGTTTACCGAGATCAAGGGCATAGCCGGCTTCTCGAACGAGTGAACGGTCAAAGTGCGTTGTAGCCGTTTCGGATGTCCGCGCTCGACCCGGTCCAGTCATTCCCCGCACGCTTCGCGGACGACCGCTGTGCGCCCCTAAAAACAGTTGTTGAGGAACAGCCTCGGTACTCGAAAGCGGACATTGATAGCGGCCGCGCAACAAACGCGCCCTAAGTCCGACGTGTTGTTGCGTCAAGCTCGGATCACACCGTCCTCTAACGCCAGCAGCTCACGGGTGTGGAAGGGTGAAAGGCCATGCTTGCCCCTTCGAACGTATAGAGAAGGGGCGAACGGACCGCCCCGGTCTCATCGTCGTAACGGCGCCTGAACCTTGGCTTTTCAGGCGCGCTTGAGGGCTGGCTCCAGGCCAACGGCAGCGGCTAGCCCGCCGATGTCCTTGATCTCGGTGTATTCGTAAAAGGGATTGGCCGGCTCATGGCCGCGATTGACCCAGACCTTGCTCTTGATGCCCAGGTCATAAGCGGTCATCAGGTCGTAGCGGAAGGATGACGACACATGGGTAATGTCTTCCGGTCCACAGCCGAGCTTGTCGAGCATGTATTCGAAGCCCTTCATCAGAGGTTTGTATGCCCCGACTTCTTCTGCTGTGATTACCATATGGATGGGCGCGCCCAGCTTTTCCACGTTCGACATGATCAGGTTGTTCATGGAGTTCGAGAGGATGACCAGCGGAATTTCCTTGGCCACTTTGGACAGGCCAGCCGGGACGTCAGGGTGCGGACCCCAGGTTGGCACCTCGTCATAGATGCGTTGCGCGTCTTCGGGTTTGAACGGGATACCGATACGTTTGCAGCTGCGTTCGATCGAATTGTGCACCACTTCGACGAACGGTTTCCATGGGCCTAGCACCTCGTCAAGGCGATAGCCCCTGAAAGCCTCGACGAAGGCGACCATCGCTTCAGGGGAGAGGCGCTCGCTGTAGACGCGTCGCGCTGCGCCGGCCATGTCGAAATTGGTGAGCGTGCCGTAGCAGTCGAAGGTCACGTACTTCGGTCGAAATTGGGTCATCGCGTGTATTCCTTCCAATTTTCATGGCACGGGTGTGCCTATCCAAGGTCATTTGGCGGGCATGCCGCCTGTCTAAAGAGGTCGCGGTCCCGACGGACCCCAATGCGGACGCGGCAGGTACCTTTTCGTATCTGGTCAATTTCCTCTGCTTTTTCAGATGCCGGGCCAATCCACCAAAGCGGATCAATCTGACGTGTTCGCTGCATTCCGACCAGTGGGAGCACACTGGCATAACTTTCAGGCAATGGCAACTGATTGTCCAACAATTTTCGAACCATCGCCCCCCCAAATTCCCCGACGACGTGTGCGCCTCGCCACCAAAGCAGCCCTCAGCATCCACATATGTCGTTGTATCTAGAGGGGTTCTTTGTCGATTAAGCTTGAAATCATCGGAAAAACTGAGCTTGATCCCATTCGTCAGCGAAAAAAATTGTTGTACAAAAACGGAAGCATGGGATACTGAGGTCATCGAACCGCCCTTCCGAGGCAGGACAGGAATGAGTTTGAAGATGGGTTACAAGCATCAATGCGGGCCAGCCCGCGTCCCTGAGCTTTCCGAGGCGTGCCATACCGTGGGCACTGCGGAAGCCGAACGAATTGCCGAGCGGCTATATGGCACGCACGGCTCGGCAACTCGCTTTGAAACAGAAAAGGACGACACGTTCCTCCTCGACTGTGCCGCCCAGGGGAAGTTTGTATTGAAGATCGCTCATCCTTCTGAGCGGATCGAGGAACTCGATTTCCAGGTGTCGCTGATGCGTCATTTGGAGCAGCGAGCCCCTGACCTACCAATTCCCCGCACAATTCGCGATGTCGACGGGGCGGATTTGCCGACCGTCACTACGAGTGGCGGCGAGCGGAGAGTCGTGCGTCTTATTACCTTCCTTGCCGGCACCCCGCTTGACCGGACATCTTGCACAGCCCCGCAGCGTGAACGGATCGGCGAAATCCTGGCAAAACTGCGTCATTCCATGGCCGATTTCTCGCACCCCGCAGACGACCGGACGGTGGCATGGGACGTCACCCATCTGCTCGACCTCACCGATCTGTTGAGCTTCATCCCTGAGGGCGGCAAGCGGGCCTGGACCGTCCGTGCGCTCGAGCGGTTTGCCGAAATCAAGCCGAAGCTCGATCTGTGCCGGCGGCAAGTGCTCCACAACGACTTCAATACGTCGAACCTGGTCGTCGATCACACCAATCCACAGTTCCTGACCGGCGTCATCGACTTCGGCGATGCGGTTCGTACCGCCATCGCCGTCGATGTCTCCACGGCGTTGATGAACCAGATGCCAAAAACATTCGACCATGGGAACCGGCGAGACCTGTTCGACGAAGCGCGCGATGTTCTGCGCGGTTATCTCCGCCATGCCGAACTGACGGATGAGGAGCTCCGGCTCATTCCCTTCCTGTCGATGGGACGCCTTGCGGTTCGTGCGCTGCTGACATGCTGGCGCGCAGAGATCTTCCCCGAGAATAGCCGCTATATCCTGCGCAATACAGAAGCCGGCTGGGCCCACCTCGAGTGGTTTCACTCAATTTCGACCGCACAGATTTCCGATCTTCTGACACGATAGGAACAGCAATGTCCAAACAAGCGACTACCCTGCCCAAGGGCTTCCGTGGCGACATGCCAAACGGCTTCAACCCTCAGGACACGTCTCATCTCACAAGTGAAGATCTGGCGCATGTCGCCAGGCGACAAAGGCTGCTCGGGCCTGCTTATCGGCTCTTCTACAAGTCGCCGGTTGAGATCTCCCGTGCGAAGGGCGTCTTCCTCTATGACAAGCACGGCAACGAATATCTTGATGCCTACAACAACGTGGTGTCGCTGGGTCACTCTCATCCGCGTGTCGTCGAGGCGATCCAGAAGCAGCTCGAAGTACTCTGTACCCACACGCGTTACATGCAGGAGCCGCTGCTGGACTATGCCGAAGCCCTGATCAATACGTTCGGTGGCGAACTCGGCCGGACCGGATGCGCGATGTTCACATGCACGGGCTCGGAAGCCAACGATCTCGCCTTGCGGATTGCGCGTTACCACACACGCAAAACCGGCGTCATCGTCACGGCGGAAGCCTATCATGGCAACAGCGGCGCGGTGGCGGCAATCTCGCCGTCACTCGGCAGGAAGTCGGCATTGGATCCCTATCTTCGCACGGTCGCCGCGCCGGATTCCTATCGTCTGCCCGTCGAGCAAATCGGCCGGCGGATGGCGGAGGATGTTGCGCGGCAGATCACCGACATGGAGCGGCATGGCGGCGGCATAGCGGCTTTCATCGCCGATTCCGTCTTCTCCTCCGATGGTCTCTACGTCGATCCGACGGACGTATTAGCGCCGGTGGCGGAAGTTGTGCGCAAGGCTGGCGGCCTGTTCATTGCCGACGAGGTGCAGTCCGGATTCGGGCGGACCGGCACCCATCTTTGGGGCCACAGCCGTCATAAGGTCGATCCGGATATCGTCACGATGGGCAAACCGATGGGCAACGGCTATCCCGTTGCCGGCGTGGTGCTGCGGCCCGAACTCGTTGCCGAATTCGGGTCCAGCATGCGCTACTTCAATACGTTTGGCGGCAACTCCGTCGCTATCGCCGCAGCAAGAGCCGTGCTCGACACCATTCTCGAGGAAGGCCTGTTGGACAATGCCGTCAAGGTCGGCGGCGAAATACTCGACGGCCTCCGGAGCCTGCAGAAAAAATACGAATTTGTCGGCGATGTTCGTGGGGCCGGCCTCTATTTCGCCGTCGAACTCGTTACGGACAGAGACCGAAAAACACCCGACATGGACCGAGCGCTTGCGGCGGTCAATGCCCTGCGCGACGGGCGCATCCTCATTTCCGCGACGGGAGCGGACGCACATATCCTGAAGATCAGACCCCCGCTCATCTTCACATCGGCCAACGCGGCGCGTTTGCTCGAAGGCGTCGACGAGGCGCTTCGGTCGGTGCAGATCTAGGAACCGCCAGCATGCGGCGCGGAGGTACGATATCATCTCCCTTGCCCTGCGCTGCCGCATGTGGCGTAGGTATACGACATAAACAACGAGCAAAGCCAAAGCCATGCCGTCGCTGCCCGCCAAGAACCGAGCCGAAGATCCAGAGATGAACGTCGAGTCTTTGCCCGCCAGCGCAGTGGAGATCCTGACTCACGCCTTGCGACGGCGAATCTTGTCGGGGGACTTCCGACCGGGCGAGTTCCTACGCGACGTGAAGATGTGCGAAGAGCATTCGACCTCGCGGCACACATTCCGTACAGCAGCCCAGGTGCTCGTCACGCAAGGTCTGTTGCGTCAGATACCGAACCGGGGCTTTGTGGTGCCCGAATTCGGGCCAGACGATATTGTCGATATAACGCGAGTGCGCGGCGCAATTGAGGGCGAGGCCATCCGTCTGATCGTGCTGACCGGCATTATCCCCTCTCAGGCGCTGGAGGCGGTCGAAGTCATGCACAGGTCGACGCTGTCCTCAGACAGATCCCTGCTGGTTGCTGCGGACCGCGACTTCCACCGCGCGATCATCGCCTCCAGCGGTAGCCCTCGGCTCAAGCGGACCTATTCGGACCTTGAGGGCGAGATCGAGCTTCTTCTCGCACAGCGGCAGGATTTCTACTCCACCGCTGAAGAAATGGCGGAAGAACACGAGCGGCTCATCAACAGCTTGAGGAGCCGTCACTACGATACGGCGCGGGATGCATTCCAGGAGCATTGGGAAGATCTCCAGATCAAATTGCTCGATCAACGCTGACCAGCGCTCCCTGAGAATGTGACGTTTCGGAAAAGACCGCATCTCAGGCGGCGCTGAGGATGCCGGCGACGCGAGTTCGACGCCAATCCCATGCCTGGCAACGGTCGCCGGCAGTCAACTTGAGCCAAATAACGCTGCGGAGAAGTTTATGCGTGAATACTCCATCGCAACCATACCAGCCGACGGCATCGGACCTGAGGTGATCGCTGCTGGCCAGACTGTTCTTTCACGCCTGGAGATCCGACTCGGCGACGTAAAATTCGCCTTTGAAAATTTCAGCTGGGGATCTGAATACTACAAGAAACATGGCGTGATGATGCCGTCGGACGGACTGGAGCAGCTCAAGAAATTCGACGCTATCTATTTCGGCGCGGTCGGAGCACCGGATGTTCCCGACCATGTTACCCTGTGGGGGCTCAGATTGCCGATCTGCCAGGGCTTCGACCAGTACGCCAATGTCCGGCCAACCAAGATCCTGCCTGGCATAACTTCGCCGCTGCGCAATTGCGGTAATTGCGATCTCGACTGGGTGATTGTGCGGGAGAACTCCGAAGGTGAATATTCTGGCCATGGCGGTCGCGCTCATCGCGGCCTGCCCGAAGAGGTCGGCACCGAGGTCGCCATCTTCACCCGCGTCGGCGTCACTCGCATCATGCGCTACGCCTTCAGCTTGGCCCAATCGCGGCGACGCAAGTTGCTTACCGTCGTTACGAAGTCCAATGCCCAGCGGCACGGCATGGTCATGTGGGACGATATCGCTTGTGAGGTGGCGGCGGAATTCCCCGAGGTTACGTGGGACAAGATGCTGGTCGATGCCATGACGGTCCGGATGACGCTCAAGCCGCAGAGCCTGGATACCATCGTAGCAACGAACCTTCACGCCGACATCCTTTCCGATCTCGCTGGTGCGCTTGCCGGTAGTCTAGGAGTTGCACCGACGGCGAACATCGATCCGGAGCGTCGCTTTCCCTCGATGTTCGAGCCGATCCACGGCTCCGCCTTCGACATTGCCGGCAAGGGCATCGCTAACCCGGTTGCCGCATTCTGGACTGCTGCCCAGATGCTCGACCACCTCGGCGAGCGGGAAGGCTCAGTCCGCCTCATGCGCGCTGTCG
Source organism: Rhizobium atlanticum (assembly GCF_030182485.1). Taxonomy (NCBI): domain Bacteria; kingdom Pseudomonadati; phylum Pseudomonadota; class Alphaproteobacteria; order Hyphomicrobiales; family Rhizobiaceae; genus Rhizobium; species Rhizobium atlanticum. Next base: position 111,701 of record NZ_JAQJCJ010000015.1, read on the forward strand.
AGCGGGTGACCGGCGCCGGAATCCTTACTCCCGACGTCGGCGGCTCAGCCACTACCCGGGAGGTTACCGAGGCCGTCTGCGACGCGATCCACTCTTCGAATTTCTAGAGACACGTGGCCGACGATGACTTGGAACAATCACAAAGCAAGGAAGCCATTTCGCCGGCGCCATCCTCATCAGCGGGAATTAGCCAATGAAACTCGATCGGATTGACATCAAGATACTGAACGCATTGCAGACAAATGGCCGAATGACGAATGTCGAGCTTTCGGAAATGGTCAACCTCTCGCCAAGTCCCTGTTTGTTGCGCGTAAGAAAGCTGGAGGCGAAGGGCTATATCCAGGGCTACTCTGCGCAGATCAATAGCGCAAAACTGGGCCAGACGCTGACGGTGTTCACCGAAATCACGCTGAAAAACCACCGTCAACTGGACTTCGCGAGATTTATCAGCGCTATCGAGAAGGTCGATCAGGTCATCGAGTGCCATTTGGTTTCGGGAAGCTACGACTATCTCGTAAAATTTGTCACCGCCGGAATCGACGAGTATCAGACGATCATGGAGCAGCTCCTCGATTTCGAGATCGGCATTGACAAGTACTTCACCTACGTCGTCTTGAAATCGCCCCTGATTAAAGTGCATGTGCCGCTTGCAAACCTGCTCCAGCGTCCAAACCTCGACAGCCGGCATCTCGTGCCGCTGGAATGATGATAGACGACGACTGAAGAACAGGTCATGGGTGGCTACCATTTCGAGGCGGCGGAGCCGTGGATGCTGCGAGAGTGGGAGCGCCTGCTCAAGGCTACTGCGTGGTCGACAGCAAAGCAGAGGGGAAAACCGCCAACGCAGATTCAGATCCGGCCAGCTCTCCGAGCGCTGCGGCAATGCCGTGGGTGAAGGCCAGCATTGCATCTAAGGAGCAGCCCGTCAGAATGGGCGCCCCTGTTGGCGGGCAGCATACACGTAAAGGCCGATGAAAGAGAGTTTGCGGTCTTGTCTGGCGCGAACTGGAATAATTGACCTTGCCGGAATTTTCAGTGCATCTTCGTGATCGCCACTCGCGCGGGCGCCTTTGGGGTGAGACGCTTTTTTCCCAGTGGCAGCCAGATCTGACCAATGTCGCCGGGTCGCACTTCGGATTTTCACGTTAGCCGATGGCTTGGCTCGCAAGGCAGAAAGTTTGAACGGCCGGTGTATCAGATCGACACGCCGCGCCGCGAACCATCGCAACGACGGTGCCCCCGCGAGGCAGCCCCCAGTCTTCGAGCTGTGACGAAAGGCCGGTCTGTTCAGGGATGTCGACTCGCACAATGCGGCCTTCCTTGCCCGCAAGGATGAAGGCAAGCAAGTCCCTCGCCTGTTCCGAGTTTTCCGCAACGACCGGCCCGACGACTTCACCCTTTCCGAACAACCGCGTTGCCGCAAAGGCGACGATACGATCACCTTTCCGGATGGCGGCGAAACTCCCCTCATTCGCCAGGACGTTGTATATCGCGTCACGGCCGGCCCCGAATGCCATACGATCGAGCGCTTTGATTGCCGGCAGCGCGCCAGGGTCGATCCACTCAACATTCTCAGGAGCATCGACCTGACCGGCAATGCCTTGATGACGGAGGATTTGGTGCGTCGCAACGAATCCGAGTTTTTCATATAGAGGCAAGCCGTCATTCGTCGCCGTCAATCGGCATTCACGCTCACCAGCGAGTTCCAACACGGCGGTGGTCAATTTTCTTCCCACCCCCCGGCCACGCTGGCTTTCATCGACAATAATCATGTTAATGGCAGAGCAGGTGTCGCCGAAGGGAGTCATGAGGGCGGTACCCACAACCCGGTCGCCGGCGAGCGCAACGCGTCCTTCGCTCAGAGACCGTATCATTTCCCAGTCTTCCCTCCTGTGCGCCCAACCCGCTGCACGCGACAGCGCGAGGGCTCCGCCCACATGATGAGCCTCGAAAGGCGCAAGAACGATCGATTCCGTTTGCATGAAGAAGCACCTTAAAAAAGGCATCGTTTGCCCGAACAGTCAGGTGACGGTGACGAAAATCTTCCGCACCGTCTCGATTGTCTTCCAGACCCCGACGTAGCCCGGCTTCATCACGAAGCTGTCGCCGGCGCGATAAATGACCGGGTCCTTGTCCTTTTCCGTCAGTTCGATCACACCATGTACAAGATGGCAAAATTCAAATGTTTCGCCCTTGATGGAGTGCGTTTCGCCGGGCGTCGCCTCGAAAACACCGGTATTGACCTTGCCGTCCTTGGCGGTGTCCTGCAGCCACGTCTTGAAGGCGGGGCTGCCCGCAATGAGGCGTTCCGGCTCGGCAGTTCTATGCTTCGGCTCGAAGGATGGATTGGGGTCGATGGTTTTCAGTAGCGCCATTTATCTCTCCTATTCTTGCTGCAGTCACCCGCGGCATTGTTCCGTGTTTGGAGCCTGCCGACGTCGGTACATGATTGCTAACTAGCAAACGGCCATGCTCGCGACGACCTACCAGGTGACGGCGATGTACTTGGTCTCAAGGTATTCGAGCATGCCGTGATGACTGCCTTCGCGGCCAAGGCCACTCTGCTTCATGCCGCCGAACGGCGCCGCAGCGTCGGAAACGACACCGCGGTTAATCCCGACCATGCCGCTTTCCAGCCTGCCGGCGACCGCAAGCACACGCTTGAGGTCTCGGCTGAAGATATAGGATACAAGCCCGTATTCGGTGTCGTTGGCCAGATCGACGACCTCGTCCTCGGCATCAAACACAATCACCGGCGCAACCGGACCGAAGATTTCTTCGCGAAGAATCTCCGCGTCCGGAGAGACATTGGCGAGAACGGTTGGCAAATAATAGAAACCCTCGCCGCTCAACCTGCTACCGCCTGTTACCAGCCGGGCTCCCTTGGCTATCGCATCGTCTACCAGGCGCTCGACCTTGGCGACCGCGGCATCGGTGATCAGTGGGCCAAGCTGCGTATCCGGTGCCAGTCCTGGCCCGACGTTGAGCGCTGCCATCTCCTCCGCGAAGCGGCGTATGAAGTCAGCAGAAATTCCTTTTTGGACGTAGAAGCGGTTTGCGGCCGTGCAAGCCTCACCGCCGTTGCGCATCTTTGCAACCATTGCGCCGGCGACCGCCGTTTCCAGGTCGGCATCGTCGAATACGATGAAAGGCGCGTTGCCGCCCAATTCCATTGAGCAACTGACGACCTGGTCCGCGGCCTCGCGCAATAGTATCCTGCCAACGCCTGTCGAGCCGGTGAACGACAGCTTCCGAACCCGCTTGTCATGCAGCATTGCGCTGACCACAGGACCGGCTTTTTTCGTGGGAACGATGTTGACGACACCGGCAGGAACACCTGCCTGCCGCATCAGTTCTCCAATGGCGAGCGCCGTCAGAGGCGTTTCGGCTGCCGGCTTCAGGATGCAAGTGCAGCCTGCAGCCAATGCCGGGGCAATTTTTCGGGTCGCCATCGCTGCCGGGAAATTCCAGGGCGTTACCAATACGGCGATACCAATTGGCTCATGGCTGACGATGATCTGGTTTGTGCCCGAAGGTGCTGATCCAAATTCACCGGGAGCCCTAACGGCCTCCTCGGCATACCAACGGAAAAACTCGGCCGCGTAGGCCACCTCCGATCTCGCGTCGGGAAGCGCCTTGCCGTTTTCCACCGTGATCAGTTGCGCCAACCACTCTGCTTGTTCGAGAAGGAGGTGAAAACACTTCATCAGGACATCTGCGCGCCGCCGCGGCGACGTTGCCTTCCAGGCCGCAGCCGCCTTTTCTGCCGCGTCGACGGCCGCTATTGCATCCGGGATGTCGCCGTCACAAACTGTGGCGATTGCTTCGGCAGTCGAAGGATCGATCACATCGAAGGTCCGGCCACCTTTTGCCGAAACCCATTCGCCGCCGATGAACAGTTGCGTGGGAGCTTCGCATGCTACAGCCGCCTGCGAAGGCGCACGGCTTGCTTCAAGTGTCGGAGTTGCTTTCACGTTCACCACCATTCGCTACCAATCAGGATCGTTGTGCGATCAATATAGAATTGGTTTAGCCATTGGTGTCAATATAGATCAAATTGGTCTCGCGGATTATTTTCGATCTTCCGAAATCCCGGTGCCCTGTAATCAGGGACTGCGCCATTTGCACCGCCGGAAAGCTGATGCGGAGTGCGATGCTCGAAACCTTTTAGCCCAACTTTAGCGAGCCATCTCATCGACCGCTTGCGGCGTTCGGCAGCGCCGACACCCTTGAACATGGGACCGAGCTCCACATTCTGATCGCGATCTTCCACGGAAGAGATGCATCCTGGAACAAGTAACCGATGTCGTTCTGCGCGCACAGGCTGACCATCGATGGAAACGATGCCACTTGCGGGTTTCAGGAGGCCGCCGATCGCATTGAGTATGGTGCTCTTGCCGCATACGGTGGGTCCGACGATAGCGAGGAACTCGCCATCGGAGACACTGAGATCGGCATCCTGGACAGCCACATAGGCGCCGAAGGACATGGTGAGTGGGTCGATGGAAACCATCGCTTTGCCTGGCTGGGATTGTACGCCAGGGGTGCGGTTTTCTCCGGCCGCCGAAAGTTACTCAAAATTGATGAGCATATGGGCAGTAATCGCTGCCTTAAGCTCTCGTGCCGCTTACTGTCACTTGCTTACCGTCGCCACCGGTGGTGTCCTCCCCACCCTCGTCGAAGTCGGGCCGTACTCGATGACCTAGCCGCCAAAGGCCGTGATTCCGCCGCGGACCTTGAAAGCGCCGGCCGGCGTATGATTCTCGTGCTTGATCCAGACCACGGCCCCTGCCTTTTCGGAGATCTGCGGCCACACGTATTGCGGTGTAGGGGACATATGCCGGTAGACGAGTGCGGCGGCTTCCTCGAGGTCCTTGCGTGCGAACAGATGCATGCCCTGCTTCCTTGCTTGTTCGACGCGTAACCAGCGTCGTTTACCAGTCCAAAACGTGGCGAGGGTCTCTGCCACCTACCGCATCTCCACCAGGCCCCACCTGCAATATCGGCGCTTCTTCAGGTGAATATGGGAAGCGCCCCTGCCTTGGCAGTCTTTCCGCCAGTTCCGACCGCCCACCGCCGCAGTCATTGGGCTATTGCGGCGCAAGGGCTGTTTGGTGCGGCAGTCGGTTTGTTATTCTGATGATCAATTGTCGATCGATGACGCCTCTCATGTCCGGCCCTCGGTGATCTCGCGCACTGCCGCGATGGCCTCGTCGACAGCGGCACGGTTGACATCGAGATGGGTGACCCAGCGCATTCGCCCACCGGGCCAGAAACTCGCCGCGATGCCGAGTTCACGTAGCGCCTTGGACAGCCGGGTCGCCAGATCGGTCGAGAGCTCGACAAAGACCACGTTTGATTGCGGCGGGGTCACCTTCAGCCCCTCTATTCCCGCAAATGCTTGCGCGAGCACCCGAGCATTGGCGTGGTCCTCGACCAGCCGGTCGACGTGATGGTCGAGCGCGTACAGCCCAGCCGCTGCAATTATCCCTGCCTGCCGCATTCCGCCGCCGAGCATCTTGCGCCACCGGCGCGCACGGGCGATCAATGGGGCATCGCCGACCAGCACTGATCCGAGCGGCGCCCCCAGCCCCTTTGAAAGGCACAGCGACACGCTATCGAAGCCCTCTGCCAGGTACCCGACATCAACGCCGAGCGCCGCAGCCGCGTTGAACAACCGCGCACCATCGAGATGGGTGGCGAGCTTCCGCTCCCGCGCAAATTCGACGACCTCGGCCAGATGATCGCGCGGCAGGACCCGCCCGGCGAAGGTGTTCTCGATGGTGACCAGTCGCGTGATCGCAAAATGCGGATCATCGTCCTTCACCGCGGCGTGAAGCTCCTCGATGGGGATCGTGCCGTCGGCGCGCACCGGCAATGGCTGCGGCTGGACCGAGCCCAGCACCGCAGCGCCTCCGGCTTCCCACAGATAGGTGTGAGCTCCGGTTGCGCAGAGAAATTCCTCGCCGCGCTGGCAATGGCTCATGATCGCAGCGAGATTGGACATGGTGCCGGTTGGCACGAACAGTCCCGCTTCCTTGCCGAATAGTGCGGCAAGTCGGGCCTCGAGCGCCTTGACCGTGGGGTCGTCACCAAGGACATCGTCGCCGACCTCGGCGGCCGCCATCACCGCGCGCATCTGCGCGGTTGGACGGGTAACCGTATCAGAGCGGAAGTCCAGGCGGATAGCAGCATTGGCTTGCATGATCGAGACCCTATCGGTTTGGCTGTATCGGTCATACTAGCGAAAGGATAGGCTCGGACTATCGATATAAACTGACGGATTATGGTGATCGTCGATCACCAATCATGCGACGCCATATCAATGTCGCGCTGCAACTGCCTTTGACCCCCGCCTGCGACATCGAACTTTGGTTTGATCTTTCGCGGCCTATCTGCAAGCGGCTGCCGCCCTGTGACGATCACATAAGCTGCATCGTTGTCACAGCATGCGGCTACCCTCTTCGATGGAGACAACGTGCGAAACGTTGCCGTCCTGTCCTACTCTGCAAATTCGAGGAGCCGCGCTTCACAAGAGCGCCCGCCTCGATTGTTCCTTCGTACGTCGAGATGGAAATTGATATGATTTCAAATCTACCGGTGATAGTTTGTCACCAATGAAGCGGTCGGACATTCCATCCCTCGATGATCTGCGTGCCTTTGAGGTCGTTGCGCGCCTTGGTTCCGTGCGTGCGGCTGCGGCTGAGTTAAATTTGACGCACGGTGCTGTCAGCCGGCGCGTTTCGAAACTTTCCGAACACCTCGACATTCGTCTGCTGGAAGTTGATGGGCGTGGCCTAAGGCTGACGGGAGAGGGTTCACGGCTCGCGCAGGCGACGACAGACGCTTTGTCCCTCGTTTCGGCGGCGCTGGAGGATATCCGCAAAGTCGATCAGTCACCGCCGATCGTCGTTTCATGCGAACGATCCGTCGCCATGCGATGGCTGATCCCGCGCCTGTCGGAATTTCAGGATCGCCATCCCGAAATCGATTTTCACCTTTCTGTCGGTGGCGGGGGTTTCGATTTTGCGCGCGACCGTATCACCCTTGCAATCCGTAGGCTTGATTTCGCGATCGATGCGAATTGGCAGGTCGAACGGTTGATCGAGGAGGAAGTCGGTCCTGTCATGCATCCTGCCATGACGGATCGGTTTGCTGCCGGCGATTATGTCGCGCTTGCTGCAAAGACCCGTCCGGATGGATGGCAGAAGTGGTCCACCGCTCATCCGGACGCGCCGAAGCCGCGCTCGACGCGCTTTCTTGACCATCATTTCCTGATGGTGGAGGCCGCAGCCGGCGGCCTTGGTGTGGCCATGTGCCCAAAGATCATTGCCATTGACGATATCCGCAAAGGCCGCCTGACCGCACCATTCGGCTTTCACCCTGATGGTTCACATTACGGCGTTATTCGTTCGGCATCGGCGAGGAGGACGGCTGGAATCGATCAATTCGTCTCTTGGCTTCTCGCCGCCATTCAAGAAGATTTTCATGCTGCGTCATGAGGTCGGAGGCAAACAGCCGACAAGCATCAACTTTCAAAGAACGTGCCGGCACTTCGTTCTTCGGCGCGCGCAAACGCCAGGGTGGCGATAGCGGTATCCTGAACACCGGTCCCCGTAAGATCGGCTATGGTGATGTCCGAGGCACTTCTGCGGCCCGGTCTGGCACCTACAACGACCTGACCTAGTTCCGGAAAATCAGCATCGCTTGCGACGAGACCTGCGTCGATGGCATGGCGCAATTCACCCAGTCTTCGCGTTTGTTTGAGGCTGTCAGCCACGTAAACATCTGCCGCTTTGATAGCAATGGGGTCAATCTCGTTCTTATGTTCTGCGTCCGAACCCATGGCGGTCAGATGCTGTCCGGGTTCGAGCCACGAGGCATCGACAATGGGTCGGTCGGCAGGTGTCGTCGTGACAACGATCTTTGACCCGGCGATCGCGCTTCGCGGATCCTCAAATGCGGAAATGGAAAGATTTTGTCTTGCTCCGAGCTGCTCAACAAGCGCTTGCGCCCGTCGATAATCACGCGCCCAAACGCGGATCTCTCGAATAGGTCTCACCAGCATGAGGGCCTCGAGTTGCAGCCTGGCCTGAACGCCCGCCCCGAAGACCGTTGCAATCGACGCGTCCTTCCGTGCCAGATGGTTTGCCGCGACAGCGCCGGCGGCCGCCGTGCGAACGTCGGTGAGGTAGCCATTGTCCAGCAAGAGCGCCTGCACCAAGCCCGTTTTGCTCGACAGCAAGACCATCAGACCGTTGGTGCTGCGAAGTCCGATCTTCGGATTATCAAAGAAACCAGGGCTGACCTTGATGGCAAAGCTGCTCAAACCATGAATATAAGCCGTCTTCACATCGACTTCGCCCCTGCTGTCGGGCACATCGAGGCGCAAAACCGGCGGCATCTGAACCGCGTTTTCCAGGGCCAATGCGCGGAAGGCGTTTTCAACGCAATTCACCGCATCCATGTCGAGCGGAACGATGGTTCGAAGCTCTGATTCGGTCAATATCCTTATTTTTGGCATCAGCTTCCCTCATCAATTGTGTCAAGGCCGCTAGCCACCTTCATGTGCAACGACATGTCGATGTTCCCGCCTGAAAGAATGGCGACGATCGGGCCTTCAACCTGCGCCAGTTTGCCTGAGAGCAGCGCAGCAATACCGACTGCCCCAGCACCCTCGATTATCTCGCGCTCATACGCATAGGCGTGACGTATGCCGGCGGCTATCTCGCGCTCGCTGACGAGCACCACGTCGTCGAGAAGGGTTTTGCACATCGGGTACGTCCAGGCATTGGCCAAACCGATGCCGCCGCCGAGCGAGTCGGCGAAACTTCGATGCTCTTCGACCTGGACCGGGTGCCCCGCGTCGATGCTAGCCTTCATCGCCGCTCCCCTTTCCATAGTTATACCGATTACCTTGGCAACCGGGCGCACCGCCTTGACCGCTGCCGCGACACCTGCTGCCAAACCGCCGCCGGACAGGGGAACGAGAACCGCGGCGACGTCAGGCATCGCCTCGACGATTTCAAGTCCGACGGTGCCCTGACCGGCGATGATCCAGGGGTGATCAAAGGGCGGGATCATGCTGAGGCCCTCCTCCGCGACGAGACGATCAACCTCAGCCTGCGCTTCATCTTGGGATGACCCGACGATCCGTACGCGAGCGCCGAGCCGGCGGATTTCGGACACCTTGTTTTCCGGCACGAGGTGAGACATGCAAATGGTCGCTCGGGAGCCAATCGCGCCGGCGGCATAGGACAGCGCGCGTCCGTGATTGCCGGTGGAAGCCGCAACAACGCCTCTATCTCGCTCGGATTGGGTGAGCTGCAACACGGCATTGGTTGCTCCACGGAGCTTGAAGCTTCCGGTCAACTGGCGATGCTCCAGCTTCAGGCTGACTTGCGTCCCGGCCAGTTCGGACAGTGTCGCCGACATGACGACAGGCGTGATCCGGATGTGCTTGCTGATGCGCTCGCGCGCCTGCTCGATCGTTTCCAGACTAATCATGCCTGTTCACCTTAGCTCCGGCCTTTGCCAGTTGTTGTCTGCTGCGCGTAGCGCCAACGCAGGGCTTGGTTGCAAGCGGACGACACGAACTTTTTTCGGCGCCGTGGCGGACTTGCAGAAACGAGATGGCATCTGAACCTCAGCCCTTAAGGCGTCTGAGGAGAATCTTTCTGTCGTGGCGCGCATACATCGAGTAAACGATAGGAATGAACCAGGGTTTGCCGTTGAAGAATGGGACGGCGCTCGGAGCGGCATCGAAATCGAACGCAGAGCGCGATTGTTCCCCGTCACCGAGGATCTTGAACGCCGCCTTCTTGCCCAGCCACCTGGCCCATACGACACCGGAGCCGCAATAGCCGGTCGCATAGACTGTATTTCCGCGGGTGAACATGCGCGGGATCATGTCGCGGTTCATGGCGACATAGCCGAACCAGCTGTGTGTAAGACCTATTCCTGCAAGTTCGGGAAAGAGCCGAGCAATTTCGCTTTGCAGATGTGCAATCGGAGCAGCGGAGTCACCTTCAGTCGTCCCGTCGCGCCCGCCGAACAAGATCCGAGATCCATCGTGCGACGGCCGATAATAGTAGCTGAGCTTACGCAGGTCGCCATACATCATGCGTGGCGGCATCAGCCGATCCATCACCTCCCTGTCGAGCGGCTCGGTTGCAATTATCCTGCTACGGACAGGAACAAGCCGGCGACGCAGCCACGGGTCGAAACCGTCGGTGTAGCCATCAGTGCAGACAAGAAGCTTTCTGGCGAAAACCTCTCCGCGCTGCGTTTGAATTCGCACGCCTCCGGCCTCGCTAGTCGATCCAAGGACTGCGGTATTTTCATGTATGACCGCCGTCGATGAACTTGCCAGATCGATCATGGCCGCAAGAAGCTTGGCCGGCTGCAGCCCACCGATGTCTTTGCGCACAAGGCCTCCGACATAAAGGTCAGTTCCGATGAACTTCGGAACATCGGCCCTTTCCACCGGATATGCCTCGATGCCGAGATTCCGATGCAGAAAGTCTGCCTGACGATGGAGTTCGTCGGCTTGATCAGCCGTCATGGCCCCGTTGAAGGCGCCAGATAGTGAGAAGTCACATTCGATATTCTCCTCTCTGAGGAAGCGCCAGAGATCCTCTCGCGCCGCCTTACCTTCCAGGAGAATGGCTTGCGCCCTCTCCTGCCCGAACCGCCTGACCAGATCCTTCCGCCCCGGACGGATGCTTCCGCTGGCCATGCCCCCATTACGGCCCGATGCCGCAAGGCCAAGGGCCTGACGGTCAAACAGCTGGACATGCTTGCCCGCACGGGCAAGTTCGAGCGCTGCCGACAAACCCGTATACCCTCCCCCAACGACCGCCACGTCGCATGTCTTCTCGACGTTCCGCGCTGGCAGGGAAGGAAATGTGCTGTCCTCCCACCAGTAGGGCGTGGATTTAATGGAATGCGCTTGAGCTTGGGCCATGAGAGCTAAGTTCCGGAAAAATGGTTTCAATCGATTATTGGCTTAGTCTCGGCAGACCCAAAGCTTTCGCGTCGTTTCGATCACTCTCCAGGTTCCGACGAAACCCGGATGCATGGCGAAAGCGTCGCCGGCAACGATGCGTCGCGGCTCACAGCCATCCTCAATCAATTCGGACACACCCGACAGAATGACACAGAATTCGAAAGTTTCGCCCTTGATCGAGCGGTAGGCGCCGGGCGTCGCTTCCCAGACGCCGGAGCGAACGACGCCGTCGGCAGTCTGCGCGATGTCCCAGGAGAGAAACTGCGGATTTCCCTCGACCAGCCTTTCAGGCGCGGGCTGGCCTTTACGCGGTTCAGGCAGATTGTTGTAGTCGACGAAAGTGAGTTTGGACATTGGAAGACCTTTCCTGGATCTGTTTATCGGGCAAACGACAGGCGCCGTTCGAGAAGTTTCAAACCCGTCAGAACGACGACGTTGATGGTGAGATAGAACGCTGCGGTGACCATGAAGATGTCCATGATCGCGAAAGTCTCGCTCATGAGCCGCTTCGCATATCCGGTGATTTCCAGAACGGTAATCGTTGACGCGAGGCTGGATTCCTTCACGATGATCGCCGCCTCGCTGCTATAAGCGGGAAGCGCCTGCCGCACGGCAAGCGGGAACTTCACCCTCCTGAAGACGTGCCACGGGTGCATGCCACAGGCTTCTGCCGCTTCGATAAGTCCTTTCGGCAGGGAGAGGAAAGCCGTGCGGAAAATCTCCGCCGTGTAGGCACCGGTGTTGAGCACCACGGCAAGGATTGCAGCGTTCAGCCCATCTCCGATCATCCACCATAAAATGGGGTTCTGACGAATAAAACTCACCTGGGCCAAGCCGTAATAGATGACGAAGACCTGGACCAGCATAGGCGTGCCGCGGAAGATCGCGCAGTAGGCGTCGCATACGCGGCGCAACACCCGGCTTCTCGAGCAGCGCGCGAGCCCGACGGCGACACCAAAGGGAAGCCCCATACCGACGCCGAATACGGCGATCAGCAACGTCGTCTTGGCACCTATGACAAGGAAGGGAACGGCATATGCAATTATTCCAAGATCCATGTCATCTTCCTCGGAAGCCGCGGTCGAGCGCACGTTCGGCGCTGGAAAACGCGGTTTGACTGACTGCGGTCATGCAGAAGAAGAGCGCCGCAGCGATGCAGTAGAAAAGCAACGGAGATCGCGTGATTCCTGCACCGATGGCAGCCGTCCTCATCAATTCCTGTAAGCCGACGACCGAGACGAGCGAAGTATCCTTGATCGTCATCTGCCAGACGTTGTTGATCCCGCCAAGCGCCAGCCGCAGTGCCAGTGGGAACGTGATGCGCATAAACGTTACACCTCTCGGCAAGGCGAGCGACTGAGCGGCTTCCAGCAGACCGTACGGCACCGCCTGAAGCGCACCCCGGATGACTTCGATCGAATAGGCGCACGAGATGACGGCAATCGCGATCACCCCGACGATGTAGGGGTATGCGTCATCAGCCGAGTCCTGGTAGCCGAACGCAGCCGTAATCGCCTTCACCCACTCGATGGACCCGAAAAACAGGAGATAGATGACCAGCAAGCCCGGAACGCCACGAACAAGAATGCTGTACCCGTCGACAAGTTGCGAGACGAACACGACCTTCCGCCAGCGCATGATGGCCAAGGGGGTTGCAACGAGAAAACCGAGTGCCATTCCGATCAAACCGATCACGATCGTGACGACACTTCCTTTCAGCAGAGCCAGCGCCCAACTCTGCTCCACCATCAACACCCAAAGGTCACCCAACATGGACACAATCCCCGTGACCTGCCCTGGGCCGTGCCAAGGCAGGCTTCATGTTCGAAACGATCACTTCTTGCAGGGAATCGTGTAGTCGTCCTGGAACCAATGCATCGAGGCTTCCCTGACCTTGCCATCGTTGATCATCTTGCAGAGGGCGGCATCGACCTTGGTCTTGAGTTCGGCATTGCCCTTGCGCATGCCGACTCCCATGCCATGGCCAAGAACGTCTGGGTCATCCATCGCCATGATCTTCAGGTCGATCCTGGTGAAGTTGGCTCCGTCGGGCGTTGCGAAAAAATCCATCCATGTCGGCGAATCCGCGAAGGCGACGTCGATACGGCCGCTCGCGAGATCGGCGGTGAGCTGCGTGACGGCGTCGTATGTCTTGAGATCGGCGCCGTGCATCCGCTTCTCCATGAACCTGGCGTAGGTCGTCCCCGTGACGACGCCGACACTCTTGCCCTGGAGGGCCTTTTCGATTTCGGCGAGGCTCTTGAGGCCTGCAAGCGGGGAGTCCTTGGCGACAGCGAAATAGAGGGGTGTTGTCGCATAGGGGATGGAGTAGTCGATCTTCTTCTGACGTTCGGCGGTGATACCAAGGCCGGAAATGATGACGTCAAAGCGATCCTTATCCATGGATGGCACCAGCGAGCTGAATGTCTGCACGACGAATTCACACTTCAGTTTCAGCTCGGCGCAGATGCCGTTGGCGATATCGGCGTCGAACCCGGTTACCTTGCCGCTCGGATCGGCCATGCTGAACTTCGGCGCATCGCCCTCCGTCCCGATGCGCAGAACGCCGTCCTTTGCCGACGCGCCCGTCGCCAGTGCGCAGACGAGAAGGCTGGTTGCGAATGCTGACTTGATGAGATTGCTGTTGATCATGATTGTTACCCCTTTTGGTTTTCGTTGCGCTTTTCAGGCGTTGGCCGCCATTACTGTAGAAAGAAACCGCTTCACCCCTTCCGTTGCGGGATTTCGAAACAGTTCCTTCGGCTCGTCATCCTGCTCAAGGCGGCCGTTTTGCAGGAATATCATCCGGTTCGACACATCGCGTGCGAACCGCATTTCATGCGTGACGAGGAGGATCGTAGCCCCCGCTTCCGCCAGCGCCCTTATGACTTTTAGCACTTCACCCACGAGCTCGGGGTCCAGTGCGGATGTCGGCTCATCGCACAGCATGAGTTTTGGCTTCATTGCCAGAACACGCGCGATTGCGACGCGTTGTTGCTGCCCGCCCGACAGCTGTTGCGGGTAGCGGTCACGGAAACTCGCCATGCCGACTTTCGACAAGGCCGAGAGCGCAACCTCTTCGGCGTCTTTCTTCCCGAGTTTCAGCACCCAAACGAGTGCCTCGGTCACGTTGGACAGGACGCTCAGATGAGGCCAGAGATTGAAGTTCTGGAACACCATGCCGATCTGTCTGCGAAGGTTCCTGATATCGCGACCGTTGACGATCTGGCTTCGGCCGCGCTCGTCATTGACGACTGAGACGGACTGACCGATGCACTCGATCCGACCTGATGTCGGCGTCTCCAGAAAATTGATACAGCGAAGTGCGGTGCTTTTTCCACATCCGGACGACCCGATCAGAGAAATGACCTCACCTTCTCTCATGTCGAAGCTGATACCATCCAGCACCTTCGTCGATCCAAACGTCTTTGTGAGTTCGTGAACCTTTAGAATTGCGTTCATTGGCAAAGCCTCAGACGATTGCCCATCCGTTATCCCGCCACCAGTCCTTGGGAGTCCAGCTCCCGCAGCACCTCGTCAACGGCAGCCCTTGCGATCGCAACCATTTCGTCGATTTCCGCTTCCGTCATCACAAGCGGCGGTGCAAAGCCCAGAATGTCTCCATGCGGCATTGCGCGCGCAATGAGGTTGCGATTTCGGGCGGCTTGGGAGATGCGCGCGCCGACCTTCAGGCCTGGATCGAACGAAGCCCGGCTACCGCGATCGGAAACGAACTCGATGGCGGCAAGCATGCCGACACCACGAACTTCCCCGACGATCGGGTTCTGCTCGAACTCTGCTTTCAACCGTTGCAAAAGATAAGCGCCTTTCGTCGCGGACTGTCCGGCAAGATTTTCGCGCTCGACGATATCAAGCACTGCGTTCGCCGCCGCGGCGCCGATCGGATGACCGGAATAGGTGTAACCGTGTGAGAAGGAGCCCACACGCGGCGTCGCCTGCTCCATCACCTCGTAGACTTTCTGCGAAACGATGGCCGCCGACAGCGGCACATAGGCTGATGTCAAGCCCTTGGCGACGGTGATCAGATCGGGATCCATACCGTATAGATCCGAACCGAACATTGCACCGGTGCGGCCAAACCCGCACACCACCTCGTCGGCAATCAGCAGCACGTCGTACTTCTTCAGCACAGCTTGGATTTTCGGCCAGTATCCTGCCGGCGGCGGTGTGATGCCTCCCGTTCCAAGGACCGGCTCCGCTATCAAGGCGCCGACAGTGTCCTGTCCTTCGGCGAGAATGAGCCCTTCCAGTTCATCAGCGCGACGCTGTGAAAAGGCTTCTTCGGTCTCGCCAGGCATCGCACCGCGATAGAAATGCGGGACGCCGGTACGCAGAATCCCCGAAACCGGTAGGTCCATATGATCGTGGTAAAAGCTCAAGCCTGTCATGGAACCGGAAACCACGGAACATCCATGATAGCCACGCTCACGCGAGATGATCTTCTTCTTTTGCGCTTTCCCGCGAAGATTGTTGTAATACCAGACGATCTTCGCCTGCGTCTCGTTCGCGTCCGAACCGGACAGTCCGTAGAAGACCTTGGACATGTTGCCTGGCGCCATCCGCACCAGTCGATCCGAAAGTCGCGCGAGTTCCTCGGTCGTGTGGGCGGCGTAGGAATGGTAATAGGCGAGCTTGTAGGCCTGCCGGGCGATCGCTTCGGCGACTTCGGTGCGACCGTAGCCGACATTCACGCAATAGAGGCCCGCAAACCCGTCCAGGTATTCCCGGCCGGATGCGTCGCGGATACGAACGCCTTTTCCAGTCTCGACGATGGTAGGATCGGTCTCTCCGGCGGCGTAATTCTTAAGGTATGTGAACGGATGCAGAACGGTCCTGCGGTCCATGTCAGCTATTTCAACAATGTTGGTCATTTCTCAATTCCTCATGCAGCGAGGTCATCGTCGGGCTGAACGTTTCTGCCGCCTCTGTCTTGTCCGTGAAGCGTAGAAGTATTGAGACGATGAATTCCGGCGTAAGTGTTGCCTTGGCGAGGAATTCCTGCTTTTTATGGGTATGAAACGAGGAAAACCTGCGGAGTTTCCCATGCAGCTCGATCGCCTAGATGCGCGTCTTCTCAGTATCGTGCAGGTTCATAACAGGCACAGCAGCGAGGAGCTCGGCGCGATGGTTGGTCTTTCGGCCACTGCGGTGCAGCGCCGCCTGAAGCGGCTGCGTGAGGCCGGAGTGATTGAGGCGGAGGTTGCGGTTGTGAAACCCAAATCTGTCGGCCGGCCAATCGCAATGCTGGTACTGGTCACGCTGGAGCGCGAAAGAGCCGACATCGTCGACCGGTTCAAGCAATCGATTCGGCAGACGCCAGAAGTGATGAACGGCTACTATGTAACAGGAGATGCGGATTTCGTCCTGATTGTCACTGCCGAGAGCATGGAGGACTATGAGGTTTTCACCCGCAAGTTCTTCTATGAAAATCCCGACATCAAGGGGTTCAAGACAATGGTGGTCATGGACCGGGTCAAGACAGGCTTTTCAGTTCCGATCGACTTTGATCACTTCTCCTGAGGTTTCCGCCGACGGACGCTCAGACGCGTCGACTTTGCGCAAAGATTGATACATCGACGGATTGCATGGGCGAGTGGGCTTCTCGCCCGACCAGTTGTCCGCCCGAGTGCGGGCCGGACGGAAGCGGCAAGCGGTCAGCATCATGAGCAAAATGTACGGCAGATTGGTCTGTTTGTGCCGTTCCGACTGAGCGATTTGCATCGCATCGTATGCGCACAAATCGCTTCATCGGAGGAAACCACATGAAGATCTACAATATTGCCCTAATCGGATTTGGCGGCGTCAACCGTGCCTTGACCGAGCTCATCGCGACAAAGGGCCCGCTTTGGGAACGGGACCTTGGTTTCCGCCTGAACATCGTTGCGGTCACCGATCTCAATCTGGGCTCCGTCATTTCGCCCAACGGCCTGGATGCCAAGACCCTCGTGGAGGCGAATTTCGCGAAGGGCGGGTTCGCTCGGCTCTCCGGCGGCAGCGCCGAGGCTGACAACGAAGCCATCATCAAGACGGCGCCTGCCGACATCATTGTGGAGGCGACATATACGAATCCGGCCGACGGCGAGCCGGCGGTTTCGCACTGCCGTTGGGCTTTGAACTCGGGCAAGCACGTCGTCACTACGAACAAAGGACCTGTTGCAATCGCTGCTCGGGAACTGAAGGCCCTTGCCGAGGCGAACAGCGTTCATTTCGAGTATGAGGGCTCCGTCATGAGCGGCACGCCCGTCATAAGGATGGCAGAGAAGACCCTCGCTGGTGCCGAGATCAAAGGGTTCGAAGGAATCCTCAACGGCACATCGAACTTCGTCCTCGGCCGCATGGAGGAGGGTCTCGACTTCGCCAGCGCTATCACGGAAGCGCAGGCGCTGGGCTATGCCGAAGCCGATCCGACCGCTGACGTCGAAGGTTTAGACGTTCGCCTGAAAGTCGTGATCCTGGCAAATGAGCTGCTGGGAGCAAATCTCAAGCCGGAGGATGTCTCCTGCAACGGTATCTCCAAGCTTTCTCCCTCCGACATACAAGCAGCTGCCAAGGCCAAAAGCCGTTGGAAACTGGTCGGGTCAGCAGTTCGCAATGCCGACGGGACGATAACCGGCAGTGTCGCGCCCAAACAGCTTGCCCTCGAACATCCGCTCGCCGGCGTCAACGGCGCTACCAACGCAGTATCGTTGAACACAGAGCTTCTCGGTCCCGTCACCGTGAGCGGCCCGGGCGCCGGTCGAATAGAAACCGCCTACGCACTGCTGTCCGACATCGTGGCTATACATAATGCGCAGTCGGCAAATTTCGCCAAGGAGGCAGCGTGATGCCCGGTCTCGCCTTGAAACCCGCCTCTTCCAACGAGATCATCGTCACTAATCCGTTCGACGGCAGTTTTGTCGGCGCCATCGGAGAGACCAGTGCCGAGGCTGTGGACCTGTTGCTCGAACGCGCCAGGCGCGGCGCGCAGATTGCCCGGTCGCTCCCCCGCCACCAGCGCTCTGCTATTCTCGAAAGGGCCGCAGCCACCGTCGAAGAACGCAAGGAGGAGTTCGCGCTCCTGATCGTACGGGAGGCGGGGAAGACGATTGCCCAGGCCCGCAAGGAGGCGACACGTTGTGTCAACACACTGAAACTCTCCGCCGAAGAAGCCAAGCGCAATGCTGGCGAAGTCATTCCGTTTGATGCCTATGCAGGCTCTGAATCGCGTCAGGGCTGGTACACCCGGGAGCCGCTAGGAATCATCGCGGCAATCACGCCCTACAACGACCCGCTCAATCTCGTGGCGCACAAGCTTGGCCCTGCCATCGCCGGCGCAAACGCGGTACTGCTGAAGCCATCGGAGCTTACGCCTCTATCGGCGATCAAGCTGGTGGAGGTCCTGATCGAAAGCGGCTTGCCGGAGGAGATCATCACGGTCGCTGTCGGCGGCGCCGACCTGGGCAAGGCACTTGTTTCGGCCAAAGACGTTCGCATGATCTCCTTTACAGGGGGATTCGTCACGGGCGAGGCCATTGCAAGATCTGCGGGCATCAAGAAGCTCGCAATGGATCTCGGTGGCAATGCGCCGGTTATCGTGATGGAAAATAGCGATGTTCAGGCCGCCGTGGAAGATTGCGTGTCAGGCGCCTTCTGGGCGGCTGGCCAGAATTGCATCGGAACGCAGCGGATTCTGGTTCAGCGCTCGGTCTATGAACGATTCAAGACCGAGTTCGTGGCCCGAACCGTCCGGATGAAGACCGGCGATCCGATGAATTCTGAGACCGATATGGGCCCCATGATCTCCGAAAGCGCGGTGAACCGCGCCGCCGCCTTGGTGGAACGAGCAATCGCTGCCGGCGCGACGCTGCTCTGCGGTCACAAGCCGGCCGGCACACTCTATCCCCCGACCGTCCTGGAAAATGTGCCGGCCACGTGCGACGTACTGAACGAGGAAGTCTTCGCCCCGGTGGTCATGCTGCAGCCGTTCGATGAACTTGAAGAGGCAATAGAGCTGGCCAACAAGCTGGAATACAGCCTCCATGCCGGAATCTTTACCAACGATCTTGCCAATGCCCTCGAGGCCGCCAAGCGGATCGATGCCGGCGGCGTCATGATCAACCAGTCGTCCGACTATCGGTTCGACGCAATGCCGTTTGGCGGATTCAAATATGGCAGCATGGGACGCGAAGGCGTGCGCTTTGCTTATGAGGACATGACCCAGCCGAAGGTCGTCTGCATCACGTCACTGCAGCACTGATCGCCGACGCCGGCGCCAGTTTGAACCCATCGTCGTCATTGGAAGTCAAGATGTTCAAAGGATCCATCACTGCCCTTGTCACCCCTTTTGCCGATGGGGAAGTCGATGAGATTGCCCTCCGCAACCTCATTGAATGGCAGATCGCCGAAGGCACGTCAGGGCTTGTCCCCTGTGGAACAACGGGGGAAAGCCCGACCCTCAGCCATGCCGAACATAAGCGAGTCGTGGAACTCGCGATCGCGGCAGCGAATGGTCGGGTTCCGGTCATTGCCGGCGCCGGCTCCAACAGCACCGAGGAAGCGATCGGCTTCGTGCGGCACGCACAGGAGGCCGGCGCGGACGGTTTGCTGATCGTTGCGCCCTACTACAATAAACCCACCCAAGAGGGAATCTATCAGCACTTCAAGGCCATCGACGCTGAAGCTACGGTTCCGATCATTGTCTACAACATCCCGGGTCGGAGTGTAATCGACATTGAAGTCGCAACGCTTGCCCAAATTTTCAGGGATTGTCCGAACGTCAAGGGTGTCAAAGATGCGACGGGCAATCTCCTGCGACCGTCGCTGGAGCGTATGGCCTGCGGCAATGAGTTCAATCTTCTGACCGGCGAAGACGGCACAGCGCTGGGTTACATGGCCCATGGCGGCCACGGTTGCATTTCCGTGACCGCGAACGTTGCTCCCCGGCTGTGTGCAGACTTCCAGCGGGCATGCCAGAAAGGCGACTTCGCAGCGGCACTGGCTCTTCAGGATCGACTGATGCCCCTGCATCACGCGCTATTCCTCGAGACCAGCCCGGCTGGGGTGAAGTTCGCGCTAGCGCACCTCTCGAAGATCCGCGGTGACCTGCGCCTTCCTCTCGTGGAGGTGAGCCATCCTGTTAAAGAGGTTATTACTTATGCCATGGGCCACGCCGGAATTCTGGACTAGGGGAGTGGTGAATGGGAATTGAACGAATAGAGACCGATTTGATCGGCCCCCTCCCTGTCCCCGGTGACGTTCTCTACGGTGTCCATACGCGTCGAGCCGAGCTTAACTTCACCGTTTCAGGCCTTCGCCTGAAGGACTTCCCAGAACTCATTCAGTCTATGGCTATGGTCAAGAAAGCGGCGGCGTATGCAAACGCCGAGCTTGGCCTGCTGTCAGCGGAGAAAGCGTCGGCGATCTCAGAGGCTTGCGATGAGCTCATCGAGCTGAAATGCGTTGATGAGAACTTCCCTGTCGATATGATGCAGGGTGGCGCCGGAACGTCCACCAACATGAACGTCAATGAGGTTGTTGCGAACCTGGCGCTCTTGAAGCTCGGTGCGAATGTGGGCGACTATGACAAGCTTCATCCGAATGATGACGTGAACCTCTCCCAATCGACAAACGATGTCTATCCGACCGCACTGCGTCTGACCATTCTTCGTGCTTGCGAAGGGCTGATCGAGTCCCAGGTCGGGCTGCGCGACGCATTCCGCGCCAAGGCACGTGAGTATGCGACTGCGTTGAAGGTCGGCCGCACTCAGTTGCAGGACGCCGTCCCAATGACAGTCGGGCAGGAATTTGATGCGTTCGCCGAGCTGATCGACGAAGACATCAACCAGCTCCAGTCCGCCTCCAGGTTGTTGAAAGAGGTTAATCTCGGCGGATCTGCAATTGGAACATCGATCAACGTCCCCCGCGGCTTTCCAGCCGCGGCGTGCATCCACCTCACACAGATTTCTGGTATCCAGCTCATCCGAGCTCGAAATCTGATTGAGGCCACCTCAGACACCGGTGGTTTCGTTTCCATCTCCAGTGTCCTCAAGCGAATTGCTGTGAAGCTGACAAAGGTCTGCAACGATCTGCGGCTCCTGAGCAGTGGCCCTAGGGGCGGCCTGGGGGAAATCCGACTTCCGCCCGTCCAGGCTGGCTCCTCGATCATGCCCGGCAAAGTCAACGCCGTCATTCCGGAAATGATGAACCAAATCGCATTTCAGGTTATCGGAAATGATCTCACTGTCACCTTGGCGGCAAGCGCGGGGCAGTTGCAACTCAATGCGATGGAACCGGTGATCATCCTCAACATCCTTCAGTCCATGCGGATGTTGACGCGGGGCATGGAAATTTTCAAGCAGCGGTGCGTCGCTGGCATTGAGGTTGACGTCGACCGTTGCAAGGACCTCCTCGACCAGTCTCTTGTCCTTGCAACGCCGTTGGCGATGCTTATCGGCTACAATAAGGCGGCGCAGCTTTCCAACAAGGCGCTGGCCGAAAAGCGGGGGCTGCGGCAGGTCGTTGAAGAAGAAGGGATCCTAGCCTCCAGTCAAGTGGAAGAGATCTTTGAAGGTAGCGCAGCCTTCGCAAATTCCTAATGGTTCATCGGCCGCATAAGGGTAAGAAATGGCTGTTTTTACCGAGCTTTCTGACGAAGATCGCCAACTCATTGCGGCCGCCTATGGCTTTACGTCGCTTCTGTCGGTGATTGGCATTGCAGACGGCGACTCCGAAACGACCTATCTGTTTCGGACTACAGAAGGCGAATTCATCGTCACGCTTTTTGAGAACGGAGCCCAACCTTCAGATCTGGAAAGGGCCTTCGAAACCATGGAGGCGCTTTATCGACATGGCGTCCCCTGCCCGAAGCCGCTCCGCACTGTCGACGGCCACGCCACGTCTCGGGCCGCCGATCGATTGGTTGCCATCGTCAGCTTCGTACCCGGCGCCTCACCCACATTTGCAAACCCGGCAAAATGTCTCAGCCTGGGCCGTGTCATGGCTGAAATGCACACCGTCCTGGAACGAAAAGCGAAGAGCAAAGCGACGGATCTTCCCACTGGCGCAATTCATGGCGCATTGGTCCTGGAGAACGTCTTTTTCCTCGGAGAGGAAGTCAGCGGAGTCATCAACTTCAGGCTTCGGCACGAGGACGCCCTCGTGTCGGAGCTTGCTGATGCGCTTGTCGGTTGGGCGGGCGAAATCAGCGGAGAGCTGAACAAAGAGCGGGCGCGAGCGCTGCTGCAGGGTTATCAGGGAGTCCGCGGCCTGACCGATGCGGAAAGGACGGCGCTGCCAGGGTTCATAATGGCCTCGACGTCAAAGCGATTTGCGAGCAAGCAGGAAAGAACATTACTACCGGAAATCGCCGTGTTAGCTTATCGGTCCGTAACTCCCGACATTCTAGGCTAAGCGGCCCGGCTCAATATCCATGAAATATCTTCTCGATCGAACTGACGAACAGATACTTGTCGAATTGAAGGCCAATGCCCGGATCTCGCATGCGGAGTTGTCGGCGAAGGTAAACCTTTCTCGCAACGCCGTGAGGGTGCGAATCGAACGTCTCGAACGAGAAGGCTTCATCAAGGGATATACAATCGTCACCGGCGATGGAGGAAATAGCCAAAACGTCACAACCGCATTGATTTTCGTCTATCGGCACGATCGCATGCGGGGCGGCGAAGTCATTCAGGCGCTGCGGAAGATCCCAGAAGTCGTTGCTTGCGACGTTATGACCGGTGATTTCGATCTCCTCGTGCGGGTCGAGTCCCCCGAGGCCGACCGCATCCGCCAGATTTGGCAGTTGATTGCCGAGATGCCCGGCGTGCGCGATACACTAACTGCGTTCGCCCTCTCCTCGGTAATCCGGAGATAATCACGCGTGACTGGGTAAGCGCGGGCAGGTGTCCGACCGCCGGTAGGAACTCGATTGGCGGACCATGCCGCTCCTTGACGAACATCAGCAAAATAGCCCGCCATCCGCTCTATGCGAGCGCATTGTGATCGGTCCGGCGGGAAGGCCCATCCGAGCTGTTGCTTACTTGGTGAAGTTCGAATGAAGACGCTCCTAGCTAGACGGCGCACGGCTTGACATCGTCAAGCGGACTTTTCCTTGTGGATCAGGAATTGAAGCCGGCGTCTTTGGCTCCTGAGTTCGTGTCGTCGCCCTCACACGGCGGAGAGTAACTTCTCCGCCGTTTTACCGCTCGTTGTTGTCCAGGCAGGTCGGTCGCTACGCTCGCATACCCGAGGCGGCGCTGGTTAGTTGACAGTGACGTAGATCTTGCGGACCGTCTCCACGGTGCGCCAGGTGCCGATGAATCCCGGTTTCATCACGAAACTATCGCCTGCTTTGTAGGTCACCGGTTCACCGCCATCCGGGGTGATTTCCACGACGCCTTGAAGGATGTGGCAGAATTCGAATGTCTCTCCCTTGACGGAGCGCGTCAGGCCCGGTGTCGCCTCCCAGACGCCGGTGTGAATCATGTCGTCTCGCGCAACGTCCTGGGGCCAGCTCTTGAAAGAAGGATTGCCGGAGATCAGGCGTTCCGGCCCGGGCTTTGACTCACGCGGTTTTTCCGTGCTGTTGGGTACTATGGTCTTGAGGAGGGACATTTTTTCTCCTTGCTCTCCTGGTTGCAGCTTCAATAACCGCGCTCACGGTCTATGAGCCCGATCGGGTCGAGACCGTCGCGAAGCCGTTTGATGTTGTCGATGACGGCGCCGGCCGCCGTCTCTGCTTGCGTGACGCTTGCGATGTGCGGCGTCAGGATGATCTTCGGATGCCTCCAGAAACGATGTTCTGGGGGCAAGGGCTCAGGTTCAGTGACATCGATGACCGCACCCGACAGATGTCCGTCATCGAGAGCCGCAATCAGCGCGTCATGATCGAGTTGCGCACCGCGCCCCACGTGGACGAGCGCCGCGCCCGCTGGAAGGGTCGCGAAGACCCCGGCGTCGAGTAGTCCTTGCGTCTCCTGGGTCAGCGGCAGGAGACAGATCAGGATATCGGTGCGCGCAAGGAACGGCATGAGCCCGTCCGGGCCGTGATAGCAATCAAGGCTATCCACTTGTCGTTTTGAGCGGCTCCACGCGGCAAGTGGAAAGCCGAACGGTTTCAGTCGCTCAATAACGGCCTGGGCGAGCATGCCAAGGCCAAGGATACCGATCCGCTGATCACCAGCTTGCCGCACAGGAAGCGGAAGCCAGGCGGCGTCGGCCTGCTGTTCGACATAGGCCTTCAACTTGCGGTGCAGGGCGAGCACGGCGAGCGTGACATATTCTTGCATCATCCGCACGATACCATCCTCGACCATGCGGACGAGCATGACGTTTGGCGGAAGGGTCTCTGGCTTGAATTGATCGACGCCGGCCCCGATCGAGAAGACAACCTTCAAGTTCCTGAAACGATGGAGATCGGGCGGCGCAGTCCACGTGAGAATGTACCGGATTTCGTCCGGATCGCGCTCCGAAATATCCATCACGAAGGGCAGCTCGGGAAGGTCGCGTGCAAAAGCCTCGGCGAAGACGCGGCCTCTTTCTCGATCTGAGTTGAACCAGAAAACCATGAAGCTCTCCTACTGTTGCAGCGTCTTGGCAAGCCGCAGGATCATCTCTTCGCAGGCAGCGAGTTCGTCCAGGCGGATGAACTCGTCAGCGCGGTGGGCGCGGGAGATGTCCCCGGGACCACAGATGATCGCGTCGATGCCGGCTGCCTGATAGAGTCCGGCCTCGGTGCCGTAGCTGACGGCAGCCAAGGTCTGAGCTGAGGTCAGCTCCTCCATCAGCCGAGCGAGCGGCGTGTCCGCACCAAGCGAAAGCGCGGGATAGGTGCTGCTGGTTTCCCACGTGACGCGGAAACCGTCTTTCGCCAAGGCCTCGGCCGTTGCCTTGATCTGTTCCAGGAGAACTATTGGCGACACGCCAGGCACGGCGCGGGCTTCCAATTCCATGATGCAGACATCCGGGATGATGTTGACGCTGCGTCCGCCTGTGATCGTTCCGATCTGCAGCGTAGAATAGGGCGGCTCAAAATTCTGATCCAACCCGCTGTCTCGCAGGGCATCAACGGTCTTCAGCGTCGCACTCATCACCGCAGTCATGGCGTGGATCGCGTTCAGGCCCTTATCAGGGCGCGACGAATGACCGGCCGTGCCATGGATTTCGATGCGGGCGGCGGCCTTCCCCTTGTGGCCGCGGATCGCCACCATACTGCTTGGTTCACCGATAATTGCTCCCAAAGGAGGAGCGCACAGGTTCCCGATCTGCTGCAACATATGCGGTACGCCGCGGCAGCCAGCTTCCTCGTCATACGAAAAGGCGAAGTGAATCGGGCGCCTCAATGGCATTTTCGCTATAGTGGGAAGGCAGGCAAGCGCGGCGGCGAGAAACCCCTTCATGTCGGAGGCACCCCTGCCAAAAAGCCGATCTCCCTCAGCCCGCAGTCGGAAGGGATCCGACGTCCAAGTCCGTTCGGAGGCCGAAACGACATCCATATGCCCGGAAAGAATATAGCCGGGCTCATCTTTGGGGCCGATCGTGGCGAACAGGTTTGCCCTATCCCCTTCCGGCCCCGGCAAGACAGTCACGGTGGCGCCATGACTTTCGAGATAGGTCTTCACCCATGTGACGATGTCGCCGTTCGCAGCCCCGACGACGGACGGAAAGCCAACCAGCTGCTCCAGTATGTTCTTGGCATTCACCTCAGGTTCTCCATCATGTCTAGGGCAAAACGCGGTACTTGCGACCTCTGCCCGCAAGACAGCTCCGTTCGGAGCAGCGGTCGCGCGGTCGTCGTTGGGAGGATCCCTTCCGGTCCAAGAGCAGCCAAATCGGCCGACGCATTCCCTCATACAGTTTCCAACTGGCACCCGCTGAATACTGCCGAGTCCAGCCCTTCAGGCGGATAAACCAACGTCGCCAGCCTCATTGAATCCGATAACCAACCTGATCTCACCTTGTCGCCAAGCCATAAAGATGGCAATTAATCATCCATGAATGTTCACTTCAGGTACAGATTAATGCTCACGTCCGACGATCTTGCCTTTTTTTCGGTCCTCACAGCCTCCAAATCCCTGGCTGAAAGCGCGAGAAAGCTCAACGTCACCCCTCCGGCGGTGACCCAGCGCCTTCGCGCGCTTGAAGAGAAAGTCGGGGTGAGGCTGATCGACCGCTCCGGACGCCACCTGCGTCTTACCGAAGAGGGCTCATTGGTCGCTTCTCACAGCGTCATCGTCAGCGATGCCATAGACTCGCTTGCCGAAGCCTTGGCTGATCGCAAGGGTGCGGTCCGCGGGCACCTCAGGGTCGCAGCACCTCACGGTTTTGGCAGGATCTACGTGGCCCCGGTCGTGGAGGCGTTTGCTCGAGAGCATCGTGGTGCCACCGCTACCCTGCAACTGTCCGACCATCCCACTGCATTGATCGTTGACAGTTATGAGGTGGTTGTTCACATCGGGACGTCCGCGCATCTGGATCAAGTGGTGACGACGCTGGCGCCGAACAAGCGAATTCTCTGCGCAAGCCCCGAATACCTCGCTTCGGCTGCGCCCATTTCTACGCCCGCCGATCTGGCGCAACATCGCTGTCTTGTGGTTCGCGAAAATGAGGAGGACGTAACGCTCTGGCGGTTCAAGGGATTGCGGCAGGAAACTGCGACAGTGCGCGTCAACCCGGTCATGTCGAGCAATGATGGCGCCGTTATTCGGCATTGGGCGCTGGCGGGTCAAGGCATCATGATGCGCTCCGAATGGGCCGTTGCAGAAGACCTGGCTGAGGGACGGCTGAGGCAGGTACTTCCCAATTGGAAGCTGCCGTCGGCCGATATCGTCGCCATCCTCGGATCACGGCACGGACGAAGTGCCCGCACCGCCGCTTTCCTGACAATGCTTCGTCAGTCGCTCAAACCACTGCCCTGGAGAGCCGATCCTCCGGAGAAGGCTGGTCAATAACCGAGGATCGATTTCGTCTCGAGATACTCTTCAAGCCCGTATACGCCATATTCGCGGCCGTTGCCCGACCGTTTGTAGCCACCGAAGGCGGCCGCTCCGTCCCAAGCCGGATAGTTGATATGGACCTGACCGGCACGAATGCGAGTGGCGACGCGGCGTGCCCGCTCCGGGTCTGAAGACTGAACATGGGCGCCCAATCCATAGATGGTGTCGTTAGCAATCGCGATTGCCTCTTCCTCGTCCTTGTAGGGCATGATCGAAAGGACAGGACCGAAGATTTCTTCACGAGCAATCCGCATGTGGGGCGTCACCTCGGAAAAGATTGTCGGTTGCGTGAAAAAGCCGCTATCAAGGCCGGCCGGCCGACCCAACCCGCCGCACAGCAGTTTGGCGCCGTCATCGATACCGGCCTGAATCATGACCTGTACCCGCTCGAACTGAGCACGATTGGCGATGGGGCCCATTTCCGTCGCCGGATCAAGCGGCGCGCCGACGCGGATGGCACGCGCAGTGGCGCTAGCCAATTCCTCGACCTCACCGAGCCGATCTGCGGGCACAAGCATGCGCGTCGGGGCGCTGCACGACTGGCCGACGTTGCGCATGCCCGCCAATACGCCCTTTGCTACCGCCTCTCTGAAATCTGCATCGGCGAGCAAAATGTTCGGTGACTTGCCGCCCAGTTCCTGCACCACCCGCTTCACAGTCGGTGCTGCCGCCTGAGCGACGAGCACCCCTGCGCGTGTGGACCCGGTGATCGAGATCATGTCGACTTCCGGATGGCTGGCAAGCGCTGCGCCTACGCTCTCGCCAGTGCCGTTGACCAGATTGAAAACGCCCGGCGGAGTGCCGGCATCATGCATCAGTTGGGCAAAGAGCAGAGCGCTATAAGGTGACAGCTCACTGGGCTTGAGGACGATGGTGCAGCCTGCTGCGATGGCCGGAGCGACCTTAGCCGTGATCTGGTAAAGTGGCCAGTTCCAAGGTGTGATCAGCGCGCAAACTCCGATCGCTTCCTTGACGGTTGCGGTGCGCCGATCAACTGTCGTGAATTGGTACTGCTTGAGAACCTCCATCTGGACACGAATGTGCTCGGCGGCAAACGGAACCTGAGAAGCCCGCGCGAAGCTGATCGCCGCCCCCATCTCCAGAACGAGCGCTTCCGCGAACGTATCGGCTCTTTCTTTCAGCAGAGAATGCATCCTGCCGAGCAGACCAAGTCTCTCCGACACAGAAGTTTGAGAAAAGGCGGCGAAGGCCTGCCGCGCTGCTGCAACCGCGAGATCGACGTCGTTAGCCCCGCCCGCAGCGATATGCCCAACAACCTGCTCCGAGGCGGGATTGACGACAGGCAGTCGGGCTGCATCCATAGCTTTCTGCCACTTCCCGCCAAAATAGAACTGGTTCTCGCATTCGCTCAGCATAATTTCACCTCACAACATTGCGGTCATTCCGAGCTGCCTTGAGAACGATGCCCGGAAAGACGTACGGGTGACAATTTACGTGGCGTGAATGGTTGCTTAAGGAGCAGGTTAACAAACGTGGATTTCCGGCGTGGCGAAGGCGGTTAAGTTCCTTCCTCAAAGGCCGCGCAGGCCACCCAGATGCGCGGCTCTTCAACCTTTCCACGACGTGCTGGACGAGATGTATTTACCACCGCGGCTGCGGCCGTTGAGAACCGGAAGACGCGCGGTCGTCTTAGGGTGCGGACTCCATGCTCGGCATAGGTCTGCCCCATCATCGCGACATCCGACAGTAGACTGATGACGGGGGCTACCAGCGCTATCTCTCTCGGTTTCGATGCGTAATCTGGGGTATCGCCGCATATGAACTTCGGCAGCCAGATGACCGTGGACGTCCGGAATCTCGATTGCCTGCGGGAGTTCTTTCTGATTGGATAAAATGGCCGTGGCAACCAGTTCTCTGAGGGCTTCGCCGGCCTCTTCGCTTGCTGCGCCCAAGTCCAGGAATGTCTCACCGTCCGAGTCGGGCACGACGTAATCAGCGTGTTTATGTAAAAATAATAGGTGGGCAACGGCCTGCACTCCCCATCTCCGGTCGTTCCCGTGCCTGGCAATCACCTGCACGTTGGCGACTGAGAAGGAGGCTTCCAGGACAGGCTTTCGCAGGGGACAATTCCCTGCAGTGTGTCGCCAAACCACATATTCACCTGCAGCTTCCGCCGAGGTAGAATACATCAGCAATTAGGATTAAGGAGCAGCCTCAACAATCCATCCTCATCCTTCACGCCGTGCTGATATGACTGAATAATTCGAGAGGCTAGGTCCTGGCGCTCCGCGTCCGCAGTGATCTTCTTCACCAATGTGACGTGATCGAACACCCTCTGACAAAGGGCAACTTCGTCATCATTCAGCACGCCTTGGGTTTGGAATACCTGGGACAGGATCATAACGCCCTCACCCCCTTTACGAAGGGTAGGGCGCAAGCGCGATGGTTCAACCCGTCTCACGGCTTGCGTTTGGGCCTGCGGCCGCCGTCAATTCTTCGAGGCGTCGGGCCGCGCGGAGCGTCGCTTGGGAGCAGACCGAAAACCTGCCTCCGCACGACCCAACTCTGGGATAGGTGGATCGCTAGGTGGAAAGGCACCCGGCGTCCACTGAAAAAACCTTATTGCCTCGCCGCAGTTCCCGGTCTTTACAAAAACGGGGGCCGCATGATCGGAATAGCAGAGGTGTGGCAGTCCCATGCGCATAAGTGCAGTTGACCACGATATTTCCAGCTGCCGTTCTTGCGGCAAGAAATCCCCGCTTTCGCGGGGATTAATAGGTGGCGCGTTTCTTAGGCATTGCGCATCTAGGCGCTGCATAACTATTCTGGCCTGGAGGGTATGTCGGCTTATAACATCGGCATTGAGGGATGTCTGAGGGGTCAGCCGGTGTGGATTGCCAGCAAATCAGCATAGACTGTCTGATTGCTCGCCAGCACCGGATGGCCATGCAGCAAAGCTTCGCCTTCAGCCGGGAAGGCTAGATGGGTTCCACCGGCCTCCTTGACGAGGCAGTATCCGGCCATGCAGTCCCAGGCACGCATATGGGGCTCGTAATAGCCAACAAGCCGGCCAGCGGCCACATAGGCGAGCATCAGGGCACCGGAACCGTTGCGGATGAAATTCCCGCCCTTGTCAAGCACAGCAGCGACAATCGCGCCTACCCTCTCCGGGGTGACATAGGAGTTGCAGCCGATGCCGGTCATCGCATTCTGTAAAGTCCGCGATGGGTCGAGGCTCAGGGTTTTGCCATTCAGGCTCGCTCCCATGCCCGCTGCCGCTGCATAGAGTTCGCCATCGCAGGGCGCGTGGATCACGCCGATTACCGGCACGCCGCGGTGCAGAACGGCAATCGATACACACCAAGTTGGCATGCCATTCACGAAGGGAGCCGTTCCGTCGATCGGATCAACCACCCATGTCAATCCCGACTGCCCTTGCTGAAAGCCGTATTCCTCACCAAGAAATCCATCTGCAGGAAAGGCTTCTGCCACGCGCTGTCGCAGGAGCGTCTCGACATCGCGGTCGGCAATTGACACGACATCCTGCAAATCCCGCTTCGTCTCGATCACCAGCGTCTCGCGGCCGGTGAAATAATCGAGCGCCATGGCGCCCGCCTCCTGCGCAATGGCTTTGGCGAGGGCGAAGCGTGTATCAAGTTCCGTCTCGTACGACATAATGCTGGTACTCCATGTGATGGTTCTTGTCGTTGGCTGTTTCAGACGAGGCGCCGCAGGCGAAGGCTAGCGAAGCGAGCGTACAACTGAATTTTCAGGCATTGATCTGCAAGCTGTCGCCTCTGTTCGTGCCGCATTGCCGCTCATGGGCATCGATGCAGTTCACGTCAATGGCGCTCATACCCGCCCGTCGGGCCGATTCAAGGCCTTGTTCGCTATCTTCGAACACGACGCACCGGTCCGGGTTTACTCCCAATAAACCGGCCGCGTGCAAAAACAGGTCTGGCGCCGGCTTTGGATGCGCCACGTCATCGATCGTGACAATGTGGTCGAAATGCGTCCACAGACCCGTCCCTTCCAGCGTCGCCGTTACAATCTCACGAGAACCGCCCGATGCAACGGCCATTGGAAGCAAGCCCGCCAACCGGCGAACGGTTGCAGCAACTGCACCAACTTCGAGCACCTTGTGCACATTCTGGAGAAAATGCGATCGCATGGCGGTGATGACGGATTCGCGATCAAGCACGACGTCGAAATCTCGCTCGAAGGCGTCCATGAGAACGCCTTCGGACATTCCTGCCTGGAGCAAATACCAATCCCGGTTCATCGGCTTGCCGGAAAGTGAAAGGCCGGCCGCCCATGCGTCCGCATAAATAGGCGGCGTGTCAACGAGTGTACCGTCGCAATCAAAAATAACAGCCTCGAAATCATTTTCGAGCGACAGAATATCAATCATTCCTATTCCTTCAGACGGGTGGGACATTGATTTGAAGCGGAGATTCCCGAAGGCGGGTTCAGTTTGGTAGAGCGGGATCGAACGCCGGTCGCCTCACAGCTTCGCCTGAGAGCTCTCACGCGCTGATAAGAGCAATGCCGCGACTTCGGAAGCCGAGCGTGGTGTCGGAAGCGACCGGCAGGATGCGGTCGACGGCATGATCGACGATGAAGAGCGTGCCGATGTCGGTTTCTACCTCGTATTCGACATGATCTCCGAGATAGGCCGAGTGCAGGATGCGGCCGCCAAGTCCCTGCCCACGTCCTTCCGAAAGCGCGATCGCGCCGGGTCGAACGGCAAGCCTTGCCGCGCCCGGCGTCGCCGCGCCCGCCGGCACGCGATGCGTGAAGCTACCAATGCGGATTTCAGCATCGTCGCCATCGATGCCGACCACCTCACATGGGATGACATTCGCTTCCCCCATGAAATCGGCGATGAAGGCGGAAGCCGGCGCTTCATAGAGGTCGCGCGGGGCGCCGGACTGGGCGATTTCGCCATCCTTCATTACGATGATGCGGTCGGACACGGCAAGCGCTTCGTCCTGATCGTGCGTAACATAGACGGCCGTGAAGCCGAGGCGCTGCTGGAGTTGGCGGATATCCGTGCGCACCTTGCGGCGCAGGCGTGCATCGAGATTTGAGAGCGGCTCATCGAGCAGCAGCACCTGCGGCTCCAGCACCAGCGCGCGGGCGACGGCGACGCGCTGCTGCTGGCCGCCGGAGAGTTCGGCGGGAAGGCGATGACCCATGCCGGCAAGGCCGACGAGCGCCAGCCCCTCCTCCGCCTTCTCGCGCGCTTGCCTGCGGCTGAGCCCGGAGGATTCCAGGCCATAGGCGACATTGTCGCGCGCATTCATATGCGGAAACAGCGCATAGGACTGGAAGACCATCGAGACATCGCGCTCGTTGGCCGGCAGCATGGTGACGTCCTTGCCGCCGATCAGGATTTTTCCGGCCGTAGGATGTTCGAGGCCGGCAAGCATGCGCAGCGTCGTCGTCTTGCCGCAGCCGGAAGGGCCAAGCAGGGTGACGAGGGTGCCGGGCTCGATGGTGAGCGACAGGTCGGCAATGGCGGTGAAGGCGCCGAACGTCTTGCGCACGTTCTGGAAGACGACGGAACCGGCTTTCTGGTTGATCATGCGATTTTCTCCTGACGAGAGGAAGCGGAGGTGGCGAGGCCAGCGACGCGGTTTTCACGGCGCAGGCGCCGTTCGCCCACGATGAGCTGGAAGCCGGCGATGACGGTGATCATCACGACGATCAGCATGGAGGAATAGGCAATCGCCACTCCGTATTCGCCATTCTCGACGAGGCCGACGATGTAGGAGGTCGCCATGTTGTACTCGGCGCTGACGAGGAAGATGACGGCGCTGATGGAGGTGATGGCGCGTACGAAGGAATAGACCAGCGCGGCGGTGATGGCAGGACGCAAGAGCGGCAGAATGACCTTGCGGATTGTGCGGAAGCTGTTGGCCCGAAGTGTCAGCGAGGCCTCATCCAAGCTCTTGTCGAGCTGGCTCATCGCCGCAATGCCGCCGCGCACACCGACCGGCATGTTGCGGAATACGAAGCAGGCGATCAGGATCAGCGCCGAGCCGGTCATCTCCAGCGGCGGCAGGTTGAAGGCCATGATGTAGCTTACGCCGATGACCGTCCCGGGGATGGCAAAGCTCATCATCAGGGCGAACTCGAAGGCATTCTTGCCGGCGAATTTCTGGCGCACGATGATGTAGGCAGTCAGCAGACCGACGGCGGCGGTCAGCGGGGCGGAGATCAACGCGATCTCCATCGTTGTCCAAAACGAGTTCCAGGCGACACCCGTCCAGGCGATCCCGTTTTCGAAGCTGATCGAGAAGGCCTTGGCGTAGTGGTCGAGCGTCAGTGAATTGTCGAGGCCCCAGGTCTTCACGAAGCCGCCGATCAGGATCATGCCGTAAATGACGAGGGTGAAGAGGATCCAGGGGATGACGACGGCGTGAACGCCGAGCGACAGCCCGCGCGGCAAGGCGATATGCGATCCACTGTCGCCCTTGCCGGTGACGGTGGCAAAATTCTTGCCCGACAGCCAGACGCGCTGGGTGAGGAAGGCGGAGAGCGTGAAGGCGAGCAGCACCATGGCGAGCACGGCCGCGCGTGATGGATCATTCTGCGAACCGACGACGGCGAAGAAGATTTCCGTCGAGAGCACGCCATGGCTGCCGCCGAGCACCAGCGGGTTGCCGAAATCGGCCATGCTTTCGATGAAGCCGATGAGAAAGGCGTTGGCGAGGCCGGGCCTCATCAGCGGCAGCGACACCCGCCAGAAGGTGCGCCAACGGTCGGCGCGCAGCGTCGTGGAGGCCTCCTCCATCGACGGGCTGACGCCTTCGACGACGCCGATCAGCACGAGGAAGGAGATCGGCGTGAAGGACAGCACCTGCGCGATCCAGATGCCGGTGAGGCCGTAGAGCCAGCGGCCGGGCTCTAGGCCGAACAGTTGCGACAGGCCCTGCGTGACGACACCGGCGCGGCCGAAGAGCAGCGTCAGCGCCAGACCGATGACGAAGGGCGGCGTAATGATCGGCAGGATCGTCAGCAGCCGCAGCCCCTTCTTGAAGGGAAAGCGCGTGCGGGTGGCGACGAGCGCGAAGGCAAGGCCGAGCAGGGTCGAGCCGAGGCCGGTCATGATGGCCAGCCATAGGGTGCGCCAGGCGACGCCGCAGCGGCCGGCGCCAATTACACAGTTGACGCTCCAGATGCTTGGATCCTGGATATCGCGGATGAAGTTATCCGCATTGAACGAGCCGTCGAAATCCTGCACCGAACCGACGAACATGCTGCCGATCGGGTAGAAGACGAAGACGGCGACGAGGAAGACCAGCAGCGCGATTGCGCTGAGGACGAAGGCATCGCCTTTCATCACGCCGCGCTCGGCAAGGCCGAGGGCGAAGAGCAGCACGAACGTGATGGAAGAGAGGACCGCACCCGCCCCCATAGCGGGCTGACCGTTCGAGAGCGGGCCGAAGAGCGTGTCGCTCACCGTCCAGTTCCAGCCGGAAAAGCCGATGGCGAGGCCCTGGAGCGAGAGGAAGAGAACGCCGATCGCCCCGGTCCAGGCGAGCACGGCGCCGCGGCGCATCGGGTCCGCCATGCCGCGAGCCGCGACTGCCAGGAGAACAAGCACGAGCACAGCGGCAAGCCACAGCCGGCCATGCGCGAAGATCTGCACGAGACCGGGTGCGGCCTCCGTGGAAAGGGGGAAGCCGGCCAGCCAACCGAGCCCGAAGAAGCCGTTCTCGATCCGATACCAGGGCAACAGGGTCAATGCGACCACGCCCAGGAGCAGGACCACGTCCAGCCTGCGATTGCCATGTCTCATGGCTGACCTCGCTATTTTTGAGTGTAAGAAGGCGGCGCCTGTGGAGGCAGGCGCCGCCCGTCAGGACATCAGTTGGCGGCGGCGCCGATTTCGTGATCCCAGCGTTCCAGCAATGCCTTCCGCTTTGCCGGTTCGCCATAGGTCTTGAAGTCATAGTCGATCAGCTTGATGTCCTCGAAGCGCGGCGCCTCCTTCGGAATGGTCGCGCTCTTGTTGGAAGGCAGCTGGAAGGATTTTGCATCCTTCATGCGCGATTGGACATCCGCTGTCAGCGCCCAGTCGTACCAGATTTTAGCATTGTCGAGGTTGCGCGCACCCTTGATGATCGACATGGAGCCGATCTCATAGCCGGTGCCTTCGCAAGGCGTGATCGACTTGACTGGGAAGCCTTCCGCCGTCTGCGCCACCGCGTCATGCACGAAGACGATACCGAGTGCCGTCTCGCCCCGTGCAGCCGCCTTGACGGGCGCCGAGCCGGACTTGGTATATTGCGAGATGTTGCCGTTCAGCTTCTTCAGGTAGTCGAAGGCCTGGTCCTCGCCCATGATCTGCACGAGAGAGGCGAGCGCCGTATAGGCGGTGCCGGAAGAATTCGGGTTGGCGATCTGGATTTCGCCCTTCAATTCCGGTGCCAGAAGGTCGGCCCAGCAGACCGGCTCCTTGTAGCCCTTGGTTTTGAAGATTTCCGTATTGTAACCCCAGCCGAGCGCGCCGGCATAGACGCCGACCGTCTTGTAACCGGAGCTTTCCGCCTGCTTCTTCGCCCAGTCGTTGAGTTCATCGAGCTTCGGCGACTTGTATTCCAGCGTCAGATTTTCCGATGCCGCCTGTAGATGCGGGTCGCCCGTGCCGGCCCACCAGATGTCGGTCTTCGGGTTGCGGGCCTCCGCGCGCACCTTGGCATAGGTCTCGCCGGACGAGAGACGCACCATGTTTACCTTGATGTCGCCATGCGCCTTCTCGAAATCGCCCTTCATCTGCTCGCAGATGACGACGTCGGCCGAGCAGATGAGGTTGAGTTCGCCGGCTGCCTGCGCCGGCAGCGCCCCGAGCGCCGTGCCGGCGAAGAGCATGAGGGAAAGGGTGTTGATTTTCATGCGGGCATCCTCCTGTTGCCTGGGTTTGATTATTCCCATGAACGAGACACAGCGGGGCCTTCGGCCTGCCCGCGGCGGCGCGTTCACGATTTCGGATTTGCTGTTTGTCTAAGGGCTCGATCAGTTCGTCGCGGCGGTTTCCGCATCGAACCTGCGGAGCAGTCGACTTCGTTCTTCCGGCGAGCCGAAGGTGGCGAAGTCATAGTCCACCATCTTGATCATCGAAATGTCAGGGGCTGCGAGCGGCAGGCCGGATTTCGCGTTGGATGGCACCTGGTTCTGGCCGGACGCCGCTCCCGTCCCCTGCCCTTCCGGGCTCAGCGCGAAATCGACGAAGCGCTTTGCTTCCTCGATGTTCCGCGCACCCTTGATGATGCTCACGGCACCGATCTCGTAGCCAGTGCCTTCGCAGGGTGCGACGATCACAAGCGGAAAGCCCGCCTGCTTCTGCGTGACGGCGTCATGCATGAAGGAAATGCCGATGAGCGTTTCTCCGCGCGCCGCCGCCTTGATAGGTGCAGATCCGGAGGGGGTGTACCGCTCGATATTGCGGTTGAGCGCGGCGAGATAGCGGAAAGCCTCATCCTCGCCGAAGAGCTGCACCAGTGTCGCAAGCGTGGTGAAGGCGGTGCCGGACGAATTCGGATTGCCGCTCTGGATACGGCCGCGATAGGCGGTATCCGTCAGGTCCTTCCAGCAAGTCGGCGCCGGCAACTTCAGCTCGCGTAAGAGATCGGCATTGTAGGCAAAGCCGAGCGCCCCGGCATAGATGCCCGCCGAGCGGCCGCCGGACATGGCGAAAAAATTCTGCGCCCAGGGCAGCATGTCGCGCTCATGGGCCGGCTGGTAGGCTTCGAGAAGATTTTCAGAGCCGGCCTGCAGATGGGTGTCTCCCGTGCCGCCCCACCAGACATCGACGGTCGGCGCATCTTTTTCCGCGCGGATCTCATTGAGGATATCGCCGGTGCTCTTGCGGGTTACCGAGATTTCGTGCCCGCTCTTTGCCTCATAGGCCGTCTTCATCGCGGCGCACCACATCTCGTCCACACCGCACAAAACAGTGAGCGACGGGGCAGCCGTGCCGGTGCCGGTGCTCGCCAGCCACAAAGCCGCGACGCTGAAAGCGGTGATGCCTCTCACGATTTCCTCCCATTGGACCTTGCGCTCCAATCTCCGCGGTCAGGATGTCACATCTGCTGCCTTGCGCAATCGAAGAATGGTTACGGTTCTTACAGCTTTGCCCGCGACGTACCCCTCAAAAATGACAAAGGTTACAAATGTGACAAAGCGCATAACACGAGCCCGCTTTGAAGATCGTGACAGCCCTGCCTATAATGGATGCGGGAGGACGTGCATGTGTTGAATGAGAGGATCAGCATTCTGATCGTCGAGGACGATCCGGACATGGCGGAGCTTATCTCCGACCTCGTGGAGGCGGAGGGGTGGACGCCGCTCACCGCGCCGTCGGCGGAGGAAGCGGCGATCGTGCTTTCGCGCGAAACAGTGCATCTCGTGCTCGTCGATCATAACCTACCCGGTACCTCCGGACGTACCTTCGCGCAGCGCCTGCGGGCTCAGACCAATATCGGCATCGTCATGGTGACGGCTGCCGGCAGCGCTGCAGACCGGGTGCTCGGCCTCGAAACGGCGGCCGACGACTATGTCGTGAAACCCTTCGAGCCGATCGAATTGACGGCCCGCATCAAGGCCGTGCTGCGCCGGACCATCCCCTCGCTGAAGCCGGAGCGGGAAAGCGAACGGGAGCACGAGCCCACGTCCCTGAAGCTCGGCGACTGGTCGGTCGATCTCAAGAGCCGCCGCGCCACCTGCCGCACCGATCCTGCCAAGTCGCTGACGAGCGCCGAATTCGCGCTGCTCGAAATCCTCGCCGAAACGCCGAACGCCCCCGTCAGCCGCGCGCACATCCTTGACCGGCTGGGCGCCGAAAGCGAGCGCTACATCGATCGCAATGTCTACGTGCTGGTGCTGCGTTTGCGTCGCAAGATAGAGCGCAATCCCGACCTGCCGCGCCATATCAAGACGCGCCGCGGCAAGGGCTATGTTCTCGACACCGACGATGGCGGGATCGCATCGTGATCAGCCGTCCCTTCCTTTCCTCCATCGCCTTTCGCCTGCCCTTCGCCATCGCTTTCATCTGTGTGCTCGTCTTCAGCCTGGCGACCATCGCCGTCTATGGCCTGCAGCGGGCTCGCCAGGAGATGGCCGCCTATGGCCTGCAGGCGTTTTCGAGTCTTGCCAAGGCCTCGCTGGTGTCGCGGCAAGTTTCCGATCTCGTGTCCAGCGCGCCCTTCCTGATGAATGCGACCTCGCCCTACCGGGTCTCCAGCGAAAGCCGCTCGGTCGTCGTGCAGGTCGATACTTTGCTGCGCGCCATGCAACCTGAAAACGACGGGGCCGTCGTGAAGGGTTTTGCGAGCAACCGTATCGTCGAGCTGCTGGAAACGATCCGTACGCAGACGACGGCGCTTGCAGGCGACGCGGAATCCGCCCAGCAGCACAAGGCGGAGGCTGCGGCAGCTCTCGGCGAGATCGCGACCGGCAGCGGCATTGCGGATGCCGACTTCCGCGGTCGGCTGAACGCCGTCGTGCAATCCGCCTCCAATTCGGACAGCCTCTTCCAACTCGGCGAGTTGCGCCGGCGCTACGTCTCCGAAACCGCGCCGCGCCTCGAACCCGCCGCGCCGGACATCCGGATAGCCGCCGCCGAGCTTGCGCCTTACGAACGGGTGTTCGAGGCACAGACAAGCTATCTCCTAGAAATGTTTGCCATTCGCGCCGCCGTCTCACGCCTGCATACGGTCTCGCGCGATCTGTCGCATGCGACGGAAACGCAAAGCGAGGCTGTTGCCCGTAGCCTCAGCGACGACCTCGTCTCGACTTCCGACGCCTTGAGCCGCATCCTGGTCATCGTCGCCGTCGCCTCGCTGCTGGTCCTGGCAATGGCCATTGTGTCCATCCGCTCCGTCATGCGTGTCTCACGCGGCATTGTCGCGCTTTCGAACGGCATGAACGCACTG
Source organism: Rhizobium atlanticum (assembly GCF_030182485.1). Classification (NCBI taxonomy): domain Bacteria; kingdom Pseudomonadati; phylum Pseudomonadota; class Alphaproteobacteria; order Hyphomicrobiales; family Rhizobiaceae; genus Rhizobium; species Rhizobium atlanticum. Next base: position 150,604 of record NZ_JAQJCJ010000015.1, read on the forward strand.
GCGGAAGGGCGCAAGGATGTCGATGCGCCGCGCTATGACGGCACGGAAACCGAGCTGGTGCGCCTGCTCGAAGCCTTTCGTGCGTTCCGCGAGAGCGTCGAGCGCGTGACGCGGCTGCGGCGCACGGCGGAGGCGGCCGCGCGCACCATCCGCTCCACCTTCCGCAGCATGAACGAGGGCATCGCGCTATTCGATCCGCGCGGCCGGCCAATCACCATGAACCGGCGCGTTATCGAGCTGGTCGGCTGGACTGGTTCGGCCAGGAAACTGCCCCTCCGCAGTTTCGTGACGCCGCTGCCGGAGATCGATCCGACACTCTTGCCGGCCGAGAACGACGCCGGCCTGCTCTCCGACCGGTCCGTGCTACGCCACCGCTCCGACGCCGGCCAGGTGACGGAAGTGTCGCTATCGCGCCAACCCGACGGCGGCATCGTGCTGCTGGCGCGCGATATCACCGATATGGACCGGCAGGAGGCGGAGGCCGCAAAAATCCAACGCCTCGATGGCATCATGCGTATGACCCACCAGGTGAGCCACGAGGTCGGCAACATGATCGGCATCATCACTGGCAGCCTCGGCCTGCTGGAACGAGAGACCGGCTTCAACGACCGGCAGAAGCGGCACCTCGCTCGCATCCGCAAGGCGGCCGACCGCGGCAGGTCCTTGGCCGGGAGCATGCTTTCGATTGGCAGCCAGCAGCCGATCCATCCGGACGCGGTGGAAATCGGCACCGTGCTGCGCGGCATGGCTGACGTACTGGAAATCGCGATCGGCGAAAAATGCCAGCTTTCCTTCGAAATAGGTGGCGACCTGCCCACCGTGCTTATCGATACGGCGCTCTTCGAACAATCAATCCTCAATCTCTGCCTTAACGCCGCCGCAGCCATGCCGGCGGGCGGAACGATCCTTATCCGTTGCGCCCGTAGCGAGGCCGGCGTGACCGTCAGCGTGATCGATGACGGTATCGGCATGTCGGCCGAAGCGGTCGATAAGGCGTTCGAGCCCTACTTCACAACCCGCGATGCTGAAGGCGGCGCAGGTCTCGGCCTGGCCGTGGTATATGGCTTCGTCCGCCAGAGCGGTGGCGACGCGCGCATTGCCTCGGCGCCGGGTAAGGGAACGGTCGTGGAACTGCTGTTTCCGGCGTGAATTGCGTTCTACGCCAGCTTGTCGGGAATGGAATTACACCAAAATGCGCGTCTGCGCGGAAGAATCCTTCGCCCCGGTAAAGCCGATCATTCGCGTTTCCGGAGAGGACGAAGCGATCCGGATTGCCAATGATACCGAACATGGGCTGTCAGCGGCCGTCTTCGATTGCTGCCTATCGCATCAACGTTCTACAGCGACGGTTAAAGGCTCTCCCGTCGGCCAACTCGACATTGTCGATTCGGGCACTTCTCGAGGAATCCTGGTGCCCATAGAGACAAATGGCTGCTGCCATTAGCATCAGGATCATTCCGAACATTCCCGCCGCAGACAAAGCCTCGCCAGCGATCATAACGCCGACGGCGACAGCAACGATGGGCGACACGAACGCAAAGCTGCCCGCCCGGGCGGGCCCGATGTCACGAATAAGCTGAAGATAGATGCTGTAACCGATCAGCGATCCGAAGAGGACGAGGAACAGCCAACTCGCGACTGCCTGCCAATTCCACGGTGTCTGCAGACTTGCGGTTGCTTCGGGCTCGAAGACCAGTGAACTCAAAAACAGACCTCCACCTCCGATGAGTGTCGTGCAGCCGGATACGAGGGTACTGCCGTAACGGGTGATAAGCGGCCTGGCCAAAACAGATCCCCAGGCCGACGATACTGCACTCCAGCTGATCGCAAGAAGTCCAACAATGCCGGCTGTGCCGGAGAGGCTGGAAAATTCGACTGTGGGTGAAAACAGGAATGAGAGGCCGATCATGCCGATGATCATCGCAAGGGCTCGGGCGCCACTCCATCGTTCCTCCCCCAGCAACATTCCGAACCCGAGCAGAGCCAAGGGCGTAAGCGACATTTCGATCACGGCAGCTGTCCCGGATGCAACGAACTGCATACCCCAAAACAGCGGACCGTAGCAGAGTGTGATCATCAACAGGCTTGCAATGACAAGCCTGACCAAATCTTCACCGGCCGCAAACGATATGCGACAGGACCGCAGCGACCAGCCTGAGAGCAGAAGGCCGGCGCAAAGAAACCTTGTCGCCGCGAACATCATCGGCGGCACGGTTTCGATACCGGTCTTGACGGCGATCCACGTCAGACCCCAGACGAGGCAAACAATGAGGAACTTGATCATGTTCTTGCGAGGAGACATAGAGGGGCCCTTGCTCTGTAACGAGTAAACATTATTTATATCGTTACAATCTGGCGACCTGCTTTTTGTTCCGCACCATGGCCTCATCAATATTCGACATGCGTCTGAGCGGCGGCCATCCTGCCCTTGAACTGGTAAACACCCTCGACAGCCGCCGCGGCCGTTGGGGGCCCGATTTCCTGCGGTCGTTCGATGACGTGCTGGCGTTCGTTGAAAGGCTTCAGCTCATCGATGCAAGGGGATTGGCAAGTTTGAGGGAACGCGCGGCGGTCGATCCCGGCAAGGCAGAAGACGCCCTGGCGAATTTGATAAGGCTTAGAGAAACTATCTACACCCTATTCATTGCCGAGGATACCGATGCTCCTTATCCCGAGCCAGCATTGAGCACAGTGGTAGAAATGGCGAGAGCAGGCCGCGCAAGACAGACCCTCCTAAAGTCGAATCAGAACTTCGTCTGGGCACTCCCCTTTGACGATCTGTCCGATATTTTTCACCTATTCGCTATCGCTGCTACTGATCTGTTGACCAACCGGAGCGGCCGCCGTCGCGTGCGTGAGTGTAAGGGCGATAACTGCGGTTGGCTCTTCCTTGATCGTTCAAAGGGTGGCCGGCGGCGATGGTGCTCGGAGGCAAGTTGCGGGGTACACAGCCGAGTGAAGCGTTTTCGCGCGCACGGCGACGACCGTTGATGATGGCGGTGAGTTCATCAGTATAGGAAGCCTTGAGCGCCCCGGAGATCGGCAGATTGACGGAGGCGCGAGTGACCAGGAACATGCTGCGGCGCCTTCCCCCGACGCGTTCGAGCATATTGCGCGCCATCTGAAGCGCGTTGAGCTCCCGTTCGGCCGGCCGACGGCGGTATCTTTGGTTCCATGGCTGTAGGCAGGCAAACGCCTTCTCACCGCCACTCTCCGGTTCCACGGCGTCGGGCCGGCGACCGCGAAGAAGATGTCAAAACTCGGGATCGAGACGGTGCTGCTCTCAAGGCCGCGATCTGATACTTACGGCATAATTGGTCTGGTTTAGGAAATCGTGCGAAAGGGCTAAACAAATATACTTTGGCATAATGGCGAGGGCGCTCCAGGCAGAGTTACTGTTGCAACGGCCCTAAAAGAAACGCCCTCCCATCACGGGCCGACTTGCCGCGCCGGCGTTTTGCTTGACCGTAAGACCTTCACCCCTGCCGGCGCGGCGCCTCTTATAGCATGAAACCGCATTGCCGCAGCTTTGCTCTTCGCGGAACTGGCTTAACAACAGGCACTGGAACCTCAGTCGCGAAGATCAGCAGAGCTGCGACCGCCTCATAATCCGAAGCATAGGCTCGTTGACATGAGAGGAAAGTCGGTGAAGCTTGATTGGATCTGCGATGCCTGCACCTCCGATGGTATGCGGGCAGCATCGAAGCGAGCGGTGTGCCATGGACGACACGGTCAAAGATGCGCAGAAGACCAGGAAGAACATGTTCGGACGGAAGCGCGCTCTCGCTTCCATCGGCCAGCAAACTTCGACCGACCTTAGGTACCACGAGCCACAATCCTCCTGGAGTGACGGCGATCGCATCTTTACACGAGAGCTGATCCGGAGCGGCAACGGCGCATCAAAAGCCGTTCTGAGGGTGCAGCTTGCAGCCGAACATCCCAATCGAACCAGCCTCGACAGACTGGCCCACGAGTATCGCCTGAAAGACGAACTCGACCGGGAGTGGGCAGCCAAACCGCTGGATTTCACCACGGAAAATGGTCGTGGCGTGCTCGTCCTCGAAGATTGCGGCGGCGTGCCCCTCCCGCAGTTGATCGGACGGCACAGCCATGGCATGGCAGGCGAACTCACTGTCTTTCTGCGCCTTGCCAGGGGCATTGCGGCGGCAGTCGGCAAGGCTCACGGATGCGGCCTCATTCACAGGGACATCAAGCCGGCGAATATACTGGCGGACGAGGCGGATGGACGGGTTCGACTCACGGGCTTCGGAGTGGCATCGCATCTTTCTCGTGAGCGCCAGGCCGCCGAGCCCCCTGAGGTCATTGCTGGCAGCCTCGCATATATGTCGCCCGAACAGACCGGCCGCATGAACCGATCGGTGGACTCGCGTAGTGACCTCTACGCCGTCGGCATCACGCTCTACGAAATGATTACCGGCCAGTTGCCGTTCACTGCTTCGGAGCCGATGGAATGGGTGCACTGCCACGTTGCCAGGCGACCGGTGCCGCCGTCCGAGCGTGCAAGAGAGCTACCAGGCGTTGTCTCGGCAATCGTGATGAAGCTGCTCGCCAAGAACGCAGAGGAACGCTACCAGACGGCCGCCGGGCTAGAGGCGGATCTGCGACGTGCCCTCGTCGAGAGCGAGAAGTATGGGAGGATCTCAGAATTTCCGCTCGGGACGCGCGATGTGCCGGACAGACTGGTCATCCCCGAGCGGCCCTACGGTCGCGAACGCGAGATCGCCGCCCTGACCTCCGCATTCGACCGGGCCGTGGCGGGCGCTGGTCCGACGCTGGTGCTGGTTTCGGGTCATGCCGGCGTGGGCAAATCAATGGTCGTGAATGAGCTCCACCGCGCGCTCGTGCCGTCACGTGGGCTGTTTGCTTCCGGCAAATTCGACCAGAACCAGCGTCACATTCCTTATGCGAGCCTAGCGCAGGCCCTGCAAACCCTCGTCCGAGTGCTGCTGGGCAAGAGTGAAGCGGAACTCGCGCCATGGCGCGCTGCTTTAACCGAAGAGCTGGGCGCGGGCGGTCGGCTGCTGGTAACGCTCATTCCGGAACTTGAATCTCTCATCGGCCGGCTTCCGGCGGTTGCGGATCTGCCGCCTCAGGATGCCAAACGACGCTTCCATTTGAACATCAGGCGCCTGCTGCGCGTGTTTGCCACAGCAGAACATCCGCTTACGCTGTTTCTGGACGATCTCCAATGGTTGGACGCAGCAACGCTCGATCTGCTTGAAGATTTGTGCACCCAGCAGGATATGCGTCACCTGCTGCTCATTGGCGCCTATCGCGACAACGAAGTATCGTCCACCCATCCGCTGATCCGCCGGCTGACAGCGATCCGGAGGGCCGGTGGCCAAGTGCATGAAATCGTACTGACACCGCTCAGGCTGGAAGATCTGACCCGGATGCTGGCCGACGCTCTTCATTGCGGAAGCAAGCGTGCCCAGCCGCTTGCGCGGCTAGTGCACAAGAAAAGCGGAGGCAATCCCTTCTTCGCGCTCCAGTTCCTGAGCACGCTGCCGGACGAAGGCCTACTCGAATTCAATCACGAACAGGCGCACTGGGATTGGGATCTCGATCGCATAAGAGCGAAAGGCTATACCGATAACGTCGTGGATCTTATGCTAAGCAAGCTGCGGCGCCTGCCCGATACCACACAGGCTGCCCTGAACATGCTGGCGTGTCTCGGCAATCACGCGGCGGTTGATACCTTGGCTCTGATCAGGAGCGAAAATCACGACGCGGTTCATGAAGCCTTTTGGGCCGCGGCGCGGGCCGGACTCGTGCTGCTTGAAGAGGGCTCATCTTACCGCTTCCTGCATGATCGTGTTCAGGAGGCCGCGTATGGGCTGATCCCTGAAGATGAGCGGGCGGCAGCACATCTTTCCATTGGCCGCCTCCTGCTGAAGCATAGACCGCCGCAGGCACTCGAGGAGAATATTTTCGAGATTGTCGGCCAACTCAACTGCGGCGGCGCGCTCATCGCGCCCGGTGAAGAGCGCGAGCGTCTCGCGGACTTGAACCTTCTTGCCACTCGCCGCGCCAAGGCGTCGGCTGCATACGAATCGGCGCTGGCTTATGCCGGCACGGGTGCGGCTTACCTGCCACACGATGCCTGGGAGCGCCGATACGAACTCGCTTTCGCCCTGGAACTCCACAGGGCCGAATGCGAATTCTTGACGGGGGCACCGGCGGAGGCGCAGGCCCGCCTCGCGGAATTGGCAAGCCGAGCCGCCAGCCTCGCCGATCTTGCCCGCGTCACGCGCCTGCGCGTCGACCTTTTCATGAGCCTGGGTCGGAGCGATCAGGCCATCATATTCGGCCTCGATTACCTGCGCCGGGTCGGCATTTCGTGGTCGTCCCACCCGACCAGGAGCCAAGTGCGCCAGGAATACGCGCGGCTTTGGCGACAACTCGGGGGCCGCCCTATCGAAACGCTGCTTAACTCGCCCCCTATGGCGGACCCGGTCGCGCTCGCGACCATGGACGTTCTGACTTCACTTGTTACTCCGGCCCTGTTTACCAACGAGAATCTGCGCTGTCTCGTTATCGGGCGAATGGGCAACATCAGCCTCAAGCACGGCAACAGCGACACATCGCCTTATGCCTTCACTGCTGTGGGCACGGTGCTCGGGCCCTATTTTGGCAACTATGAAGCCGGTTTTCGGTTCGGCCTGCTCGGTCTGGACCTGACGGAAAAGCCTGGAATGGAACGCCTGAAGGCACGAGTCTACCTCGCCTTCGGTAACCTTGCGAAATCATCATCGCGTCATGTCCGCACCGGCCGTGCGCTTGCGCAGCGCGTATTCGAAACGGCACAGCAGGTCGGCGATCTCACCTACGCCGTCTTAAGCCGGAATAACCTTGTGACCTATCTTCTGGCCGCTGGCGAGCCCCTCTCACAGGTCCAGCGCGATGCGGAAGCCGGCCTGGACTTCGCGCGTCAGGCCGGCTTCGGAGTCGCCGTCGGTTTCATCAGCGGGCAGCTCCAACTCATCCGAACGCTTCGCGGGCTGACGCCGATCTTCGGATGCTTCAACGATGAAGGGTTCGACGAGCAGCAATTCGAACTTAAGACCGACGGCAAGCCGGGCAGTTGCCTGTACTGGATCCGCAAGCTACAGGCATGTGTATTTGCCGGGGATACCCTCACAGCACTTTCGGCAGCGGCGAAAGCAGAAAGCCTCCTCTGGATGACTCCCGCTATTTTCGAGCGGGCGGAATATCACTTTTACACCGGCCTTTCATTGGCCTCTGCTTTGCAAGGATCGACGACTGAAACAGCTCTTTGTCGCAAGGCCCTACGCGCTCATCGCCGGCAACTCGACACTTGGGCCGCGCACAGCCCGGAGAATTTCGCAAGCCGCGCAACATTGCTCGGCGCAGAGATCGCCCGCTTGGGAAGCCGTGAGTTGCAAGCCGAGCGCCTCTATGAACAGGCGATCCAGTTGGCGCGTGCGCACGCGCTCCCACACGACGAAGCGATCGCGTATGAGCGCGCTTCCGCCTTTTACCGGGCGCGCGGCTTCGATCAGATTGCTCGCCTGTATCTTGAAAGCGCCCGTCGCTGTTATCTCAGTTGGGGAGCCGACGGCAAGGTCCGGCAGCTCGAAGAAGCCTATCCCCAACTGCGGGATGGGCAACCGGCACCTGCTGCAACAAGCACGATCGAAGCGCCGCTCGAGCATCTCGACCTCGCCACCGTTATCAAGGTGTCGCAAGCAGTCTCCAGCGAAATCGTTGTCGAGAAGCTGATCGATACGGTGCTGCGAATGGCCGTCGAGCAGGCGGGAGCCGAACGTGGCCTTCTGATCCTGTCGCGCGGCGGTGAACCGCGGATTGCCGCTGAGGCGACGATCCGCGGCGAAGCGGTACTCATAGAGTTGCGTAATGAGCCCGTCGCCGGCGTGATGCCGGAATCAGTTCTCAATTACGTCCTGCGTATGCGGGAAATCGTCAGCCTCGACGATGCGTCGGCTGAAAACGCCTTTGCGGCCGATCCCTATATCCGCCATCGTGCGGCCAGATCCATTCTCTGTTTGCCGCTGATCAATCACGCGAAGCTGATCGGTGCGCTGTATCTGGAAAATACTCTGGCGGGCCGTGTCTTCGCGCCGGGGCGCATTCCGGTGTTGAAGCTCATCGCCTCGCAAGCCGCCAGCACGCTCGAAATCACCGGACTTTACCACGACCTGGCAGAGCGTGAAGCGCGAATAGGCCGGCTTGTCGAAGCGAACATCATCGGAATTTTTATCCGGGACATCGAAGGTCGGATAATCGAGGCCAACGAGGCGTTCCTGCAAATGGTGGGCTACAGCCGTGACGAACTCTTGGCGGGTCAGCTCCTCGATAAAGAGCTGACACCGCCGGAATGGCGCGAACGTGACGCCGAGGCCGAGGCCGAGCTCAGAGTGACCGGCAGCGTCCGCCCCTTTGAAAAGGTGTACCAGCGAAAGGACGGCGGTCACGTACCCGTGATGATCGGTGAGGCAAGTTTCGAGGGGGCCGGGAGCCAGGTCGTGGCCTTCGTGCTCGACCTGTCCGAGAGCAAGCGAGCAGAGGAGAGGCTGCGAGCAAGCGAAACTCGTTTTCGGACCTTCGTCGACCATGCCACCGATGCCTTTTTCCTCCATACCGACGATCTGACCGTCATAGACGTCAACCGCCAAGCCTGTGAAAGCCTCGGTTACAGCCGGGAGGAGTTGATTGGCATGCACCCGCGCGACTTTGACGGAGCTATCGACGAAAAGGCGCTTGCGACATTGGTGGATCGCGTCGACGCAGGACACCCAATGACTTTCGAAACACTCCACCGGCGGAAGGACGGAACAACGTTTCCGGTCGAGGTTCGCGTCGGTAAATTCCGACAGGAAGAGCAATGGTTTCGTCTTTCGCTGGCGCGTGACATCACCGACCGCAGGCAGGCCGAGGATGCCATTCAGCTTGCGCGAGCAGAACTTGCCCATGTAAGCAGGCTGACCACTATGGGGGAACTTGTAGCCTCCATCGCCCACGAGGTCAGACAGCCGCTCACCGGGCTGGTCAGCAGCGGCAATGCCTGCCTTCGCTATCTCGACGCGGATCCCCGTGACATCGTCTCCGCCCGTCGCGCCATCGAGCGCATGATCAGCGACGCTTTTCGTGCATCCGAGGTCATCGACCGGATTCGGGCAATGGCGAAGAAATCACCCGAACGCAGGGATCGGCTGAACATCAACGATATCGTGTCCGAGACGATAGCCCTGGTGTCCACGGACCTTGAACGCAGTGCGGTGTCGCTTCGTACAAACCTCTCCGACGGCTTGCCCCAGATCGTAGGGGACCAAGTGCAAATCCAGCAGGTGATCCTGAACCTTATCATGAACGCCAACGACGCGATGGCGGCGATGCCAAAAGGAGCGCGCGAACTCATCGTAAGCACTGAAAAGGCAGCACCCAACACCGTTTTAGTGGCAGTCCTCGATAGCGGCCCTATCCTCGACCCGGCGAAGATCGGCGATATATTCGAGGCGTTCTTTAGTACCAAACCCAAGGGTATGGGCATGGGCCTGACGATCAGTCGTTCGATCATAGAGGCTCACAAAGGCCAACTCTGGGCCACGCCAAACGCGCCCCACGGTGCCATTTTTCAGTTTACATTGCCAACCGAGGAGAAATAATTGATCCATGTCCGGGGCGCCGCCTGACCGGCGCAAAACTTGGGGACATGGATGAAGGAGATTGTCTACATCATTGATGACGACGCATCCGTCCGCGAAGGCCTAGGCGATCTCCTGCGCTCGGTTGGACTTGAGGTACTGACATTCGCGTCCAGCCAGGAATTTTTGGATAGTAAGCGCCCTGACGTTCCGGGCTGCATCATTCTCGATGTAAGGCTGCCGGGGCGGAGCGGCCTGGAATTTCAGAGCATGCTCCCTTCCCTTGGAATTGAGCTTCCGGTCATTTTTATCAGTGCCCACAGCGACATTCCGATCTCTGTGCGGGCGATGAAAGCCGGCGCTATCGAATTCCTGACAAAGCCGCTGCGCGAGCAGGAATTGCTCGATGCCGCCTATGCCGGGATCGAGCGCGATTGCGCTCGCAGGCAGGAAGTCGCGCTCATTGCCGAGCTTCGGTCCCGCTATGATTCGTTGACGCCGCGCGAGCGCGAGATCATGAATCTGGTGGTCGCGGGCAGCGTCAACAAGCAAATCGCTGCTCAAGTGGGCCTGAGCGAGGTGACCGTCAAGGTTCATCGCGGCCACGTCATGCAGAAGATGCAGGCGAGATCTCTCGTTGACCTGGTCCGGATGGCGGACAGCCTCGGATTGACGACGAAGCCGGCGTGGGTCAGGTAGGCTCACATATCTAGACCAAAGTATCGGGCGTCTGCCACGGGTGGATAGTCGGGGTGCCAATTCGGCTGGTCGCTTATCTCATTCGGCAATACGTTCCGAAGCCCGTCGGCTCTATCCTCTTACCAGCTGAAAAAACATGCAGAGACAGGACGCACGTTATCGCGTCTCGGTGCAAGAATCTGCGTCGGGTCCGCGCCTCCCCACCAATGGACGGACGTCATCGATGTTGATGCAACGCGAGTAACCGAAAGATCGAGGAAAGGTATCATCCATGCAACACCAGAGATACGCCCTGCAGAAGAACCTCAACATCTACTGGACGGTAATCGATACGGTTTCAGACCGGAAAGCTCTCGTCCACGGCTTCGTTATGGACATGCTTACCGCCGATGAGGGCGAAGAATTGGTCAACATGCTGAACCGTTCAGAATCCCATGCTATCCTTGCGCCTGCCCACGGGGAGCACCGCGATCGAAGACGACAGTAACTGTTCGATCGCCATCTAGCCTACCGCTCGTCCTATAGACTGTGACGAGAAGACGATAGAGGGCGCTGACACTCTAGAGGGCATCAGCGGTGGTCGAAGTAAAACCCCAAAAGCATGTGCAGCTATGCTCGACGATCAGTGGCCTGAGGGAGAAGGTTCGCGCCGATAAAGCAGTGGTTGCCGATTGGGCAGCATAGAATCGCCGAATTCATGCGCGCGGTAGCGGCATCCGGTGAGAGCTGCGGAGGCGCTGGCGAGCAGGCCGTCGTCAGCAAAGGCGCGCAACAGCTCGAAATGGAGCCGAAGGCAATCGCCATGAAGCGGACTGGAGCGGAAGCTGACAGCCAGCCGGCTAAGCGGATCTCGATCGCCTTTCCGCATTAGAGATGCGTGCCGTGTAGACTGGCAGGCAAGGTCGCGGCGTCGTTGGCGACAACCAGATCGCCAGGATCGAATAACGTCCAGAGGTGAGCCCGCGGCAGGTCGCGCATCATGCCTTCCGCCTCAACGACGAACAGCCTGGCCGATTGCCGATCGAGGTGATCAGCGGCGATCACGCGTGGGCTCCGGCGGTAAGCGCAGCGTGAGCCGACAACGCCCCGATCATCGTTTCGAGGATCTCGGCAGCGGCCAGTTTCGGGTCTTTCAAGCTCGAAGGATCAGCGTCCGGGAGCGCCAACGCGTGCAGCCGGGTGTCCATATCGACCTGTGCGCCTCGCTGACGGCCTCCACGGTGACACTGCGGGGCATTTTGGTTCTGAGATATCGGGAGAAGGAATTGCCTGCAAGGCTGCGGGGCTTTTTCGTTAACTAATTAGCAACCAAATTGCATCTTGCGGTTGGTCTGCTCATTTGCTCAGGGGTATATATTAATCTCCTAAATTGCATCACAGATGGACCGGTGTTCAATGATGGACAAAATCTCTGTCTATACGACGACTCCGTGCACGGTTCATAGCTGGTTAATCCACACTCCGAACAAGACCTTCGATTCTCTCAGGCAAGCTATCGAATATGCGAGCGAGCACGCTGACCAGCTCGACGCCCTGGAGGTCTTTGTTCACGGCAACAACAAATCTTATGACATTATTTCTGGTGATGAGCTTGCATTGCTGATCGCGCGGGTTTGCAGCCGCGCTTGAGGATTCATTTCGACCGAACGGCAATGCGATATGCTATAATCTTCGACCGTGAGAGATGGCTTTATCAAACATCAGACAGGGGCGAAGATGGGTTTGGGTGATCGAGAAAAACCGGCTACCGCCGAGCCTGCACCGCCTGCTTATGATGCGGCGGCCTTTCTTGCGGCCATTATCGAATCGTCAGATGATGCCATCATCAGCAAGAGCTTGTCCGGCATTGTCACGACATGGAACAAAGGCGCCGAGAGAATTTTCGGATATACCGCAGACGAGGCAATAGGAAAGCCCATCACCCTTGTTATCCCGGATAATCGCCTCGATGAAGAGCCCGCCATACTTACCAGAATCCAAACCGGTGAACGCGTCGATCACTTTGAAACCGTAAGACGCCGCAAAGACGGCGAACTCATCGACATCTCTTTGACAATCTCCCCGATCAGAGACGGCAATGGCAAAATTATCGGAGCATCCAAGATTGCCCGCGACGTCTCGGAGCGGAGACGGGCAGCCGAACACCGAGAACTGCTCCTCCGGGAAATGCATCACCGCGTAAAAAACCTGTTCGCGATCATCAGCAGCATTATCACTCTCGGTGCCCGGACCGCAGCAACGCCCGGCGATCTCGCCGCCAGCACCCAAGAGAAGCTCATGGCTCTGGCCCGAGCGCACGAGATAACGCTGCCAAGTCTAACCGAACAGGCCGTCGAGGTTCAGTCAGCCACGCTGTTTCAGCTTCTCTCGAATGTCCTTGCACCTTATGGTAACCGGCAATGGACGCTGAGCGGCGGGGACGTCGAGGTAGGTCCAGCGAAGATCAGCTCTCTGGCGCTGTTGTTTCACGAGTTCGCGACGAACGCGGCTAAGTACGGCGCGCTCTCTGTCAGCGAGGGTACCGTCCAGATCGCCACTGCAATTTCGCCGGACACCATCAAATTGGTTTGGCTTGAAGCGAACGGACCGTCGATTACGGACCCCACCCAAGCTCCGTCTGGCTTTGGAAGCATCCTGGAGCAAAGGATAGCACGGAGCCTTAAAATTGATATCCAGCGATCATGGAAGCCAGGGGGAGTATCCATTCAGCTTTTGCTTCCGCGCCTCGCGATCATGTAATGTCTGGACCAATGCTGGGCCATGAACAATAATGAACGTCCGTCTCTTAAATTATGTATTTGTCAATAGCATAGTTTATTGCCAAAAAGATAATAATAGGCAAGCTATTTGCGCGACGCACAAGTGGCGCATCAAAACACCCCCTACCTTTCTGCCCCGCTTCCGCGCGGGGCTTTCTCTCCCACGACCATGCGTTGGTCGTGGAACTTTGTTGCGTTACTGCGTTTACAGCTATCTAGATCCGATCTTTCCGTACGCGCGCCTTGGCCCCCGCTTCGACGGGGCCCTTTTTGTCTGGCATCGTACGGGAACAGCAGAGAAAGAATTAGGTTAGCTCACTGGACCGCGCGAGGAAGGTCCTCGCGACGTGCCCGTCCTCTTAGAGATCCAAACCAGAGTTGGGCCGTGCGGAGGTAATTCCCAGTTCTCTCGGAGGTGCTTCGCACGGCCCAAGGCCGCATGATGGCCGATGGCGGCATTATCCAGTTTCTCACTTCAAACGAAGCGACCTCAAGTTTGTTGAAGGATACCCGCCTCCTTTGCCGCAGCCTCAAACGCAGATCGCGCTTCCGTATCGGGAACAACGCCATGCGCCGCGTCCAGGCATACCTTCCACGCTGTCGCATAGCTCGCGTTTTTCTTGTCGGGCCAGTATTTCTTCAAGAATGCGACCGCCTCTCTAGCGTTCCTGATGACGTGAACACGATCATCTATCTTCAATTGGACGTTCGCGTCCCAGATGCTGATCATGGCGTCCTCCGTGGGCAGGCTTCCTACAACGCATATTAGGAAAGTCTGTTCCAAGCGGACGATCCTACCGAAATTTTGAAGGGCGTCATGATCCCTTCTTTCCCACATCACAACTGGCCTCGTCTCGGCGGGCCTCTTTTTGGTCAGCCGCCGCTATTTTCCGGTCGCCCACCCCATTGCCGCCGTGCCGAACTTTGTAAGGATGAAGGTGTGCGCCGACGCCCCTATTTCAACAATACCTGACCCTCCAAGCCCCATCAGCTTCCACCTATCCCCCTTCTTTTGTCCGCCAGCGGACGGGAACTGCAGGCAGAGAACTAGGTTAGCTCATCGGATCGCGGGAGGAAGGTCACTGCGCAGCGACCAGGCCGAGAGCCTGTTCACCCGTTTCGGGCCTTCCTCGATCGAACTCGATTTGCTGATGGCAGCCAAGCGCCGCGCGCCTGTTCTGCCGGACAGAATTGCCGAATAACGCCTTTCACGAACGGATTCGATAGATGAGCGACAGACGCCATGAGTGGATCAGCAAACGGGCCTATGCGATCTGGGAAGAACAGGGCCGCCCTGACGGCCGGGACAGCGAACATTGGCGCCAGGCAGTCGCCGAGCGGGACGCGCTGGAACGCACGCAGGCCTCCGTCGACGGGCGCGAGGTGCTGGTGAAGTTCCGTCCGAAGCCGCAACGGCCGGAACTGCCACGCGACGGCTGGCTCACGCCGCCCGCCAAGGCCGGCTGATCCCACGGCCAGCGGCTTGCCTCACTGGTCTCAGATACATTGATCAGCCGCTTTGTTGGCAGCGGAATGCCTTCCTCTTTGCAATCCGCCCACCTAAGAGTCGGGTCGTGCAGCAATTCCCAGTGAAGTGCTCTCCAAGCATGTCTCCGTGCGGCCCCACACTTTCGATGTTTCTCAGGCGTTGTTTTTCGCCAGTGACGCAATGATGGCATCGAGCCGTCGGGTGGTTTCCTTCGACGTCTCCCGGTGCTCTTCGCGAAGATCCTTGATGCTGGATTCCAGCCGATGTGATTTGGCCATCGAGATCGGAGCGACTGACGTATTCGTCGCGGATCCTGTTCAGTCGACCTTGCACTCTTGCGAACCACACCATCGGGTCGTGCGGAGGCAATTTCCAAAGCGACACAGGAGCGACGAAGGATAATCTTCAATCCGTTTGACTATTGAGCGCGGCCAATTGGAAGACCGGCGCGCTCAAGAACACAGCGCTCGGTGTCGAAGCCGTGAAGGCCGGAAAGAGTGTGTATTTTACGACGCTCGCCGACCTCATTGGTTCGCTTGCCCGTTCCGAACGAGAAGGCAGGCTTCAGGAGCGCATTCGCTTCTTCTGCAGGCCAAGCTTGCTGATTGTCGACGAGATCGGCTACCTGCTGGTCGTTCAGGGCGGCGGCAATCTCTTCTTTCAGCTCGTCAACGCGCGATATGAACGTGGTGCGATGATCCTGCATGCGGAGAGCAGAGGGAATTCGATCGTAAGGCTGTGCCGCGGAGCATGCAGCAACATCTGATCAGCGAGATCGAGCGGCATCTGAGATGCGCCACCTGCGGCACGAAGGCGGGGAAATTGAGGTTCGGCTATTATGTGGAGGGTGACTGATGCGGTGGCAGCCGGACCGGAAGGGAGATACGACGCCGCGGCTGACCAAGTGCGGATGTGGCGGCAATGCGAAAGTAGTCTACGACGCCCCGTCACGGATCGTTTGCACGAAATGTGGGTCGGAAGTTGCGGCGAAGACAATGCCTTTCTTCCGGGATCTTGCCAGGCAACGTGAGCACGAGGCCTGGCGGGCGGCAGCCAAATGGAACGAGGGGATCATTCCGCAACGAGCATTGAAGGACATTCGACGGCGCCGGGGGCGAACGTCCGCCGAGCACTATTGCAGTGTCGCCGGTTGCGCCAAGTGGGGAAGCTTCGGCTTTTCCCAATCGAAGACCGTTGAAACGCGCTGGTGGTGCTTCGAGCATTACCCCTATTGGGACGAGATCAAGAGCCGGAGCAATTTGAAATGATTGCTGGGCTGATCCTTTGCGCCTCGCTCACGGCCGTCGACGGCGACACGGTGAAATGCGATGGGCAGAACATGCGACTGCTGGCGGAAGGTGTTCCGTTCGTCTCGGGCATCGATACGCCGGAGATCGGGAGCCACGCGAAGTGCCTCAAGGAACGAAAGATGGCGCTGATCTCCAAGGGAAGGCTGAACGAGCTTTTGGCTGAAAAGGGATTGAGGGTCGTCTTCAGCGGCGCGGTGGATCGTACGCCATCGCACCGGCGGCTCGTTTACATCTACAGAACGAACGGTGAAGAGATCGGGAAGAAGCTGCTTCGGGAAGGATTTGCGCGCGCATGGAGCCCGAAGCAACGAAACGACTGGTGTGATTAGCTGGCGAGCCCTACCCCAGCGCTCGCAGAGCCAGCAGGTCCCCATAAGCCTTTTGGATAGATATTCGTCGTGCTCCAGCACGGTTACCATCTTCGCGCGAAATGACTGGGATGGGGCATGCGTCAGGGTTATCGCCTTCCGCAGAGGAGACCGGTGCTGTTCAGGGCGCCGGGTTTGGTGATCGGCGCGGTCGCGTTTGGTGCGGCCGGCGGCTGGACCGCGAGCGACATGCTGGCCTCATGGAGCGCTTCTGGCGGCTCCGGCCAATCGTGCAGGATCAAGGGCAACATCTCTATCGACACGGGCGAGCGCATCTTCCACGTGCCGGGGCAGAAATACTACGAGCAGACGAAGATCAGCCCCAGGTATGGAGAACGGTGGTTCTGCTCGGAATTCGAAGCCTGGGCCGCCGGCTGGCGAAAATCGAAATCCTAGCGAACGGAGACAAAGAGGCCACTTGCATAGCGGCCTCCATTTCTGGAAGTAGCGTGGCTCCGTTCAGCCCGCGCTTTTAATACTTGTGTTGCAGAGGCTCCAATAGCCGCCGCCCTTCTGGATCCACTTCAGATCGCCGAGCGTGCCGGCATCCTTGGCAGCGTGATAGGCATCAACGCAGGTGTGCAACCGGCCCTTGGCAGGCGTTTCGCTCGAGTATTTCTTGTCGACTGCCTTCGGGAACTTCACGCTTTTCGGAGCCGCGGTCGTGGGCTTTTCCGGCTCTTTGTCGGTTGTTTTTGCGACATCCGCTTCGTCTTCCTTATCGGCGGCTGCAGCGTCCGCGCCGCAGAATTTCGCGCGGAAATCGTTCCATTTCATGTCTTTTGCAGAGCCGTCGGCTTTGGCGGCCTGATATTTTGTACTGCATTCCTTCATCGTCAGCGCATACGCCGGCGACGACATCATGAAAGCAGCCACCAGAGAGCCGGCAGCGGAGAGAAGAAGTTTGTGCGAGATGCGATATGACTTAGTCGATGCGACGAAAACCATGACACTCTCCTTGGTACGTTCGCCAACCCTGCTACGGTTACACCTGCCGGATGAACCTCCAATGAACGTTTATTGTTGCAAAATTCAGGGCCGATTGGCTCGCCATCGACGCAGCTACTGCGCGCAGAAATTCTGATAATTCCACAATCTAGAGATATTCGACAGCAACCGCGGTCAACCCCTATAATTTAAAGAACCGGCTCGGTGGGTAGCAGTCAAAGGCGTTGAGGAGCGGGCAATGATCGAGAATTCTGTCACCGTCTTTGAACGCCACGGCGTGTGGGTCGTGTCCATTGTCGATCACGGCGGAACGCAGGAAAAAGAATTTATTAAAGAGGAATTCGCGCGAGCCTACGCGGCCGGCCAAGCAACACGTATTCAGAAAGAACTTCGGCGGAGAATCTGACGTCACTCATATAGCGCGAGGGGCCGCCCAACACACAGGAGACAAATTGCTTGGGGTCAGCAAATAACGGCGCTGAGCGGCATGATAAATAATAAGAAGTGGTCTTTCGAGATCCAGTTGTTTTCCGCCTTGGTCCCAAATCGTACAATAAGCATAAATGATAAAGTAATACTTATTGTTATTAGACAGAATTTCGAGCAACATAGTTGTGCGGCGCCTAAGTGCGCAATGCCTACAAAATAACCCCACGGTGCTCACCCCGCGAGAATGCGGGGCTTTTTTGTCTGGCATCTACTTAAGCGAACTACAAACCACCGCTCTCTATAGCCCGACTTTAGTCCGTCTTTTTCTCGGTAAGATTCAAGCTAGATTTTCTTCATCCTTGTCGAGAGGACGCCAGGGAGGTTTAGCAATGTTGCTGTGTATCCAGTCAGAACCTCCCTGGCGAAGTAAATAACACCTTTGTTTGCCAAGCTGAGTTAAACCATGTCCAACGCCGTAGTGGAACTTGGTCAGTCCCTCTTTGTTGTTAAAACTCGCCCCGCTTCGGCGGGGCCTTTTTGTCCGGCATCGTACCGGAACCACATTGGGACAATGAGGTTAACTCACCGGATCGATGGAGCTGCGCTACGCGGCGACGTCCGCTTTAGTTCCCATGTCTTAGATACCCGCCATCTGCCGAATTTTGCGCTTAAGAGAACCAGGTTCTTTTCCAATCAGCGTTCGCCCCGTTAAATATCCAGAAACCTCATCAGATAACAAAGCAAATGAAGCGTAAAACAAAATAACGACGGGCGAAAATATAAAAAGCACACACAACATCGCGAGCCCTGGCCCGATCGATGACTCAGATGACAAAGTGGTCGCCAAGACAACAAGAGGAATCCAGGCAAGGACGGAAATTAAAAGCCCAGTTATTATAGCATAAAGGCCATATTTCTCTTCGTTTATCACCAAAATTCTTAGAAAACTAAAAACGTATCTTCGCATCTTCAGTCCCTTGGCGATTCTGTTAAGGCATTAGCCGTCTTCAGTGGCGCGTCATGAACATACCACCTTACCCTGGTGGTAGAAACTATTTTGCGGTTAACGTCGACGTCGCCAAGGTATGAAATTGCGCAGACATCAATGCTCCGGGTAAGTGAGATCATTGGGACTCGACCCGTCATTTCATTCGCAGGTTTCCATGCGTATTATTGCTGCAGCCGCTTTTTGTTTATTTCTGATCAAAATTGCAACCGCTCACGGCGCGGAAGATAGTCGCTCTTCTCATCAGGCGTTCAATGGGGAGGATAAATCCTGCTATGCCGTCAACCGCGCGTACGAAAATACGCGTAATAGCGGGCGCTACAGCTATACCTTATCGGAGTTGCAAGAAGATGGTCATCTCAGGCCTTACATGGAGACGCGAGCGATAGACAATCTCCTCTATTACAGAATCGAAAATGGCGGCTGGGGTGAAGGAAGGCGGCCTATTCTTACCCCACTCGATGCAAATTCGGGACTGCCAGTCTTCACGTCTTGTAAAGAGCTCGAAGACGCGCAAACCGAAGTGGGTCTTGCTCTTCACTATTCCGCGTACTGGCACCGCTACGAATCGAGCGCGGCGATAGAAATCTGGATATCGAAGACCTCCGGGAAATTCATCAAGACAATCAGGCGCTACGATCAGGGTGCAGGAGATCTGCCATTTCAGGTGGCTGTGGAAATTATAGATTATGACAGAACCCACGCAATGAAACCGATAATCCCACCCTGTTGGACCCTTGATCTGGAGACTGCGCCAGCCATCTGCATTGATCTCACCTCTCCGAGCCCAATCACGGTCCATTGACCAGTCGAAGTTTCCCGTTTCCGCCCAAGCGATGCGTCGCCGCCCGACACTCACGCGTTGTTTTTCGCCAGTGACGCAATGATGGCATCGAGCCGTCGGGTGGTTTCCTTCGACGTCTCACGGTGCTCTTCGCGAAGATCCTTGATGCTGGATTCCAGCCGATGTGATTTGGCCATCGAGATCGGAGCGGCGGACGTATTCGTCGCGGATACTGTTCAGTCGTCCCGCCCCCTCGCCTCCAGAGTCATCGGCGCCATCAGGAGGCGCCAAACAGTCAGCGGGTCGGCGCGACAGTTACCCTCGGCACGGAAGCAACTGCGGCCGACATCGTAACGGCGGCCAGCAGCGACCTTGCTTTAACAACCAAGCTTCCAAACTCCGGCATCGCACACCAAAGCAATCACTGGCGTCGTAAGCTATCACATCGGAGCGGCAGCAATCGTAGCCCTCCGGCGTTGAATCGTCGCGCGAGCTGCACCACATTCATGGCGTACTGGCCTGAGCCGGACGTTACGACAAGGCGCTGAACTCAGTCGCTGGTGTATGGCGGCGGCGTTCGATTCTTCGACCGTCGCCGCGTTTTTCTGCGTCGAACGATCGTACTCAGCGTCGCGGCTCGATGGTCGCTTCGCCGAACATGACGCCGCGCGTCAGTGGCTTGGCGAGGAAATCGTGCGGGAAGCCGAGAACGACGGCGCTGGCCTCAGCGAGGCGGGTGCGATGCTCCTCCGACAATACGACATCGAGCGCACCGAGATTGTCTTCAAGCTGAGCCATCGTCTTCACACCCATTATCGGAGAAGTCACGGCAGGATTGGTAAGCGTCCAGGCGATCGCCACCTGCGCAGGCGTCTTGCCGATCTCGGCCGCGACCTGCTTCACGACATCTGCGATACCGAGGCTGCGCTCGCTCAGCGAGCCGTTGCCGGCAGCCACATTCTTGCGGGTGCCGACGGCACTTGCCGTGCCGGCTCCGATGTCAAGATCGGAACGGCTGTATTTCCCTGTTAAAACGCCCATGCCGAGCGGTGACCAGGGGATGACGCCGAGGCCGAGTTCACGAGCCATCGGCATCAGCTCACGCTCAACCGTGCGCTCAATCAGGCTATACTCGATCTGCAGAGCTACCAGAGGGGCCCAGCCGCGCAGATCCGCCAGCGTCTGCATGCGCGCCACCTGCCATGCCGGCGTGTCGGAAATGCCAGCATAGACGATCTTGCCGGCACGCACGAGATCGTCCATCCCCCTCATGACCTCATCGACCGAAGTCGTGAAGTCCCAGGCATGCAGATAGAAAAGATCGATGTAATCGGTGTTCAGCCGCTTCAGGCTGTCTTCCACAGAGCGAACCATGCTGCGGCGGTGATTGCCGCCGGAGTTCGGATCCTTCGGGCGTGAGGTGATAGTATATTTGGTGGCAATGACAAGCTCGTCGCGGCGGCCTTCGGCAAAGCGACCGATCAGTCTTTCCGAGGTTCCGCCTGTATACTGATTGGCAGTATCGATGAAATTGCCGCCGCGATCGACATAGGCGTCGAACATGCGACGCGATTCCTGCTCGTCGGCGCCCCAGCCCCAATCGGTTCCGAAGGTCATGGCGCCGAGCGAGAGCGGCGAGACTCGCAGGCCGGAACGGCCGAGGAGACGATAGCGGTCAAGGGACAGGGTGTTCGTTGTTCTATCTGACATTGGATAATCTCCTGTGTTGCAGACAGAAGATGCGCCTTGCCGATACTCGCCACAATGCTACATTATCGACATGACTTCTTTAGAGAAGATAGCATAATGCGCGGCAGCGATTATGCGGAACTCAGGGCTTTCGTGGCAGTTGCCGAACATGGCAACTTTGCCCGCGCGGCTGCCCGGCTCGGCATGTCGGCCTCCGCACTCAGCCAGACGATCCGCACACTCGAAGAACGAATGGGAATCCGTCTGCTCAACCGCACGACACGCAGCGTGGCGCCGAGCGAGGCTGGCCAGCGATTGCTTGCCGGACTAGTGCCCGCACTTGCCGATCTCGACCGGGCAGTAGCGGATGTTGCGGCGCTGCGCGATAAGCCAGCCGGTCTCCTGCGCATCACCGCACCGCGGGTCGCGATCGTCCACACGCTGGCGCCGTTGATTGCTCCCTTCAATGCAGCCTATCCCGATATCATCATGGACATTATCGTGGATGACAAACTTACCGATATTGTCGCCGGTCGTTTCGATGCCGGCATCCGACTAGGCGAGATGGTGGAAAAGGACATGGTAAGTGTAAAGCTCGGCGGTGAGATGCGGCTCGTCGTCATCGCCTCGCCGGGCTACGTCGCGCGCCACGGCATGCCGCAAACGCCGCGCGACCTGCGCGACCACTCTTGCATCGCTTCCCGGTGGCCGACGGATGGCAGCCTCTATCTCTGGGAATTCGAACGCTGCGACGAGAAGCTCGAAGTGGCCGTCTCGGGGCCGCTCAGTACTACCGACAACGACCTGATGCTGCGGGCCGTGCTGGATGGTGTCGGGATAGCTTATATCTTCGATCATCACGTGGCGGAACATCTCGCCGCGGGCCGGCTGGTCAGCATACTTGACGACTGGACACCCCCCTTCCCCGGCTTCCACCTTTATTATCCCAGCCGGCGTCAGATGCCGCCGCCGCTGCGTGCCTTCGTGGATTTTGCCTGCGGCAACAGACTGCCTTCAGAGGCACAAGTCAGTCAGGAATAGCTGGCTGGGGCACCTATTTCTTTTTTCAATCAGTGTTACCGGATGAGGCGACACCAGACCACAAATTGCCACTTCGCTTCCACTCGTGCGCCGCAATCCGCTCTGTATTTTCTGTACCAGAACGGCCCTGGTCCTCTCTGAACTGTATGGATTGGTTACAAACGCAACTACAAAAGTCCAAGCACGTTCCCCGATAGGAGTTCCTCAATCCGGCTTGATTGTGACAGTAGACGATCGCGCCATGCTGGTCAGATCGGATTATCTCGGGCGACAGGTCGCCGCTTGATTCTTGTCATGACGTCGGAGGTATCAACGCGGGACCTAGGCGTAGATTTTCACCAAATGGTGCTATTTAGAACATCAGTACAAGGATAATAGACGATGCGATCGACTATCAATCTCGATGACACTCTTATGGAGAGGGCCAGGTCCCTGACCGGCACAAAAGAAACCGCTGCTCTCGTCCGCCAGGCGTTGGAGACGCTTGTCCGAGTAGAGTCCGGAAAACGCCTGATCGCGTTCGGTGGAACTATGCCCGATGCGGAGGCAGCTCCACGTCGCCGGAGCCCGACGACCAAGTGATACTGGCAGACACTTCTATATGGATCGATCATTTTCGCCAAATTGATGCGGAGCTTCGGACGATCATTGAGCACGATCGTCTACTCTGCCATCCGGCTGTGGTCGGCGAACCGGCGCTTGGCAGCCTTCGAGATCGCGAGCGTGTGATTACATTTCTGGCAGCCCAGCGCCAAGCGTTCGTCGCAACGCACGACGAAGTGATGACAATGATCGACCGTCACGGCATCCTCAGTATGGGCATCGGCTATACCGATGCCCACTTGCTCGCCTCGATACTGCTTGATCGGCGAGCGGCATTATGGACCAAGGACAAGCGTCTGCAGGCGGCGGCCGAAAGGCAGGCGCTTCATTGCATAAGCCCGCCCATCCCCGCAACTAAACACCAAAATAGTCCGACTTTTCCGATTATCCGGTCTCTGTCGCCTTGATGAGAGCAGAACCAAACCCGTCATTCAGCATCTGCTTGCAGTTGATGGCAATCGAATCACCGCGGTGCAGTGGCTATCATTAGTCAGCAGCAAATCTAATGAAAATTCCTGCCCTTGTTCTCCGGCTATGGATATCAAAGGTCCGGCATAAACATATCTCTCAGCCGAAGCCCCGGCGCCGGCCGTTCGCGAGAATTCGGACTGCCCAGAGAGCCGTGCGCGAACTCGTCGCCGCCGCGGCCGGTCGGCGGCCGGAACTCACTGTCGCGCCCGGCAGGCAAGGCAGATCGGCCGAGAGATCGAGGAGCTGCTGAGCGACGAGGTGTTCCAGGTCGGCTTCCTGCTAGATCCTGCCATTGATCACGATGGCGCCGAGCACCGCCCTGCGCGAGCCAATGTTCGAACCGACCTGACGCCACGCTTCAGCGCCGGCGAGCCAGCCAAGGCACGGCGATGCAAACTGTCCTATCGATCGAATAACTCTCAAGAAGATATCAGCGGTGGCCGGAATAAAACTCCAACAGCATCTGCAGCTTAAGATCGATGATCATGTGCCCCGGGAAGGTTCGCGCGATAGAGCCGCTGTTGACGATTGAGGAGCATCGAATCGCCGAATTCATGCGCACGGTAGCGGCATCCCGTGAGAGCTGCGGAGGCGCTGGCGAGCAGGCCGTCGTCGGCAAAGGCGCGCAACAGCTCGAAATGGCTTTCGCCGGGCTGGTGGACGCCGGTGAGAACCGCATCGACGACGTGGAGCGGAGTGCCACGGCCGATGCGGCCTGTCGCAATACCATCTCCGGCACGCACGCTGCCATCGGGATTGGCGGCTGCTTCAAGTGCGCGCACGACGCTGGTGCCGATCGCGATGATGCGGCTGCCTCTGAGCTGCGCCCGCGCGACCTGCCCCACGGTGCATTCAGGGATGTGGTAAGGCTCGTCAAAGGGAAGGCGCGAGTCGAGTGCGGGATCGCCGGTGGAAGAAATGCCCGCGGCATGCGTGAGTGTTGCAAAACCAATCTCGCGACGACGCCAAGCTTGCAGTGTGCGCCAGTCGAGCGCGAAGGAAGCGGATGGCGCCTCGAACGCGACCGGCCGGGCGGCAATTCTCGTCCAAACATCCCATAGTGCTAACGGCTCGGGAACATGCGCGTATTGGATCGGCCAGCCATGCTGCGCCAGTCCTGCAAACATGGCTGCTCGGGTGCCCTGGAAGCTGAGCTCGACAAGACGAGGATGGTCGAGAACGCGCTCGACATTGGCTTCAAGTGAGCCGAACTGGAGGCGATCGCCTGATGACAGCGCAGGCGGCGGCAGCCGATCTTCCGTGCGGGTGCGATGATCGCCAGAGCCGAAGGCTATCGCCATGAAGCGGACTGGAGCGGAAGCTGATAGCCAGCCGGCTAAGCGGATCTCGATCGCCTTTCCGCATTGGAGATGCGTGCCGTGCAGGCTGGCAGGCAAGGTCGCGGCGTCGTTGGCGACAACCAGATCGCCAGGATCAAATAACGTCCCGAGGTGAGCCCGCGGCAGGTCGCGCATCGTGCCGTCCGCCTCAACGACGAACAGCCTGGCCGATTGCCGATCGGGGCGATCAGCGGCGATCATGCGTGGGCTCCGGCGGTAAGCGCAGCGTGAGCCGACAACGCCCCGATCATCGTTTCGAGGATCTCGGCAGCGGCCAGTTTCGGGTCTTTCAAGCTCGAAGGATCGGCGTCCGGGAGCGCCAACGCGTGCAGCGGGGTGTCCATATCGCCAGGGTCGAGCGCAAGGAACCTTATTCCATCTGGCTTCGACTCCTCGTCCCAAATTGCCGTCAGATGGGCAAGCGCTGCCTTGCTCGCGCCGTATGCGCCCCAACCGGGATAGGCGTTGACCGCCGCGTCGCTGGAGATGTTGATCACCAGCGCGCCGCGGCCCTCGCGCGCGGACGCGGCAAGCGCACCGAACAGAGCTTTCGTCAGCCGGAAGACGCCAAGCAGGTTGACAGCAAGCGCCGCCTCCAGCTCCTCGCACTCCGTGTCGGCAAGAAGCGCCAGAGGCACAGGACCGAGGTTCGATGCATTGTTGATCAGGACGTCGACCCCGCCAAGATTGGCACTGATCTGCATCGCGATCGGATAGATGTCTTCCTTCTTGCCGATGTCGGCGACAATGCCAAACGCGCCCGTCTCGGCTGCGACGCGCTCGACATTCGCGGCGGTGCGGGCGACGAAGGCAATGCTCGCACCCTTCCCGGCAAGCTGCCGCACAAGCGCCAGCCCGAGGCCGGAAGTGCCGCCGGTGATCCCTACGCGAAGTCCTTGAAGATCGATATTCGCCTGCATTGCGGTGCTCCTTCAATGGGTACGCGTAACTGCTACAAGTTCAAGTGAACTTGAAGTCAAGAGAGCTTCGTGCTTTTATTTATACATGGATCCGATGCTGACCATCACCGACGTGTCGCGACGCAGCGGCGTTGCCTCATCAGCTCTGCGCTTCTATGAGGAGCGTGGGCTGATCGCATCCGAGCGCGCCGGCTCGGGACACCGACGCTACCACCGGTCCGCATTGCGGCGGATCGCTTTCATCGTCTTTGCACAGCGGATCGGGCTGACGCTTGAGGAGATCGGCGCCGAGCTCGCTAAGCTGCCGGCCGATCGCGTACCGTCACGTCGGGATTGGTCGCGGCTGTCGAGCGCGTGGGCAAAGCGTATCGACCAGCGCATAGCCGAGTTACAGCGCCTACGGTCCGGTCTTGGCGAATGCATCGGTTGCGGCTGCCTGTCGATCGATCGATGTCGCTTGGCGAACCCTGCCGACGTGGCAGGGCGAAAAGGGCCGGGAGCGAGGTACTGGCTGGGGTGAATGAGCCTCCAATGGTATGCCGAACGATCTTACGATCTTGCCGGTTATTCATTGTGTCATGTCCCGACTTCACCTCCACAATGAAGATTGGCTTACGATTCGGCGACTCGGCTCCGGGCCACTGCCGCCGAAGGAGGTGACAATGACGGAAAGCAAATTCCTGACCCCGGACTTCAGCAAATCTCTGCTTTTTCATTTGTCCGCCCTTCAAGAGGCCGGACTCTAATCCAATCTCGAGGAAATTACCCGTGGCAGGTCAACGGCGATCAATTGGCGACTCGACTCCTCCAGAACTGGGCGTGGAATGAGGTGATCAGCTCAACGTATGAGCTGCAAGATCGGCTTTAACCCTGTCTATGGAGCGGTAAGGACACGCCGCTTGCCAAAGACGCTGTTCGACCGTTCAATCGCATCGAAGCAAGATGAGCGACATTTGGCGAAAGCCATGTCGCGCGAAAAGGCCGACGCCTCGCATACCTCTAAGGTGTAGACCTTGCTTGTTGCTCCTTTCGATTAGCTATTCCACGGAGCGAGCAATCGGTCTTGGCAGATCTCCGGAGATAGCTGGATATTTGGGATCGCGCCCGACCGTCAGAATTCAGCTTTGGAGAACAATTCGACGATCCAGTCGAGGAATACGCGCACCCGCGGCGAAAGCTGGCGGTTCTGCGGATAGAGCGCGGTAAGCGGTGTCGGCGGAGGAAGATAGTCGGCAAGGACCTCGACCAGCGTCCCTTCGTCCAGATTCCGCTGGAGGCGGTAACGCGGCGCCTGAATGAGGCCGAAGCCGAGGCGGGCGAGATCGGTCATGGTGTCGGAGTTGTTGACCGTCAGCCGGCACGGCAAGGATACGAAACGGACAGTGTTGCCGACCGTGAACTCGAGAGGCATGATCTGCCCGGTACGGGAGGATATGAAACCAACGGCGCGATGCCCCTCCATCGCGTCTGGGGAGCGTGGCATTCCGTGCCTTAATATATAGGCTGGGCTGGCACAGGTGATTTCAGCGATCATCCCGAGACGACGCATGATCAGGCCGCTATCCGAAATCTCTCCGGCGCGGATGACGCAGTCGATACCTTCCCTGACGAGATCTACCAGCCGGTCGCCCTGCCCGATCTGCAGGTCCAGCAGAGGATACCGATCGAGGAACTCATTGAGTCGCGGCAACAGGAATGTGCGTGTCAGCAAAGGGTGCGCGTCGACGCGCAGCAGGCCGCGCGGTTGCATGTCACGGAAGACGTTTTCCGCCTCGTCTACCTCGGCGAGGATCGCCACACATCGCCTGTAGAAGGCTGCGCCGTCCAGTGTCGGCGCGACATGCCGGGTCGTTCGCTCAAGAAGGCGAACGCCGAGATCGCCTTCTAGCTTTTTAATCGCCTCGGTGGCCGTGGAACGGGCAAGCCCAAGGTCGGACGCCGCCGCGGCGAAGCTACGCCGCTCAACGACCCGGATAAAGAGCTGCATGCGGTCAAGTCGATCCATATCTTTATTCACCACAGACGAATTCTCATGTCAAATGTTGGTGGATTGTTCTCCCGGGACACCATCGATATCTCCTGTTCCGTCATAAAGGAGAAGGTTACAATGAGCATCAAAGGGCAGCGCGTCGCTATCGTCACCGCGCATCGAAAGGGATCGGCCGAGCCATAGCGCTTCGGCTGGCGCAAGACGGCATTGCCGTCGTGGTGAATTACGCAAAGAGCCGTCAGGCGGCTGATGCGGTCGTCGCAGACATTGAATCGGGCGGGGGGAAGGCTCTCGCAGTGCAGGCTGACATTAGCGCTCCAGCCGCAGCTGCCGATCTGTTCAGCGCGGCCGACGAACGCTTCGGCGGGACCGACATACTGGTCAACAATGCCGGCATAATAAAGTTGGCTCCGATTGCCGATATGGACGACGCGAGTTTCGAGCAGCAGATGGCCACAAACCTCACAGGGACATTCCGCGCCGTTCGCGAAGCAGCCCGTCGGCTCCGCGATGGTGGGCGCATCATCAATTTTTCTTCAAGCGTCGTCGGCGCTTACGGGCCGACTTACGGCGTCTATGCGGCAAGCAAAGCCGCCGTCGAGGCGATCACGCACGTCGCCGCGAAGGAACTCGGCCGGCGCGGCATTACCGTCAATGCGGTGGCGCCCGGTCCCGTCGAGACCGAACTCTTCATGTCCGGCAAGCCCGACGAGCTGGTCCAGAGAATCGTTGGTACCATTCCGCTCGGGCGCCTGGGCCAACCGGATGACATTGCCTCAGTCGTTTCCTTCCTGGCCGGCCCGGAAGGCGGTTGGGTGAACGGTCAGGTGTTACGCGCCAATGGCGGCATGATCTGAAGCAGAACCCACAAGAAAGGAGATTTCAATGCCATTCGTTAACATAGAGACACCCGAGGGCGCGCTTAGCCGCTACCAGAAGGAAGAAATCGTGCACCGCGCCACCGACATGCTGGTGGAGTACTTCTCCGAGGCGGCACGGCCACACACAATGGTACTGATCGAGGAAGTGAAGGACGGCGGATACGGGCGTGCCGACGAGATTTTCATCCTTCCGGATGCCTATCGCGTCAAAGAAGACGGTTGATCCCGGAGTGCTCGGAGCTGGTGCGGAGGTTCTGCACCAGTTCTCCTAACCAGGGCAGAGGGTGCGGTCTGAAGACGCGAGGAGCGTGACCTGCCACCGCAATTCCTGCAACGGGGCAGTTGTCGGCATTTATGAGGGGGATGTTCGCACCAGGGACACGGTGGCAGCAATCTAGTTGGCGGGCGGATTGGTTACTCTTGCAGGTTGCTCAGCAGCTTTCGACTGCCTCATGTTTTTATTGGTATGGTCCGCGACCAAGGAACAAACACAAGGCCCTGGGGGTTAATGCGGTAGTCGGGCGTAAGCGTAATCGGAGCGTGGCGCTCTCCCCATCCCTCGGGTGTCCGAGGTTGCTTCCAGCTTTCGAGCTGTGACGCAGGGTTCGAATCCCTGCCCCGACAGCCATGTCCGCTCAATCGAACAAAGCTTGCGATTTCTCGTCAGGATACCTGACCTTTGATCCTCATCAGCCAAGGAACCGTGGCGGCGCCCCGATTCAACTTTCAGGCCAACTCGGCTAATGGAAAAGGATTACGGAACGCGGCGCATCAGTTCAAGTTCTACATCTGATGATCGCGCGGCATCCAAGAGGATGCTCCGCTCATTCGAGGAGGCTTTCCGATGAAGATCGCCCAGATCGCACCCCTTGCTGAAAGCGTCCCACCGAAGCTTTACGGCGGAACGGAGCGCATCGTCTCTTATCTGACAGACGAGCTGGTCCGTCAGGGCCACCAGGTCGCGCTTTTCGCCAGCGGCGACTCTGTTACTGACGCCAAACTGGTAGCGTGCTCGCGCATCGCCCTGCGTCTCAATCCAGCAGTCAGGGACCACGTGCCGCACCATATTGCCATGCTGGAGGAGGTTCGCCGCCGGGCACACGAATTCGATGTCCTACACTTCCACATTGATCTGCTGCATTTCCCATTGATTATGGACTTCGCAGACCGAACCGTGACGACGCTGCACGGACGGTTGGATCTACCGGACCTTCGAACATTCTACCAAGCCTTCCCGGACATACCGCTGGTGTCGATCTCAAACAATCAGCGACAGCCCATGCCGCCGGTCAACTGGGCCGGCACCGTTTACCATGGGCTCTCGGACGAGATTCTACCCTTCACCGCAAAGCCGAAAGGAAACTATCTTGCTTTCCTCGGGCGCATCTCGCCGGAGAAGCGACCCGATCGAGCCATCCAGATCGCTGCTAAAGCAGGGATCCCCCTGAAGATCGCGGCGAAGATCGACAATGTCGACAAGCATTACTGGGAAACCGTGATCGAGCCTCTGGTAAAGAGCCATCAAAACGTGGAGTTCGTCGGAGAGATCAACGAACATCAAAAGGCGGAGTTTCTCGGCAATGCCGGTGCATTGCTGTTCCCGATCGACTGGCCAGAACCCTTCGGAGTAGTGATGATCGAGTCTATGGCATGCGGCACCCCAGTCATTGCGTTTGGCTGCGGTTCCGTACCGGAAGTGATTGACGCCGGTGTCTCCGGCATAATCGTCGATACAGTCACCGAAGCCGTGGAAAACATCGACCGAGCACGTACCCATGGTGCACGCATGCGCCGTGCGACCAGGGCTGCTCTCGGGGTGCAGACCGCTGCATGATGGCGAAGAGAGGTAGGGGTCATTCGAATACGCGGGCAATGCCCCGGTCGTCTTCTTTAATCCGGAGGAGGTCGTTGCTGTGGGAGCTCGCCAGCTGGCGCGACCTTTCTCGTATCTGTCTTGGGGCGAAGGGGTGCTCTCCCCCGATGAAGGTTGTTCAGAACAAATGGCAAAGGATATCAGATGACCGATAGCCGCGCCTTATTCGCTGCACGCGCTTTCAATTCTTCCAACCGGGTTCAGCCGCGCCGCCGCTGCCTAAACGAGTCCAACTTCGGTAAGTCGCTTTTTCGAGTGATCGTCATCCAGCATCTAGCGGCTTCCCCGCAACCGATGCCTGTGGGTGGCTGCGACACCGGTTTGAAGATCAACTGATTACCGGCGCTATCGATCTCGGTTTCGATTTACGATTTGGGGTATCGCTGCACCAATATGTACTTCGGCAGCCAGTTGACCGTGGGCTTCCCAAATCTCGATTGCCTGCGGGATTTCCGCCTGATTGGTTAAGATGGCCCTGCCAACCAGTTCTCTGAGGGCTTCGCCGGCTTCTTCTCTCACCAGCGTCTCGCGAGATGGCTGCTTATGTGCCATGACCGTCTTCTCGTGGACGATATGCCTGTTACTCACGAGTTTTTGGCGTTGATGCTTGGCGTGAGGCGATCTGGGGTCACCGACCATCTGCATATCCTGGAGGGCATGCGCGCCATCAAGTCGACGCGAGGGAACGTCAAGATTTTGGACCGCCAGATTCTCCTCGATGTTGCCGATGGTTGTTACGGCGCTCCGGAAGCCGAGTACGAAGGGCTTCTGGGATTCCCGTCGCCAGACGATCAAAGGCCGGCAAGATTAAAGGGGGCGTGGAGTACGTGGTCCGGATCTACGATGGGTAATCAATAATCAGCCTCAACAAACTATCCTCATCCTTCACGCCATGTTGATACGACTGGATAATCCGACAGGCGAGGTCCTGGCGCTGCGGGTCCGAGGTGATCTTCTTCACCGATATGACGTGATCGAAGACCCTTTGGCAGAGGGCCACTTCGGCTTCATTCAAAACGATCTGGGTTTGGAATACTTGGGACGGGATCATAACGCCCTTACTCCCCGATGCTAAGGTAGGGCGGGAATGCAAAGGTTCAACTTGGCAGATGTCTTGAGACGTCGGGCCGTGCGGAGCGTCGCTTGGGAGCGGACCGGTAAATTGACTCCGCACGACCCAACAGCGGATCGTAAGAGGAAGGCATTACGCGAACTGAACTAACTGGCTTTCTCCCGCGATCCGGTGAGTTAACCTCATTGTCCCAATGTGGTTCCGGTACGATGCCGGACAAAAAAAGCCCCGCCGAAACGGGGCAAGTCTTGACAACGGATCGCACAGGAGGAACACCCGTGCTTTCCTGTTACTTCAACGATAGAGAAACTGACTAAGTTCCACTACCGCGTTGGACATGGTTTAACTCAGCTTGGCAAGTGTTATTTGCTTCGCCAGGGAGGTTCTGACTGGATACGCAGCAACATTGCTAAAACCTCCCTGGCGTCCTCTCGACAAGGATGAAGAAAATCTAGCTCGAATCTTACTAGGAAAAAGACGGACTAAGGTCTGGCTTTCGGGCGCCGTGGTTTTGTAGTGCAGTTCCAGTAACATGCCGGCAAAAAACCCCGCATTCTCGCGGGGCATCTTGTACAATCCTTGCCGCCAGCAGGGGGTGACGTGACAATGTAGAACAGGATTACATGGTTCTGAAGATGGTCAATTAGCTCTAACTTGCCAATCTGGCTGCGGAATCCATTCCGTTACTCGCACCAGTCATTTCGCTGGCCCGGGGTCCACGTCCGAGCAAAATCCTTCCTGCAGCAGCGAACGACTGTGCATAGGCGTCCCTTTTGCGCTATCGTCGTGCCATGCGGTTAGAACCAATTCTCTTGCTCCTTCGCGCCAGATAGATGGAGACAATCGTCGGAACTTGCTTCGCCGTTTCCTTGATCGCCTCGAAGTCAGCATTGCCATCCTTGCACGGCTGGCCATGGGAGTGGCATAAGAGCATGTCTCTTGATAATAGTTGATAAAGAACCTATTCTATCTCGCTATCAGACGGAGGACCGCATGATCAGCGCCGAACTAGGAAAACAGCTCGAAAGCTATATCCAGCAACTCGTCGATACTGGGCGCTATGGCTCGAAAAGCGAAGTCCTGCGTGAAGGTGTGCGACTAATCCAGGACCGCGAGACCCGGCTCGCCGCGCTGGACGCCTCCATCATGCGCGGCATTGCCGATGCGGACGCCGGTCGAACGAAGCCGGCGAGCGATGTTTTCGACCGTCTCGACGCCAAATACCGTGCGATGGCTGACAATGCCGAAAAATCGGCATGATGCTTGAGTTCTCAAGCGAGGCGGAAAACGACCTTGAGCAAATCGCCGATTATATCGCTGAGAACAATCCGCTGCGCGCCCTGTCATTTATCCGGGAGCTGCGGAGCAAATGTGTGGATCTCGTCGATAGTCCGAACAGCTTCGCCCTCATCCCTCGCTACGAGCACCATGGTATTCGTCATCGTGTTCATGGCAACTACCTGATCTTCTACCGCGTCGAAACCGCGAAGGTAGTCATCATCCATATCTTGCATGGCGCCACCGACTATGGCGCCATCCTCTTTGACGAATGATTTGAATGTACCGATCTTGGGGCTACCTCGCACACTAAAGGCGAACTGAGCGGCTACTCTGTGCGTCTCAGCCTCATCGTAAAGATAAACATCCCACAATCGTTTTTGCAGTTGAAGGGATTAGGCCGTGGACTCGTTATGGCGAAGCGTGAGGCGCACACAGGCCAGCTTTGTCATGGCGAGGAAACTCGGTAAGCGCTGTTTTCAGGCCACGGCTTTGAGTTCGTGCCGTCGCCCAGTGTTCGGCCCCGGCGTCGGAACCGGCAAATAGTGCATTCTTGCGATTGAGCGCAATTGGCCTGATGGATCGCTCGACGGTATTGGAGTCGATCTCGATCCGGCCATCGTCGATGAACCGGGTCAAGCCATCCCAGCGTGACAAGGCATAGCGGATTGCTTCGGCGAGCTTCGTCTTCTGACTGATGAGGCCGAGTTGTTCGCGCAGCCAGGGAGCGAGGCTATCTGTGATCGGTCGGCTCTTCTCTTGGCGCGTGGCGCTACGCTCCTCGTGTGTGCGGCCACGTATCTCGTCTTCAATCTTATAAAGTTCGGCGATGCGTTTGATCGCCTCGCTCGCAATGGGTGCTGGACCGGCGGCGGCGAGTTCATAGAAGCGGCGTCGAACGTGAGACCAGCAGAATGCCAGTGACACGGTGTTCTTTGCCGCGAGTGGGCGATATCCACTGTAGCCGTCGACCTGCAGGATGCCGGCGAAGCCGTCGAGATGGGCCATCGGTCGCTCGCCTTTGCGATCCGGGGCATAGATATAGGCGACGCCGGGCGGGTCAGTTCCTTGCCAAGGGCGGTCGTCCCGCGCATAGGCCCAAAGCTGCCCGGTCTTGGTCTTGCCACGACCCGGGTCGAGCACGGGAGCTGTCGTCTCGTCGGCGAAGAGCTTCGACGATGACTTCAAATGATCGAGTAGCCGTTGATGGACAGGACGCAGATGCCAGGCGGCGCGACCGACCCAGTCGGCGAGCGTCGAGCGGTCGAGGTCGATGCCTTGACGCTTATAGATTTGCGCCTGGCGATACAGTGGCAGGTGGTCAGCATATTTGGAGACCAGCACCTGGGCGACGGTGGCCTCGGTCGGAATGCCGCCTTCAATCAGTCTTGCCGGGGCCGGAGCCTGGACCACGACTTCTTCGCAAGCCCGGCAAGCATACTTCGGGCGGCGCAGCACAAGCACGCGGAACTGGGCGGGCACAATGTCGAGCTTCTCGCTGACGTCTTCGCCGATCCGATGCAGGTCATTGCGGCAGCAGGGGCAGGCATGGTCATCAATATCAACCACGATCTCGATGCGCGGCAGATGGGCTGGCAGCGAACCTCTGTTCGTGCGCCGTTTGGCGACCTGCGCCTGTCGAACAGCAGGGGAAGCTTGCTCATTGTCTTCCAGACCGGCAGCCTCGACTTGCTCGGCCTCTTCAAGCCCAAGCAGAAGCTGGTCCTCGGGAAGCGTCTCGGCACGGCGACCGAACCGGTGGCGCTGCAATTCCTTGATGATCTGGCGCAGGCGGGCATTCTCCGCCTCGCGCGAAAGCACCATCGCTTTCAGCGCGTTCAGGTCATCCGGAAGCTCGTCCGCCGTTATCGTCATGGATCGAGAACAGCATATTTTGCAGCTCAGAACGAGAGGCAGGATGATGATGATTCAATTGGTCGCGGCCGCTATCCAGCCTTTATCGGGGTGCGCGTTTCGCTCGGCGTATGCACGCGTTTCCAGTCCAATCCCTCGAACAGAGCCGAGAACTGGGCGGCCGTCAGATGCATCGCGCCGTCCTGCATTCGAGGCCAATGGAACTCGCCATCCTCAAGCCGCTTGGCAACCAGGCACACGCCGCTACCGTCCCAGAAGACCAGCTTGATCCGGTCCGTTCGTTTGGCCCGGAACACGTAGATCGTGCCAGAGAATGGGTCAGCACCCATCTCGGCTTTCACGAGCGCCGCCAATCCGTCAGCGCCTTTGCGGAAGTCGACGGGCTTGGTGGCGATCATCACCTTTACCGCACCGGACGGACCAATCACGACGGAGCCTTCAACGCCTGGATCACAGCAGCAATTGTCGCGCTGTCCGTGCCAGAGGCGATCCTGACGACCGCGCCGCCAACCTCCAGCTCGATTGCCGCAACTGGAAGTGCCCTCCTCGTAATCGTCTTTCGCAGTGTCGGAGACGGCTCTACCGGACGATCAATTACTGCTGCCACAAACATCGGCGGCGAGTCTTGCTGCGCCTGACTTCGCGCCTGCCGGCGCCAGGTAAACAATTGTCCGGGAGACAACCCGTGCCGACGCGCAACAGCACTGACCGACACCTCGCCGCTATAGCTCTCGGCGACAATTCGGTCTTTCTCCTCGTCGCTCCAGTCGCGGCGACGGCCAGCTCCCGTAAAAACCTCAAACCGTTGCACCGGCACGTCTGCACTGGTGCCATGCGTAAACCCTGTAATCGTCATATGTCGAAGCCTCGTTCGGCAATAACATCAACAATCACGCGCTGATCCGGAAGGTGGGGTCAAAACACCGCTTACGAAACTCGTGCCCAACTTCTCATACCGGGTCGCGATCCGTCGAAAACATTTGAGCTTACTAAAGAACCGCTCAATGAGATTTCGCTTTCTGTAAAGCCAAGGGCTGAAGACGACTGGCCTCTTCCGGTTGGATTTTGGCGGAATGTTCGCCCATGATCCTTTCATTCTGACCTCCGCGCGGAGCCAGTCGGCATCATAGGCTTTGTCTGCAAGAACCATATCACCTTGGGATAGATCAGTAAGCAGCTCTTTCGCCGCAGTTAGGTCGTGAGCGTGACCGGGTGTGATAGCAATCTTG